>JAGGNB010000016.1 GCA_017886375.1 Octadecabacter sp.
ATTTGATTGATAAGATGTGACGGTGCACCCAATTTTCATAGCAATAAGCTGTGAGACCGACAAACGGCCTTGAGATGGCGCCGATTTATTGTTGCTGGATAATTGCGCTTTCCCATTCACGAAGGAATGTTTGCCGCTTTAGCGTATCGAGATAGGTCATTAAAGCGGGCTCAAGACGGATTGACGTGCGACCTGTCGTATCTTGAAACGCGCCCAATGACGGCAATGGGAAATCCTGTGGCCCGCCATCAGATTGCAGTCGGATCAAGTGGTTCACGAAAGCCTCGGCCAACGCGGGCTGCGATGCGGTCTTGGAAACGAGCGCTGATCGCATCATCGTTGTCGGAAATTCGGACGGCAAAATCACGGTGAGCAAATCTTGGGTTTCGGACCGCGCCAGCGCGTAGCTTCCCAGCACATTATAGGCCACCAAAATGCGCCCCGTCATTAGATCGTCGATCATGTCCCCCGAACAGCAATATAGCTGCGCATCCAAGGTTCCGATCACTTCCATTAATCGCCAAAAGGTTTCGGATGCGCGCGCATCTTGGGTGGCGAACAAATAACCCAACCCCGATTGGCGAACATCATATGTCCCTACTTTTCCCAAGAAGGTGTCAGAATTTGCGCGTAAAACTTCGATCAAGTCTTGGCGCGTGGCCGGAATCGGAAGTTCGGCGAAGGCTTCGTTGTTGATGACAATTGCTGCGGGCTCTGTAGTGAAGGCGAAAAGACTGCCCCGCCACTGTGCCCATTCCGGGTGAGAAATACCGTCCAGCCGCGCCGCGAGCCCGTCATTGGCCAGCTTCAATTGCAGATCCATTGCGCTGGATATGACGACGTCGAACTGGTCGGGGTTTTGTCGGAAAACGTCGTCTAAATTTGTGGTACCAGCCACAAGATATTGCACCTGGATATTTGGTCGCTGTGCGATGAAGTTTTCGATAATCGGTGCAAAGAAAGACGTGTCCGTGCTCGACAATATCCGCAGGGTGCTTGTCGGGTTTTGCGAGCCAAACACCTGACGGTCTTCCCAGTCCTGCGCATGGCCCACGAGGGGGGAAAGAAGAAGAATTAAAACTGCAAAGTAACGCATGCGCCGCCCTTCCGTCTGTTAGACAGGATCATTTTACCGCCGTGTGCCAAGGTTACGTCTTGCGCGATTGTCAGTCCAAGGCCGGACCCAATTTGGTCGCTTGTATCGCTTCCGCGCACGAACCGTCCGGCAAGTTTGTGAATTTCATCCGCTTGAAAACCGACGCCTTGATCTTTTACATTGACGGACAGCGTTGGCGTAGTGTGCACCTGCACGGTTATGGTGCTATCAGATGGGGCATATTTCAGCGCGTTATCGACGAGGTTGCGAAACGCGTTTTGCAGCAAGATCGGGTCACCCGACATCAGTGCGGGTTCACGTGCGTCTAGTTTCAGAGTCACATCGCGCATTTCTGCGATAGGCGTCATACGCCGCACGAGATCACCCAACAATTCCACCAGGTCGACGTTTTCACGGCTCAGGTTTTCCGCCCGAAACGTGACCATCGCATGATCCAACAGTTGTCCCGCAGCCCGCGAGCTTTCGTCAATTGCACGCACCATTGCGCGCAAGGCATTGCGGTTTTCGAGGTTCTGAACACGTTGCAGCGTGGCCTCAGCATAAGATCGTACAGTCGCAAGTGGCGTTCGAACACGGTGCGCGGCCTCGGCGATGAATTCCTCGGACTGTTTAAAGGATTGATCCAAGCGCAACATCAGAGTGTTGAGAGATCCGACCAGCGGAGCCATTTCGGACGGCACAGGTTTTGAAAAAGGGCTCAGGTCTTGCGGGCCGCGGCGCGTTACAGCCGTTGTGAGCCTGTGAAGTTGCCCGATGGTTGTCGAGGTTGCCCAGAACGACAGCGCCGTTGCCAATGCGAAAAAACCGGTACCGAACAGCGCAACATTGCTTGAAATCCGGTTAAGCGTATCTGACAAAGCATCTTGGGTTTGCGCCACAGAGACCGAAACCTGTCGTGGCATATCCGCGCCGATCAATGTTCGGGTCGCAGTCGCCACGCGGATCTGAGCGCCGTCGTAGGTTAATGACGCAAATGTGCCCTCATCACCGGCCTGCAGTTTCGGCACCTCTAAATTTTCATAGCCTGACAACAACTCGCCGTCCGCATAGATCGCATAAAATACACGGTCATCAGCGGGCGTGTTCAGCATCGTTAAAGACGCGTATGGGAAATCCAACTGTACTTTGCCATCACGCAGTGCAGCCGTGCCCAAAATCGAGGAAACCGAAGCACTGAGGATATTGTCTTGTCCTTGTTGTGCGATCAGCGTCGCATAGCCGCGCACGAACAAAAACAGGATAATCGCCAAAAGCGCCGCGCCACCGGTCAGGATCACCACCAACCGGTTTCGCAGCGAGCCAAAAATAATCACATCTTCAGTCATAGTCGAGCCTGTAGCCAAGGCCGCGCAGTGTTGTAATTTGCACAGACGAACCATCAAGATGGCGGCGCAAACGCCCGACATAAACCTCAACGGCATTTTCGGACACGTCATCATCATAAGAAAACAAGCGGTCGACCAATTTTTGTTTAGAAAAGACCTGTCCTTTGGCGTTCATCAGCATCTCGAGCAAGCGCAGTTCGCGGTTGCGCAAATTGATGACATTTTCCTTGACTGTCAAATAGCCACCGACGGGATCAAACTCGACATCACCGACTTTGATTGTGGCCTGCGATGTGCCTGCTTTGCGGCGTAAGACAGCGCGGCACCGGGCCTGCAATTCGGCGTGATCGAAAGGCTTGGTGACATAGTCGTCCGCGCCCAAGTCCAACAAGCTGATTCTATCAGAGACCTCACTTCTAGCCGTCAAAATGATGACAGGGGTGTCGTTCTTGCCTGCGCGATGTTGTTTGAGAAAGCTGCGACCGTCCCCGTCGGGTAACATAATATCAAGCAGGATAAGATCGTATTCCCCAGCTTGCACAAATGCTATGGCGTCTTCGATTTTTGCAGCGTGGTCAACAGTATGGCCGTCCAAGCCAATTCGCGAACAGACCGCATTCGCGAGTGCATAATTGTCTTCTACAAGCAGGTATTTCATGTGCACGACGCCTCTTATTTAAGCGGATGACAGGTTTGTGTCAGGTTGCCGTGGTTGTCTATACTCACGGTGTCGTCAGGAGAACGGCTACCAAATGGGAGAATACAATGACAACGATGAAAATGGGCCGTCGCGCCCTGATGGCGACTGCTGTCGCAACTTTGGGTCTTGGCACGCCAGCTTTCGCAGATGGCCACCAAATGCTGGATAGCATCCACTTTCTGATCCCCGGCGGTGCCGGTGGCGGCTGGGATGGCACGGCGCGTGGAACAGGCGAAGCACTCACCGAATCTGGCCTGATCGGATCTGCGTCCTTTGAGAACATGTCCGGCGGCGGCGGCGGGACAGCCATCGCTTATCTGATTGAAAACGCCGAAAGCAACTATGGGACGTTGATGGTCAATTCGACGCCTTTGGTGATCCGCGGTCTGACCGGTGAAATCCCGCAGACCTACCGTGACCTGACATTGGTCGCAGGTACCATCGGTGACTACGCCGCGATCGTCGTTGGCAAAGACAGCCCGATCAACTCCATGGAAGACCTGCTTGCAGCCTATGACGCCGATTCTGCGGGTACACCTGTGGGTGGCGGATCCGTTCCGGGAGGCCTCGACCACGTTGTGGTGGCTATGGTCATGCAAGCCGCGGGCCGCGACCCGCTGGATGTGAACTACATTCCGTATGACGCGGGCGGTACCGCCATGGCGGCCCTGCTGTCCGGCGAGATCCAAGCGCTGTCGACTGGTTTGTCCGAGGCGATTGATCTGGATGAAGCGGGCGAAGTCAAAATTATCGGCGTCACGTCTGCTGAACGCGTTCCAGCGTCACCGGACTCCATGACGATGATGGAACAAGGTATCGACACCACCTTCGTTAACTGGCGCGGCTTCTTCGCGGCACCGGGCCTTCCAGCGGAAGACCTTGCAGCCTATCAGGCGGCGTTGGCTGCGATGTATGACACCGAAGAATGGGAAACTGTTCGGGCCCGTAACGGCTGGGTCAACATCCACAATCCTGGCGACGATTTCCGCGACTTCCTTGAAAATCAGGAAACGGTTATTGGCGATCTGATGACCAAACTGGGCTTCCTTTAAGGGGCCCGCACGGGCGGCGCGACACATCGCGCCGCCCGACCTGTTTTACGACTATTTGGGGAATTGATCGCATGGCGTTGGATCGTTGGATCGCACTTGTTTTGCTGAGCATCTGCTTACTTTATGGCTACACAGCGTGGTTCACTATGGACGGTACTCTTGCACCGTTTATGCAACGTAAACCCATCTGGCCCAGTTCTTTTCCGAAAATCCTGTCTATTCTTGGTATTGGTCTGTCCCTAGCAATCCTGCTCGGATTTGAAAAAGCTGACGACACTGTAGGCGAGATCGATTACCGCCGTCTGACTGACTACAAACTTGGCCAAGCAATCCTTATGCTAGCGCTCATGGTCGCCTATGCGCTGTGCCTGCGCACCGTCGGGTTTCTCGGGTCAACGACCACGTTTCTGGTTCTAGGATCATTCATTCTGGGCGAACGTAAATGGCACATCATGGTGCCCATATCGCTCGGTACAGCCGTCGTCGTCTGGTACCTCGTGCAAGAAGTCCTCGGGATTTTCCTGCGCCCCCTGCCGTTCTTTATGGGAGTCTGATCACATGCTTGAAGGAATTCTTATCGGCCTGCAAACGGCCATGTCCTTGCAAAATCTACTTATGGTCATTGGGGGCTGCCTGATCGGTACGTTTATCGGTATGCTGCCGGGCCTGGGCCCGATGTCGATCATCGCTATCATGATCCCTGTCGCAATTTCGATTGGCGATCCGTCTGCCGCGCTAATTTTGTTGGCGGGCGTCTATTACGGCGCGATCTTTGGCGGTTCTACCTCATCTATTCTGCTCAACGCGCCCGGCGTTGCGGGCACGGTCGCCTCGTCATTCGACGGCTACCCGATGGCAAGGCAGGGTAAGGCCGGCAAGGCGCTGACCATCGCTGCCATCTCCAGTTTTGCAGGCGGTACGATTGGCGCAATTTTGCTCATGATCTTCGCACCGATGTTGTCTTCGGTAGCGCTTTTGTTTCATTCCGCCGAATACTTCGGGTTGATGATTGTCGGCTTGTCCGCAATCGCGGCCTTTGCGGGCAACGGACAGGTGGCCAAGGCGTTGTTGATGACCGTGCTGGGTCTGATCATGGCGACTGTTGGCCTAGGTTCACTGTTCAACCTGCCGCGCTTTACCGGCGGCTTTATGGAGCTTCAATCCGGTTTTGGGTTCGTCACGCTCGCCATGGCGATGTTTGCGCTACCCGAGGCGATCTTCCTCGTCCTTAAACCAAAAAATATTGGTGACGACGGCGGAGAGATCAAAGATCTGCGCATCACGCGCGCCGAAGCGCGGGCAATAGCGCCTGTGATTGGTCGCCAATCCATTCAAGGCTTTTTCATTGGTGTGCTACCTGGCGCAGGGGCAACGATTGCTTCCTTTCTTGGCTACGCGGTGGAACGCAACCTTGCGACCAAGGAAGAACAGGCAGAATTTGGCAAAGGGTCAATTAAAGGCCTCGCCGCGCCTGAAACCGCCAATAATGCGGCCTGCACTGGATCGTTCGTGCCGCTGCTAACTCTAGGTATTCCGGGGTCGGGCACCACCGCGATCCTATTGGGCGCACTCATTGCGCTAAACGTCACCCCCGGCCCACGCCTGATGATTGACGACCCGCAGATTTTCTGGGCGGTCATCATGTCTATGTTCATCGGCAACCTTGTGTTGTTGATCCTGAATTTGCCGCTCATTCCCTACATTGCCAAAGTCCTTGCAATTCCGCGCAACTACTTGATTCCGTTCATTATGTTTTTTACTCTAATGGGGGCCTATATCGGGCAGAACAACGCGACAGAACTGCTGTTGTTGGTGGGCTTCGGTATCTGTGGCATCGCGCTGAAATTCGCAAATTACCCTCTGCCACCGCTGCTGATCGGCTTTATTCTAGGCGGGATGATGGAAGATAACTTTGCGCGGGCCGTGCAGCTATACGGTGGGATATCCTTTATCTGGGAACGCCCGATGACGCTGGGCTTGCTGATCATCGCCGTGACCCTTATTTTTCTGCCCGGTATGCGTGCCATGTACGCGCGGCTTCGCGCTGACGGCGTCGCAGACGGCGACTAGGAGCTAAGCGATTTTTTCGACAGCTATTTAGCGGAGCGAGGATTCAAAGGGGTCGGTTGCGTCGTTGTTCTGTCTAGATTTAGAACACTCTAAAGCAGCGTACGGTGCGATAGCCGCACTAAGGGCTCAAAACGGACCTTAGTTGTTTTTGCATAATCTGTGATCTTGTCGTGATGAAAGTCGTGGATGTAGCGGCATCGGGACAGAACAAGGAACGGGGATCGTTG
>JAGGNB010000124.1 GCA_017886375.1 Octadecabacter sp.
GCCCTCGACCTCCTCGCCTTCTTCCATGACCGTCTCAAAGTCTACCTCAAGGACGAGGGCATCTCCCACGACGTCATCGACGCCTCCCTTGCCATGCCCGGAAACGACGATCTGCTGTTGCTGGTCAACCGCGCCAAAGCGCTAGCCGCATTCCTGAAAACCGATGACGGGGTTAACCTGATCCAAGGGTTTAAACGCGCCAACAACATCCTGTCGCAAGCGGAAGACAAAGACGGCGTTGAGTATTCATTTGGTGCGGAGGTGAAATTTGCCGATACTGATGAGGAGAAAGCGCTGTTCAAGGCGCTCGACGCGGCGGATGCCAAAATTGCGCCCGCAATGGCGGCTGAGGATTTTGGCGCCGCGATGTCCGCCATGGCCGATTTGCGCGCGCCAATTGATGCATTTTTCAACACCGTCCAGATCAATGCCGAGAGCGCAGTTTTGCGGCGCAATCGACTGAACCTGTTGCACCGTATCCGCACGATCTGTCTGAGTGTCGCAGACCTGCGAAAACTCGAGGGTTAACGAACGATTAAGGTTATCCTTGTTCTGTTCAAGCACCCCTCTATGGTGCGCACAAAGGGGACGCCGCAGTGCAGAAAGTCATCACGCTCAAGGATATGTGCCTTGTGACGAAAACCGCGCCAATGGCTGCGGAAGTTCATGGTGAACGGGCAAAATGCCTGCAACGGCTGATCCGGCTGGGCATGCCTGTGCCGACAACCGTGGCGATGTCGTTTAATGCTGTGCGCGCGATTGCGGCCGGGCAAGCGGCGGATACGCCACAAATTTTGCGCCATTTCGGGGACAACCCTTTGCTGTCAGTCCGCCCGAGCAGCATGGATCCCGATTGGGGCGGTCCCGTTGCCATGCTTAACATCGGGATGAATGACGCCAAGCACGCGGATCTGTGTGACCTCTTGGGTGAGGACACGGCGACGCGGCTCTATATGCGCTATATTCAGACGTTTGCTGTCGAAGTGGCGCGGCTTGACGCCGAAGAATTTTACCTTCCTGATCATCCGTCGCGCGACGCGTTGCGCGCGATGTTGTCCGTTTATGAAGCCGAGATGGATGCCGAATTTCCACAAGATGTGGGCGCGCAATTGGCCGAGGTTTTGCGGTCCATGGCGCGGACGTGGGAGGGCACAACTGCGCGGCTTTTGCGCCAAGCCAAAGGCGCGCCGCCCGATGCCGGGCTCGGGCTGGTTGTGCAGGAAATGGCATTGGCTGTCGGGGCAGGGGTTTCGGGGTCCGGTGTCATTCAATTTGCGTCCAGCACAACGGGCACACCAGAGATCAATGGCCGGTTTGTGCCGCAAGCGCTGCACGCAGAGGGGCTGCGCGACAGGTTAGACGCGCTTTATCTGACGCGCGATCCACGCGGGCCGTCAATGGAAGAAAAGGCGCCAGATGCCTTTGCCAAGCTCATTGAATTTGGCGCTTTGGGGCGGGTCCAGTTGCGCGAAGAGATGGAGATCAAGTTCATCCTGCTCGATGGTCAGCTGACAATTCTGGATGCTGTGCGCATTCCGCGATCAAACCGCGCTGCGGTGCGCATTGCCGTTGATCTGGCCAGTTCCGGCGTTATCGCGAAAGAAGACGCGATCCTTCGGGTACAGCCATCCGCACTGTCCGAATTGTTGCACCGTCAGGTGGATCGAACGGCAAAACGCGATATTTTGGTGCGTGGCATTGCGGCCAGCCCCGGTGCGGCCAGCGGGCGGTTGGTGTTTACAGCAAGTGAAGCGCAGGCAAGTGCGGCGCGCAGTGAGGCCTGCGTTCTGGTGCGCCGCGAAACCACACCCGAAGATATTCGCGGCATGCACGCCGCCGTCGCCGTTGTGACGCTGCGCGGTGGCATTACCAGCCATGCGGCTGTGATCGGGCGTGGTATTGGCCTGCCGTGTATCGTTGGCGCTGCTGATTTGGATGTCGATGAACGCAAACGCACAATCACTGGTCCCGACGGGCGCACGTTCAAGTCCGGAGATATGGTCACGGTCGATGGCAGCACCGGGCAGGTGTTGGTTGGTGAACCTGCCATGGTTGAGGCCGCACTTGATGAGGCATTTCAGACCTTGTTGTCATGGGCCGATGACGTGCGCGATATCGGCATTCGCGCCAACGCCGACACCCCGGCAGATGCGCAAACGGCCCGCAATTTTGCCGCCGAAGGTATCGGATTGGTCCGCACAGAGCATATGTTTTTTCAGGGCGAACGCGTTGATCTGATGCGCGAGATGATATTTGCGGAAACGCCAATCGCCCTCGCTGCGGTTCTTGAGCGTCTTTTGCCGCTGCAACGCGCTGATTTTTATGAAATATTCCAAATCATGCAGGATCAACCGGTGTGCATCCGGCTGTTTGACGCCCCGTTGCATGAATTTTTGCCTGCGGGAAAACAAGGCATGCGCGATTTGGCCGAAGTGCTGAACGTCCCGCTGGCGCAGATGACGGCGCGGGTGGACGATCTGTCTGAGTACAACCCAATGCTGGGCATGCGCGGTGTGCGTCTTGGTATTACCGTGCCCGAAATTTATGACATGCAAGCGCGTGCAATCTTTGAGGCGACGGTCGCAGCAAGCGCGAAGGGCAATCAGTTGGTGCCCGAGATCATGATCCCGCTCGTCAGTGCCAAACGCGAGGTTGAATTGGTGCAATCGCGTCTTGATGCTGTGGCGGCTGCAGTGCGTGCAGAATCTGGTGTGGATTTTGAGTACCGCCTTGGCGTGATGGTTGAGACGCCGCGTGCCGCGTTGCGCGCCGAAGACATTGCCGAACACGCAGCGTTCTTGTCATTTGGCACAAACGATCTGACCCAAATGACCTATGGTTTGTCACGCGATGATGCGGGCAAGTTCATGTCTGATTATGTAAAGTTGCACGTCTATGCGGAAGATCCGTTTCATACGCTTGATCTTGATGGCGTTGGTGAACTGCTTCAGTTGGGCGCCGAACGGGGCCGCAAGGGGCGTCCGGATGTGACGTTGTCGATCTGCGGCGAACACGGCGGCGATACTGCAGCCATCGCATTTTGCCGCGCGCAGGGGTTTGATTACGTGTCGTGTTCACCATTTCGGGTCCCGGTTGCGCGGCTTTCCGCTGCTCAGCTGGCGCTAAAGGACAAATTTGGCACATAAACGGCCCTAGGTGTGACTGCAAAAAATATAGGGTCCCCATCATGTTGTGGCTAGATCCTGACGTAGTGGCTTAGGCGTTTCGGTGCGACGGCGCACCGCAGGGGGGGCTGACTGGACGGATCGACAGGTTTCCCTTAAAGGCAGGGCGCCTGCGTGAGGCTGATCACGTGTCTTCTTGGGGACAAGAATGTTGAACCGATTTGCAATGCGTATTTTGGCGATTGCCGCCTTAAGCATAAGTGTGGCCGTTGCTGGCGTATCCGGCGTGCGCGCCGATGAAGTTCTGGCGGCCCGTCTTAGTGCGCTGCTCGGACAGGAACGTATCACTATCCAGCAGGTGCCAGATGGCCGCGTTGCGGCTTTGACTGCTGTGCCGCCTGCTGCTGCCCGCAATATCGCGACTGCGCCCGACGTTATGACCTATGACCAAGCTTTCCTTGCGTCCCAGCCCACGGCATCCGGAGGCGAGCAATGGCGCTGCCTGTCGGAGGCTTTGTACTTTGAGGCACGCGGCGAAAACGTGCGCGGCCTGTTTGCCGTTGGCGAAGTCATTATGAACCGCCGCGATTCTTCGCGCTATCCAAGCACGCTGTGCGGCGTGATCAATCAGGGCACTGGCCGCCAGTTCGCCTGCCAATTCACCTACACCTGCGATGGTGCAGCGGAAAGTATTCAAGAACAGGCTGCATGGGTACAAGTTGGTAAAGTCGCGCGTCTGTTGCTTGACGGTGCACCGCGTCAATTGACGGATGGGGCGACGCATTATCACACACGCGCCGTCAGTCCTCGCTGGGCACGCATCTTCCCGCGCACAGCCTCTATCGGATCGCACTACTTTTACCGCGAAGGCTAACAACAACCCGTCGCATCTGCCCCAAAGGGCGGCGTAACAGACGGTTGTCGGGGACGCGCCTGCTTAGTATCCACGCAGCACAACTGCGCAAAGACACAAAGCGGGATCAGCATGAGCAGCGACACCAAAATGGCCTTCGCCCACCCGTCCGAGCGGGCAGAGGCGACCACCCCAAGTGGCAAAGTTGGCCTGCGCGACCGTATTTCCCTGCGCGATTACATTACTGAGGTCGAAATTGGGGCGTTCCAACAAGAACGCGGCCACCTGCAGCGAATCAAATTCAACGTGGTGGTCGAAGTCGAGGCACTGACAGGGCCAATTGACGACGATGTAGACCGCATCCTTTCATATGACCGTGTGACTGAGGCGATTGAGGCCGAGCTGGGCGCAGAGCGGCTTAACCTGCTTGAAACTCTGGCTGCACGCGTGGCCGAACGCATCTTGCTGGAACCCCAAGCCTTGCGGGTGTTTGTGCGGATCGAAAAGATTGACCGCGGGCCATATTCGCTTGGCGTTGAAATCATGCGTGAACAGGGCGGACATGAGAATGCTGCGGTCGAAACCGTTGAGGATCCGCACCCACGTGTGGTCTACTTGTCCAACGAAACTGTCGCATCTAATGGGCTTACGGCGTTGATTGATGACCTTGCAGCGGATGATATGCCGCTGATTTTCTGCGTTGGGGCTGGTGATGCGCCCACGCCGCAAACCCGCATTAGCATGGCGCAACGGCGCATCGATCTGCTGGCGATTGAACAAAACGCTTGGGTTTTGGCAGGGCGTGACAAACGCTGCGTCGTGGTAGGCACCCGCACCGAACTTGATTGGGCGATGAAGAACGGCCAGATTTGCGTCTGGGCCCCATCCAAGATCGTGCTGGATGCCGCGGACAGCCCCGGCGCTGATGCCCAAGACGCGCTGTCGTTGGTGGCATGGTTCGCGGGTCAATTGCTGGCATTGGAACTTGTGGTTGTTGGCGCGGATGCGCCGATCTGTGACATTCCAACCCGTGTGATCTGATGGCCTATTACCGCCCCATCGCCATGACTGACCCGTATCGCCCTGACACGGCGCACACACTTGCTGGGGGCTGGTGCTGGTTCACCCATGCGCAACGGCTTGAACGCGGGCAGCCAAGCAGGCTAGTTTCGGCAGCCGACATTCCCGATGACATCCTGCATCGCCTCACAGCGACGCGCGCGCCTATCGCTGGGCTGGACATGGGCGCGCCCAAGATCATGGGCATCCTGAACGTTACACCTGACAGTTTCTCTGATGGGGGGCTGTTCAACGCGCCCGACGCTGCGCTCATACAGGCGCGCACGATGGTGGCGGACGGGGCGGACATCCTTGATGTCGGCGGCGAAAGCACGCGACCCGGCGCCGCGACCGTCGATGTAGATCAAGAGATCGCGCGCACAGTGCCGGTGATCGCCGCGATCCTTGCAGATGCAAGCACACCCATTTCAATCGACACCCGCAAAGCCCGCGTCGCGCAGGCGGCACTTGCTGCGGGGGCATCCTTGGTCAATGACGTATCGGCCTTTACGTTTGATCCAGACATGGCCCGCGTCACAGCCCAAACGGGGGCGCCGTGCTGCTTGATGCATGCCCAAGGGGATCCTGCAACAATGCAAGACGCGCCGACATATGATGATGTGACGCTAGACGTTTATGACTTCCTCGAAACACGCATTCTATCGGCAGAGGCGGCAGGAATTCGCCGCGATCAAATCATCGTCGATCCAGGCATTGGGTTTGGCAAAACCCAAGATCACAATCTGACCTTGTTGAAAAATCTGTCTATATTTCATGGACTTGGGTGTGCAATTCTGTTGGGTGCGTCCCGTAAGAGGTTCATTGGCACACTTGGTAATGCACCAGACGTGCGCGATCGCATGCCCGGTTCGGTGGCGATCGCTTTGCACGGGATCCGGCAGGGTATGCAAATCCTGCGCGTCCATGATACGCTAGCCACAAGACAGGCGATGAGCCTGCATATGGCAGTGAATTAGCACTTTCTAGTAAGTCGGGCGGGACATCATGGCACGTAAATTTTTCGGAACCGATGGCGTGCGTGGAACGGCCAATAAATACCCTATGACTGCCGAAATGGGCCTGAAAATCGGCGCCGCTGCTGGGCGTTATTTCCGCAATGATGGATCAAACGGCCACCGCGTCGTGATCGGTAAAGACACACGGTTGTCGGGCTACATGTTCGAATCCGCGCTGACCGCTGGCCTGACCAGCACGGGGATGAATGTGCTGCTGCTTGGCCCGATCCCGACGCCCGGTGTGGCGATGCTGACCACTTCCATGCGTGCCGACCTAGGCATCATGATTTCCGCCAGCCACAACCCTGCCGTAGACAATGGCATCAAGTTTTTCGGCCCCGACGGTTTTAAACTGTCCGATGAAGCCGAGGCTGAGATTGAACGCTTGCTTGAGGGCGACCTTGTGCCTGCGCAGGCGTCCAACATTGGCCGTGCAAGACGCATTGATGATGGTCGTTTCCGCTACGCCGAACGTCTAAAGGGGACGTTCCCGCATGGTATGCGGCTGGACGGCATCAGGGTCGTGATCGATTGCGCGAATGGCGCAGGTTACAAAGTTGCGCCTGAAGTTTTGTGGGAACTGGGCGCGACGGTCATTCCCGTTGGCACCCACCCTGACGGTTTTAATATCAACGAAGGCTGCGGGTCGACGGCACCGCGCACGGCCGCGGAAACCATCGTCGCCCATGGCGCTGATGTGGGAATTTGTCTGGACGGCGACGCCGACCGTGTGATGATTTTGGACGAACACGGAAACGTCGCAGACGGCGATCAGATCATGGGACTTTTTGCCAACCGCTGGGCGCAGGCCGACCGTTTGAACAAGGGCACGTTGGTGGCGACTGTGATGTCCAATCTGGGGCTGGAACGGTTCCTGAATGACAAGGGATTATCCCTTGAGCGCGCGGACGTTGGCGACCGCTACGTCGTCGAGGCGATGCGGGCAGGCGGGTTCAATCTCGGCGGTGAACAGTCCGGTCATATCGTCATGACAGATTTCGCCACGACGGGCGATGGACTGCTGGCCGGTCTGCAATTTCTTGCGGCGATGATTGAAACAGGTAAACCCGCGTCTGAATTGATCCGTGTGTTTGAAACCGTGCCGCAGATGCTTAAAAACGTGCGCTACAGCGACGGGGCAGATCCGCTGGGTCAACCCCCGGTTAAAGCCGCGATTGCCGCAGCAGAAGCGTCGCTTGTGGGCAAAGGCCGTCTGTTGATCCGCAAATCTGGTACCGAACCATTGATCCGCGTGATGGCTGAATGTGAAGACGACGCGCTGCTGGTACAGGTTGTTGACGGCATTGTGGCGCAGGTCGAAGCGGTGGCGACGGTCAGCGCCTAAGCAGCTTTTGAAGGCTCGCCCATTGGCTGATCGCGAGGCCACACAGGATTAACGCCAAGGCGGCGAAAAAACGCAGTGGCAAGACTTCTGACAGCACCCAAGCGCCAAAAATCATTGACCAAACAGGGACTTGATAGTTCACCAGCGTCATGAATACTGATCCGGCTGTGCGGATTGTTTGCACCCTAAGCAGGGCCGCAAATGCCGTGGGGATCAGGCCCAGAAAGACAATCGCATAGCCCGCGCGCCCGTCGACCCATGTTGGCACGCCCTCAAACACCAACATTGCGGGGATCAGGCAGATCGAGCCGACAACCAACGTCAATGCGGCCATTACGATGCTGTCGATTGGCGGGCAGACGCGGGTTAAAACGCTTGAGACCGCATACGACATCGACGCTGCGATGCAGGCCAATTGCGGTAGCGCGAGGCTGCCTTGCGAGAAATCGAAAGCCGTCGGACCAATCAGCACGGCCGCGCCGATAAAGCCGAGGATTACGCCCACCGTCTTGCGGGTCGACATCTTTTCGTCGCTAAACAGATGCGCCATTGGCAACACAAACAGCGGTAACACGGCCATGGAAATACCCGCAAATGCCGACGGCACATACTGTTGACCCCACGACAGCAACGCGAACGGCAGCGCTGTATTCAGCACGCCGATCACCGCCAAGTAACCCCAAACCGCGCGTCCACGCGGCATCGGGCGGCCCATGAAACGCACCAATGCCAACAAGGTGACAGCCCCCAACGTCGTGCGCGCGCAGGCGACGGTAAGTGGGCCGTAGCCTTCTAGTGCAATCGCCACGACCATAAACGTCCCGCCCCAAATAAGCCCGAGCATCAGGATCGACATCCAGTTAAATATGGTGGGTTGGGTGGTCATGGATGACTTGGACCAGAGGGCGCGGGGCTTGTCTAGGTGGATTGCATCAGGTGCGGGGGGTGGGGATCAATTGGATGCCTGCTCATCGGTTGAACCTGCCATTGGACATCAAAATATGACGTCTCGTTTCACCAGCCAAAACGACTGGTATCATCGTTTTCTGGTCCGCCAATGATCTGCTGCAAATGTCAATTATCTCCCAAAGGACCTCACAACCGAAAGTTTGCAAAATACGCACTTTTCGCGCAGGCTTTGCGCTGAAACAGGAGGGCGTAGCATATGCTGAATAACGTAGAAGAAACGCTTGATCCGGACGATTGGGAAGCCACCCGCGCGCTCGCGCATCGCATGGTAGATGAGGCCGTGGAGCACTTGGCGCAAGTGCGAGAGCGCCCCGTATGGACTCCTATGCCCGACGATGTACGCGCGCGGCTGCAAACCAGCCTGCCGACGGATCCCGCACCGCTGGACGAAGTTTACGGCGAATACCGGGAAACCGTCGCCGCTTACCCAATGGGAAATATCCACCCTCGATTCTGGGGCTGGTACATGGGGTCGAGCAACTTCACCGGCGCTCTAGGCGATTTCCTTGCTGCCGTGGATGGCAGCAATCTTGGAGGCGGCAATACGGGTGCGGCGCAGGTCGAACAACAAGTCGTCGATTGGCTGAAGGAGATAGCTGGGTTTCCCAAAAGCGCCAGCGGCACGCTGACCAGCGGCGGTTCAATGGCGAACCTTGTTGCGCATACCGTGATCCGCAATCTTGCGGCAGGATTTGACGTGCGCAAAGAAGGCATCGCCGGTTTGAAAAAACCGTTGCGCTTCTATGCGTCCGATCAAGTGCATAGTTGCCATCAAAAGGCGTTGGAGGTCTTAGGCCTTGGGGCGAAAGCGCTGGTAGAAGTTGCGAGTGATGACCACCAACGTATCCGGCTTGATGCGCTTGCAGCCGCGATCGCGCAAGACCGCGCGAATGGGCTGCAGCCCGCGTGTGTGATCGGGACAGCGGGCACGACGAACACGGGCGCGATTGATGATTTGACCGCGATTGCAGACCTTTGTGACCGTGAAGGTCTTTGGTTTCACGTCGACGGATGCATCGGCGGTGTGCTGCGATTGGCGCCTGATCATGCGCATTTGGTCGCTGGGATCGAACGCGCAGGCTCCGTGGCGATTGACCCGCACAAATGGCTTCACACACCATTCGAAGCAGGTGCTGTTTTGATAAAAGATCCAGAGGCGCACTTTGCAACATTCGAGATGCACGGCCCCTATCTGCAACTTCAGGAGCGGGGGATGATCGCTGGCAAATTTCTAGCTGATTATGGTCTAGAGCTTAGCCGTGGCTTTCGCGCGCTCAAAATCTGGATGGCATTCAAGGAACAGGGCTCCGCCAAGTTCGGACGCCTAATTTCCAAGGATATCGCACTGGCGCGCTACATGGCCAACCAAGTTGAGGCGCATCCTCAGCTTGAACTCTTTGCCCCTGTGGACCTTAATATCGTGTGTTTTCGACATGTTGCAGTGGATGAAGGCGCGTCAAGTGCGCTCAACACAGAGATCATGCTGCGGCTTCAAGAGCGCGGCCTTGCGGTGCCGTCGGATACGACGGTTCAGGGCAAACACGGGTTACGCTGTGCCTTCAATAACCACCGCACCCGCCGCGAAGATATTGATGGCTTTCTAAAAGACGTCGTGCAGATTGCACAGGAAATAATCTTGGAACCCGTGTCTTAAGGTCAATGCCTGTCTCATTTGCTCGTGCTGGCCCAAACCGAACTTTCGACAAAAAAGGCCGCCCAATTTAGGGCGGCCTTTTTCGATCTATTTTTGGACCTTAGTTCTTGGCTTTGTCGACCATTTTACCGGCAGAAATCCACGGCATCATGTCGCGCAGCTTACCGCCGACCTGTTCGATCTGGTGTTCGTCGTTGGCGCGACGCGCGGCCTTGATCGTTGGCTGGCCAACCGCGTTTTCCAGCATGAAATCACGCACGAATTTGCCAGACTGAATGTCGTCTAGAACAGCCTTCATACGGGCCTTGGTTTCGACGTAGGGCAGGATACGCGGACCGGAAACGTATTGGCCGTATTCCGCAGTGTTGGAAATTGAATAATCCATGTTGGCGATGCCGCCTTCATAGATCAGGTCCACGATCAGTTTCACTTCGTGCAAGCATTCGAAATAGGCCATTTCTGGCTCATAGCCTGCTTCGACCAATGTCTCAAAGCCCATGCGGATCAGCTCAACCACGCCACCACACAGAACCGCTTGTTCGCCAAACAGGTCGGTTTCACATTCCTGACGGAAGTTGGTTTCGATAATGCCGGACCGACCGCCGCCGATGGCGGAGCAATAGGACAGGCCAATCTCATGCGCTTTGCCGGATGCGTCTTTGTCGACCGCGATCAGGCAGGGCACGCCACCACCTTTGGTGTATTCGCCGCGCACTGTGTGGCCCGGACCCTTTGGTGCCATCATGATGACGTCGATGCCTTCTTTAGGCT
Organism: Octadecabacter sp.; assembly: GCA_017886375.1. GTDB lineage: Bacteria > Pseudomonadota > Alphaproteobacteria > Rhodobacterales > Rhodobacteraceae > Octadecabacter. The sequence continues at coordinate 10,793 of JAGGNB010000124.1, forward strand.
CGATCAGACCGAAATGGACGTTCAGACCGTGGGCGAACGCGATTGCTGCACCGGGTTTGATGTTGTCGTGGACGTATTTCTTATATGTCTCTGCCTGAAGTTCATCGGGCATGGTGAACATGATCAGGTCGGCCCATGCCGCAGCTTCTGCGATGCCCATAACTTTCAAGCCTTCGGCTTCGCACTTTTTCGCGGTGGCAGAACCGTCGCGCAGGGCGACGACAATGTTCTTCGCACCAGAGTCGCGCAGGTTCAAAGCGTGGGCGTGGCCCTGTGAGCCATAGCCGAGAATGGCGACTTTCATGTCTTTGATGAGGTTCACATCGCAGTCACGGTCATAATAAACGCGCATGGGGGTATTCCTTTGTTGCGGTTAGAGTTGACGTTCTTATGGCTGACATTTGAACGCGATACGAGGCCTGTTCTTTTCCATTTCTTTGCCAAGATGAATTTGTTATGCGTAAATTGTACAATTTATGGATATTTCATGCTTGATGATCTGGATCGCCGTTTGCTGCGCCAATTGCAGGCCGAACCAACCTTGACCGCCGCCGAGTTGGGCCAACGGGCGGGTGTGTCCGCGCTCAAGGCGACGCGACGGTTGGGGCGATTGCTTGAGCGTGGCATTCTAAAAGGTCAGCATGCGGTGATCGATTGGCGTGCGTTGGGCTATGTGGTCGCGGTTTCATTGCGCATCACGCTGGACAAGACCCACGCCCGCGCGTTCGACGAATTTCTGGATGCGGCGCGCGGCATTGCGGAAGTCACGGAAATTCAGACATTTTTGGGCCGTGTCGATGTGCGCCTATGCGTGATTGCGCGTGATATGGCGCATTACCAACAGATTTACCGTAATCAAATCCTCGCCTTGCCGCACATGGCCGATATCGAAGCATTGATGACGGTGGCGACGTTACGCGATGATGAAAGCCTGCCGCTATGATTGATCTGGACGACATAGATCGCGCGATTTTACGTGCGTTGGTGCGCGATGCGACCCAAACAGCCGTCGCCATTAGTGGGCGCATCGGCCTGAGCCAGCCCGCGACGTGGCGCCGTATCAAACGGTTGCGCGACGCGGGAATTTTGGTGGGACAGCGGGTGTCCTTGGATGCTGCAAAATTGGGCTTTGGTGTGACGGTCTTTTTGGGCATCAAACTGGCCACCAAGGGGCGCGTTTCATTGGATGACTTTGAACGCGCGGTGACGGCGATCCCCGAGGTGCAGTTGGTGGAGCATGTGCTGGGACTTTACGACTATCGCCTGCGGGTCGTTGCACGGGATTTGGCAGATTTCGAACGGGTCCTGCGCCGCCGTGTGATGACATTGCCCGGTGTCGGCGATGTTGAAGCGAACGTATTGCTGAGCGAGGAACGCAGGCCGGGGCCATTGTGACGCGCCAAAGAAACAGGGCGCTACTTCACTGCTGTGGATTGGCGTCGTGCGGCACGTGTGGCCTTGCATATAGCTGGGGCGGCACAACCAGCGTGCGCATCGCTTGCGTGGTATACTGAGATAGACTTTGATCCTGATGCCACTAAGCCATATGACGGGTAGGCACAGATTAAGGATGAATAAATGTCAACGGCCGCCAATCCCTCCAGTGTCGACCCTGATGGGCTGATGGAATTTTCCGTCGTGTTCACGGATCGCTCTCTCAACCATATGTCAAAGTTATTTCAAGGCGTTATGCGCGATCTCAACACGATGTTGTGCGACGTTTATAACGCTGATGCCGTGGCAATTGTACCGGGTGGTGGAACCTATGCGATGGAGGCCGTCGCGCGCCAGTTTGGCGGCGGTGCCCATGCGATGATCGTGCGCAATGGCTGGTTTTCCTATCGGTGGAGCCAGATTTTCGACGCTGGCGATTTTGCGGCGCAGACCACAGTTCACAAAGCGCGCCAGACCGGAAATGACAGTCGCGCACCGTTTGCCCCAGCCCCGATCGCTGACGTCGTTGCCGCAATCCGTGACGCTAAACCCGACGTCGTGTTCGCGCCCCACGTTGAAACCAGCGCAGGGATTATTCTGCCGGATGACTACGTGACAGCGCTGGCCGCCGCCGCCCACGAGGTCGGCGCGCTTATGGTGCTGGATTGTATCGCGTCTGGTTGTGCTTGGGTTGATATGAAAGCGACGGGCGTTGATGTGCTGATCTCGGCGCCGCAAAAGGGCTGGTCGTCGAGCCCGTCTGCGGGCCTTGTGATGATGTCGGCGCGCGCGTTGGAGCGGTTGGAGGCGACGACGTCCAACAGTTTCGCTATCGACCTCAAGAAATGGCACCAGATCATGCAGGCCTATTTGAATGGCGGTCATGCCTATCACGCGACGATGCCGACTGACGCGCTGCGCGATTTCCGCGATACAATGCAGGAAACCGCGGAAATGGGGTTCGACACTTTGCGCGCGGCGCAGTGGAAACTGGGCGACGGCGTGCGGGCCTATTTGATTGGCAAGGGTATGAAACCGGTTGCCGCTGACGGCTTTGGCGCACCGGGTGTCATTGTGAGCTATACCGATGATCCCGACATCCAGAACGGGTCCAAGTTTGTGGGCGCAGGCATGCAGATTGCGGCGGGCGTGCCGTTGGCTGTGGATGAACCTGCTGATTTTCGCACGTTCCGCATTGGACTGTTCGGAATTGATAAACTGCGCGACGTGGATGCAACGCTAAAGCAGTTCACGGATGTTGCGGATCGGGTTCTGTAAGCTGACCTAAAGTGTCGGCGTTTCAGCCACACCGATCAGCATATCCGACACTGGCCACAGGTCCGCAAACGCCGTGTCGAGGTCAGATACAAGGTCACCCGATAGGATTGGGTGGCCCGTTGCAACCAGCCCTTTGTGGCGCAACAAATCACCGTGCGCATGGTCTTTGTCAAAGGGCGGCGGCACACGTTTGAGTTTCGGATCCCACAAAGAGTAGCCCTTGTCGGTGACGGACTTGATCTGACTGGCCAGATAATCCCCGTCCAAATCCGCCATTTTGCGCCAATCGGTGAGCACGTCTTTGCTGAATTCCATCATGCCTGTGCCGACCGTGACTTCGCTCGGGTTGATACCAAAGAACAGCACGGGGTCCTGGCGGGTGCCCGATTGCACCGACCACATCATGTGCAGATGCGTGGTGTAGGGCGTTTTATCCTTGGAAAACCGCACGTCACGGTGCGGGCGAAACAGTTTTGTCGAAATCGGGCAACCTGTGAGCGTGCTAAGTCGCGGCGACATTTCTTCAAGCAGCGCTTTGGCGGGGTCGCGCAATTTGGTGTCGTAGTCGGTTTTATGGGCGTGAAACCAATCGCGCGTGTTGTTCAGGGCAAGGTTGCGCAGAAACGTTTCGGCGTCAGAGATGAGTGTGCTGAACATGATGATCCCTACACTGATGGTCTGTGGCTAGACCCGCGTAAAGTTTGGGCATATGCCAACCAGATGTCCACACAGATGTCATATAGCACGCATACCAAACGGTTGCTGAAATTGGGCCTGCCTTTGGTTGGCGCCAATGTCGCGGGCTTTTCGATCCACATGACGGACACCATCATGCTCGGGTGGTATTCAGTCACGTCCTTGGCGGCGGCCACGGTCGCAACGGGGTTGTGGTTTATCACGTTCATCATTGGCGCAGGTTTTGGCCGCGCAGTGACGCCCATGGTCGCCGAGGCGGTCGAGATGGGCGATGAAACCCGCGCGCGTCGCGTCACCCGCATGGCGCTTTGGCTGTCGGCGATCTATGCGGTGTTGCTGTTTGTTCCATTTATGTACGGCGAAGCTGTGCTGCTGGCGATGGGGCAGGAAGCGGCGGTGGCGACACAAGGTGGATTGTATCTGCGCATTGCGGTGCTGGGCATGTTCCCTGCAATGGGCGCGCAGGTCATGCGGTCCTACCTTGGCGCGATGGAAATGACGGCCGTTCAACTGTGGATCACGTTGGTGGCGTTGGCCGCGAACGGGCTGGTGAATTACGCGCTGATCTTCGGTAATCTGGGCGCGCCGGAACTGGGGATCGAGGGTGCGGCGATCGCGTCTGTCGTTATCCAGATTTTGCAGATGATCGCGCTGATGCTTTACGTGCAGTGGAAGAAGCCCGAAGCCGAACTGTTCCGCCGCATCTGGAAATCAGACAATGAGGCGATGGGGCAGGTGTTCCGTCTTGGCCTGCCAATCGGCCTGACGTCTTTTGCCGAGGGGGGATTGTTCGTCGGCTCATCAGTAATGATGGGCTGGATCGGTGAGATTGAACTCGCGGCGCACGGGATTGCCATGCAGTTGACGGCGTTCATGTTCATGTTCCACATCGGCATGACAGAAGCCGCAACGATCCGCGCCAGCCGCCAATTTGGGGCGCGCGATGAGGTCGAACTGCGTCGCGGCGCGCTTGCGGCTTACGGCGTATCGCTGAGTTTTGGGGTGATCGTCGTGATTTTGTATCTTGCGATGCCTGGTGTCTTTGTCGGTTTGTTTATTGATCCTGCTGACCCCGCACGCGACGCGGTGCTGGCCCTTGGCGTGGTCTTGGTGATGCTGTCGGCGCTGTTCCAGTTTGTGGACGCTGCCCAGATCGTCGCGCTGTCAGTGCTGCGCGGCGTGCAGGACACGCGGGTGCCCATGTGGCTGGCCATCATCAGTTATTGGGTGATTGGTATTCCGGCCAGCTATGTGATGGCGTTTACATTTGATTGGGGTCCTGTGGGCCTCTGGCTCGGTCTGACTGTCGGGCTCGGAGTTGCGGCGGCGCTACTGAGCCAACGGTTCTGGGCACGGTCTGTTCACATCGCGCGCGTAGGTGCGACCGGCTAGCTGAAGGCGCAAAAAGAGGGGGCCAGCCCCCGTGCGCTGCGCGCTATCCCCCGAGATATTTTTGAAGCAATGACGGGGTGAAGACAAGACAATGCGGCGCGCTATTCAGCTGCGTCTTGCCCACTCATCAGGCGGTCCGCTTTTTTGCGCACGAGCAGTGAACGTAGGTCATGCATCGCCAGCAACAGATCGTCTGTGATGCCGATCAATTGTTCGTCGGTGGCTTTGGATTGCACCCATTGTGTCGTGATGTTGAGGTAGTCAACCGCGCGGTGGATATCGTCGATGTCGCGCTGGGCTAGCAAGGCCATACGCTGCGCCATCCATGTCTCGATCTGGGTGATGTCGACCTCAGAGAGGACGCGGTCGCCTTGCGGCTTCACTTCACCGTTCTTGATGTTGATGACCGCGATTTGGTCCATCTCGATGCGGCGCTGGCGGTTTTCGGTGTCCACGCGGAACACTGCCGCCCCGTTTTCACGGACCCGGAAATAATAGTCGGGAAGTTCTGCACCCATTGTGTCACCTACTCACTGTCTAGGCCCAGTCTAACAGCGCCAATCGTTTGTCGCTAGCCTTAGCTGAGGCCGGCACAGAAGGTTTGAATGCGTGTGCAGGCTTCTTTTAGGGCCTCATCTGATGTGGCGTAACTGACGCGAAAATTTGGTGAAAGACCGAAGGCCGCGCCGAAGACGACGGCAACACCGGTTTCTTCCAGTAGGGCTGTGGCAAAGACCTCATCGTTGGTGATCTCGGTGCCCGCTGGTGTGGTTTTACCGATGCAACCTGCAATGCTGGGATAGACATAGAACGCGCCTTCCGGCTTGGGACAGACGATGCCCGTCGCGTCGTTCAGCATGGACACAACCAGATCGCGGCGGCGGATGAACATTGCGTTGTTGGGCGCGATGAAATCCTGTGGGCCGTTCAGGGCTTCGACCGCCGCCCATTGGCTAATGGAACAGGGATTGGATGTGCTTTGGCTTTGCACTTTGCGGATCGCGCCGATTAGGTCTTTTGGACCCGCAGCATAGCCGATGCGCCAGCCGGTCATTGCGTAGGCCTTGGACACGCCGTTCATGGTCAGGGTGCGGTCATAAAGCTGCGGTTCGACCTGTGCGGGCGTGCAGAATTTAAAATCATCATAAGACAGGTGTTCATACATATCATCCGTTAGCACCCAGACATGCGGGTGGCGCAACAACACATCTGTCAAGGCTTTCAGCTCTTCCCAACCATATCCCGCCCCCGTAGGGTTGGAGGGTGAGTTGAACAGGAACCACTTGGTTTTTGGCGTAATCGCGGCCTCAAGTTGGGCGGCTGTGATTTTAAAACCTGCCTCAAGCGTGGCCTCAACGAACACCGGTTCGCCGCCAGACAGCAGAACCATATCTGGGTAGCTGACCCAATAGGGCGCGGGGATGATAACCTCATCGCCCGCGTTCAGCGTCGCCATGAACGCATTATAAAGAACTTGTTTGCCACCTGTGCCGACGGTCACCTGGTCGGGGGAGTAGGTAAGATCGTTGTCGCGTGCGAATTTGGCACAGATCGCTTTCTTCAGCTCGGGGATGCCATCCACGGCGGTATATTTCGTCTTTCCGCTGTTGATCGCCGCAATGCCTGCCGCCTTGATATTGTCAGGCGTATCAAAATCGGGCTCTCCGGCGCCAAGGCCGATGACGTCGCGCCCCGCAGCTTTTAGTTCCTGCGCCTTGGTGGTCACTGCGATCGTCGGGGAGGGTTTAACGCGCTTTAGTGTCGCGGAGAGAAAGGACATGGTCGGCCTCGTCTAGGAAAAATTCATCGCCCATGTCATATGGGTCGAAAGAGCGAACGGCAACAGACCTTAGACGCACTGGAGACGGCGATGGAAAACGAAACTACGACCCAAAACTGGTACAGTGAGGAAACCGCGACCTTCGGGGACCGTTTGGCGGCTGCCCGTGACGTCGCGCAGCTCACACAAAAAGAACTCGCGCAGCGCGTGGGCATCAAGGTGAGCACCCTGCGCAACTGGGAAGAGGATCTGAGCGAGCCGCGCGCCAACCGATTGAGCATTCTGTCCGGCATTCTTGGGGTGTCGCTGAGGTGGTTGTTGACGGCTGAGGGTGAGGGGCTTTTGGCGCCTGACGAAGACGCGCCGTTCGCATCGGATATGTCGGCCATGCTGACGGAACTTCGCGCCGTGCGGGCGCAGATGAAACAGTCGACTGAACGGCTTGCCCTGCTTGAAAAGCGACTGCGAATGATGGGCACAGCATGAGCGAACCTGTCGATGTGATGCGCAAACGGTTGCATATGCGATCCATCCGGCGCGGGATTAAAGAAATGGACCTGATCCTTATGGGCTTTTCAAAGGCCCATTTGGCGCAGTTGGATGGGGCGCAGCTGGCCGTCTATGATCGGATGCTAAACGAAAACGATCATGATCTATATCAATGGGTTAGTGGCCAGTCTGACGAGCCGCCTGAATATAGTGCGTTGATGGACATGATCCGTGAAGGCGCTGTCGGGATCACAAAACCGACAGCATAAGTGCATCTTCGTTTCTGATAATTTTTTCACGATTTAACGGAATGTTTGCCAGTGGCGTGGCAAGCGGGTCGTGGAAATAATCGGAAAACCTTCGGGACGGAGATATTTATGAGCCTGCATTCGCTGCCAACACAAGACGGACGCCCGCCACTGGGCACCAACACTGAATTTATGACCATCTATCTGGATGCGCTGACGCTGGTTGAACGCCTGCATCGGTTGTTGCTTGACGTCATCAAGGATGAATTTGAACGCGTCGGCGTACTGGAAATCAACGCGGTTCAGGCGTTGCTTTTATTCAATATCGGCGACAACGAAGTGACCGCCGGAGAGTTGAAAAGCCGCGGGTACTATCAAGGCAGCAATGTCAGTTACAACCTAAAGAAGTTGGTTGAAATGAACTACATGCATCACCAACGATGTGAGATTGACCGCCGATCCGTGCGTGTTCGTCTGACAGAGCAAGGCCGCGCGGTCCGCGATGTGGTGACGCGCTTGTTTGAGGGCCACGCGACAGGGCTGCAAGCCAAGGGCGTTATAGATATGAACAGTCTGGATGAAATTGCGGCGGCCTTGCGTCGTGTGGAACGCTATTGGACCGATCAGATCCGTTATATCTACTGATTGCCAATGCGTAGGTCCGGCGGTGACAGCAGGCCGATTGCAAACGTTGTCAGTTCTCGCAGAAGTTTGCGGCGCATGGCCTCTGCGTAGGTGTCAAACCCCAACGCCGTTTCAACAAAGGCGTCGGGTCCGCGAATGACATAGGCAATGTAGTAGGACGTCAATTCTGCGATTTGCAGGTTTCGATTGTTGCCGGTGATGTTGTCATCGACGCCAATGACCAGCCCGTTAACCGTGACACCGGCGGGGCTGTCGATGACGTTTTGTGGTCGCAGCCCAGTGTTTGCTTTCCCGTCGCCGGAAATATCAAGGGTGCGGGTCCAGCAATTGGGTTGCTGTTCGAGCAATGCAAACCCTGCCTGCAGTGCAGCACCAAGGCCCGTGCTTGGACCCATCGCTGCGCGCTGCGTTGTGCGCAGGGTTGTTTGAATGGCAACAAGATCAGATTGGGTTGCGATGTCCGTCCAGTCAACGATGAGGCGTTCATCGCCCGGATCAGACCATTCGTAGACGGCGATGCGTACTGGTGCGCCGGGCTGTCCCAAAAGGGCCGCCGTGACTTCGGGATCAGCCAAAGCCAGTGCGAGGCCGTCCAGTTGCAACCGGTATTCCCGCGCATCAACGGACCCAGACACATCAAGCCCCAGCGCCAACGCCTGACGACAGCTTGATTGGGCCGCTAACGGGTTGGCAATGAGAACAGCCAAAAGACACACCACGTGAAAGACGGCCGCACGTCTCATCCGCCTGCGGCCGTTTCGTGATCGATCGGTTGCGCGGTGGTCTGGTGCGGTGCGTTATTTTGCCCCAACATGAACACACCCAACTCGCGGATCAGTTTCACTTCCATTGCGCGGGCGAAATCCTCAAACCCATCGGCAACTTCGACAAAGGCGGATGGGCCGCGTATTACTTCGCGGGTGTAATAGTCGACCAGATCGTCTTGGGCTTCGCGAGTAGCGCTGTCTTCGGGTACGTTGATCACCAATCCATTGACTGTGATACCGTCAAACGCGAACGCGGCGTAGGCCCGGCCTGGATCGAACCCTTCGTTGTTGGGCCCGTCACCTGACACGTCAATTTTCTGTAAATCACAGACTGGCGCGCGGCGCAGCATCGTCGCGGCGTAACCCAATGCGTAACCCAACGCGGTTGGGAAATCGTCATGGCTGCGCGGGGTCGTGGCGATGCGATTTGCAACGCCAGCCAATGTCGACAGGCTGTCGATCAAGATCCAATCTTGCAAAACCAATTGGTTATAGCGGCCAGACCATTCAAAGACCGCCAATGCCACCGGATCATCTGTGGCGAAAAGGGCGGCTTGAACCTGCGGCGCCATCAACGCGGTCGACAACCCGCTGCGCTGCAATGCGTCTTCTTGCGCGCTGACCGATGACGAAACATCCATCGCCAAAACAAGCGCCAATCGGCAAGCCGCGGCACTCTGTGACCAGAGCGTCGCGATGCCTGCCAAAAGGCACAGTCTGATCAAGGATTTACCAATGACCGGTGTTCTCCATGCTGGCCCAAGGTTCTGCTTTCGCAAGGGACTCGCCCGCCTGCAACAATTCAATCGACACGTTGTCAGGACTGCGCACAAACGCCATATGGCCATCACGGGGCGGGCGGTTGATGGTGACGCCGTTGTCCATAAGCTGTTGGCAGAGCTCATAAATATTGTCGCAGGTATAGGCGAGGTGGCCAAAATGCCGGCTGTCAGATGGCAGGTCATCGTCGCCGTCCCAATTGTAGGTCAATTCGACATCTGCGTGGCCGTCGGCCTGATCGGGCGGGCACATAAAGACCAGCGTGAACCGCCCGCCTTCGGACTCGTTGCGCCTGCGTTCGACCATGCCGAGCATTTTGTAAAAAGCGATAGACGCATCAAGGTCTTTGACCCGTACCATGGTGTGTAGAAATTTAAGGGACATGATTTTTCCTATGTTGATGGCAATAACCCTAGCACGGCGCGCGTGTAAAACCAGTGGTCAGAAGCTGGAGCGAAAACCGATACTGACGGAATATTCGTTCCGATCGAACCGGCTAACATTGCTTTGCGTGTCTTGCACGCCAAGGGTGACAACAGGCACAAACCCAGCGTAATCAATATCTTGAAAAACAGCTGTGGCGCTGCCGAACACCCGCATGTCGGTCCGCCCATCAGGGACGGGCAGCAAAATTGTGTAGTCGCGGTAATGTGTTTGCGACACACCCGCTGTCAGCGAAAGCTGAATAGGGCCAACTGGATCCGCCCATGCGTAGCTGACCTGTGCTGTGATGGTTTCATAGCGTTCGTTAAGGTTCTCAGAGGTTTGCGCCCCGAATGACACCATCCCGCTCAGCCGGTTACCGCTGTCAGTTCTGTAGCTGAGCTGGGTCGTCAGAGTCCGACGTAGATTGGTCCGCGGAAAAACCCCATCGAGGTTTGTTTGTTGCACTTCGCCACTGAACGTTCCGCCGAAGTTTTCCGACCACGTGTTGCCGTATCGAAGCGAGGCGCGGTTGTAATTGGCGCCAAGATCCCCGCCAAACCAAGACAAACCTGTCAGCGCTTCTGCGGACAATGTGCCGTCCCCCAGACTTCGCCGATGGTTCAATCCAAATTCGAGGGTCTGCGATCCAAAGTCGGAGTTTGTGCTGGTCGGAGCGATGATTCTAGCATCATCGGACAACCAGATGGCCCGGGCGTAGGCCCGTGCGGTTATACTGGTGCGGCTATCCGGTTGGCGTGAAATCGCATAGATCAGCCGCAAGTCAGCGGCGGCGGCAACCCCTGACAAGGCCTGTGCATCGCCGCTTAGAACGCCAACGAAAGGCAGCCCGTCGATGACGTTAAATTCTGTCTCGCTCCCCCCATTTACGTTGTTGGACGGTGCGAAAGACAGGCCAAGGTTGATCGACCACGGGTTCAGGTTGCGGATCGCGCGATAGTCGGACTGCGTTTGCTCAAACGCCTCCTCATCAGGTGCATTGACCGATGCTCGGCGAAGCCAGAGTTGGCTGAGCGTGTAACGATCTTCGTTGGCAGCGGCCAACGCCGTCAGGCGGGCGGCTTCGTACCGCGTATCATCGGTATCGGACAGGCGGTAGGCGCGCGCGCCCGCCAACCGTCCATCGCGTGGCGCACCCAATTGCGGTTGCACGGCGGCAAGAACAACAAGGGCCGCGCGATCATCTGGGTCTGCATCCGTCAGTGCCAGCGCGAAGGCGCGCGCCAGTTCGAACTGCCCAGTCAACGCAGCCTGACGCGCAGCGGCACGTCCGTCTTCAAGACTGAGCTCAAAGGTCTGAGCCGATGCGAAGCTGACGAAGCACGTCAGATACGTCAAAAGCCCCAGCCAGAGGGGAGCTGAATTAATTAACGGTCGCGCAAATCGGAGCATCGCCCGGTTCACCACATTGTGTCAGCACAAAGACGCCGTATTGAAACTCGCCGATTCGGTTCGGGTCCCAATCTCCATCCAAAATCATCGTTCCGCCGACGCCTGTTGCTCCAGTCCCGCCAAATGTCCCACCATAACCGCCGATAGTGGCTAGGTCAGGTCTCTGGACCAACCCTTGGAATTCACCTGCTGCGGAAATGGGTGCAGATACCAACAAAACATCGGGCAAGTCGGTTCCGAACGCCGTCGCGTATGCCGAATTAACGTTGAAATACTCAACGTTCTCAATCCCACCATTCACAGTGTTTTGACCAAAATCGGCATTGATGAATATGTCACCTACGATCTGGGCAGGCTGACTCGGCGTGATGGCAGGGCCCGCACCTGCAGGTGGCGGCAAAAGCTCGTTCCCGTTGGCGTCCACATTGCTGACACCGGCGTATGTTCCGCCGTAGCTGACCAATCCAGTGTCTGGTGTGTAGGGTCCAATCTGGCGGTAAAAGCCGCCCCCAAAGAATTCTGCAAATTGGCCACCATCTGCGACGGCACCAGCTTGAACGCCGCTTGCAGTATCTTCTGCAATCAACATTACGAACATACGGTCAAGATTGTCATCTTGATAGGCGTAAGCGGTATAGCCCGGGACGTTCAACGCTGAATTCGCATTGAAAACCGCTTCTGGGAACGTGGCGCCAACTTGATCGAAAGGCAGCCCGGTCACGGTAATTGTGCTGTTTCCGGGTGTGAATGTCACGCCTGTCACATCGCCAGACAAACCTGCCGGGATGCTCGCGAGTTCTTCTTCGGTGAACGGCTCTGTAGGGTCGTCAGCTACGATAGGCGTTGAGACAACCTGAAAC
>JAGGNB010000021.1 GCA_017886375.1 Octadecabacter sp.
ACCCGCGACCCCCGGCGTGACAGGCCGGTACTCTAACCAACTGAGCTACAACCGCGCACTTGGTTCATAACCCCGAACCACGGGAGCCCAGGTCTTGGGCCAATGGGTCCCAAACCTAGGGACCAAAGGGACAGCGGTGGCGCGGTTGACGGGACTCGAACCCGCGACCCCCGGCGTGACAGGCCGGTACTCTAACCAACTGAGCTACAACCGCCCACTGTCCGCTGATTTGCATCAACGTGCTTGGCTTCTAGGGACGGGTGCGCACCCCGTCAAGCCACAAGCGAAGCACAATCGCAGCTTTTCACACATCAGCCCCCACAAGATGCAGCGTGTGTGCATTATGCGCGCCCTACGCCGCCAAGATTTTACAAAAAATACTTTGATTTCAGTGCTAAATACCACCAGCCGTCGTCCGGTCTGCAGACAAATCCCTGAGGAAGGTCAAATGGTACTTCTTTCGCGTCGCCACGCATTGGCGGCTGGTCTTGGCGCATGCGCCGCTACGTTTAGCGGCACACAAGCCTCGGCGCGCGCGTTGATTGCCCTGCCAGATGATATCATCAACACGGATGCGGCGACGATCACCGCCATCAGCACATCGTCTCCCGTGGTTGCCATGACGTTTGATGATGGGCCACACCCCACCAACACGCCGCGCCTTCTGGATATGCTGCGCGAACGCGACATTCGCGCCACGCTTAATATGATTGGCAATCACAGCTACACACATCCATTTCTGGATCGCTTAGGCGCATCATCCGGCACCAGCGAAATTGACCGCACCAGTGATGCCACCTTTCAGGTTACCGGTCGCCCTCCCGTGGCCTTTCGCCCGCCCTACGGCGCATTTACCCGTAATCAGCGCACAGGGCTGCACGCCGCACGGGCCTTGCCGACAATTCTGTGGTCTGTGGATCCACAAGACTGGCGCCGCCCGCATCCTGCAACACACCCATCAAGGCAGCATCGTCCTGTCCCACGACATCCACCAAGGCACGATCGACGCCATGCCCCGGACCCTCACCGGGCTGACAGCGCGCGGGCTGCGATTTGTCATAGACAGCCAAATGATCGGCTGGCCATTGTGGCAATCGCGCAGGTTTCGCCCTGTTGTGCAGACGGGTTGACGCCCTAAACTGCATACCAGATTGCCACCCAAGCGCCCTATACAAGCGCGCTCCAACAGGTTAAGGCCGCGTCAAACAATGACGCGTGCCCATCGGGGCGGCGCCCAAACCCCAATGTAGAAAAGTGAAATCTCGTGAAACAGGCTCTTGCTGATGCCATCGAAGCGCGTGGCTACGACACGCTCACCCCCGTCCAAGAAGCATGCGGCAATCCCGCACTGGAAGGCCGCGACCTTTTGGTCTCTGCGCAAACCGGATCGGGCAAGACGCTCGGCTTTGGTATTGCCATCGCGCCCAACCTGCTCGGAGACGCTGAACGCTTTGATCGCGCCGACGCGCCGCTGGCCTTGGTGATCGCACCGACACGCGAATTGGCGTTGCAGGTGAAACGCGAACTTGAATGGCTGTACGAAAAAACTGGCGCAGTCATCGCATCGACTGTTGGCGGCATGGACATGCGCGACGAACGCCGTGCCCTTGGCCGTGGTGCGCATATCGTTGTGTCCACCCCGGGACGTTTGCGCGACCACATCATGCGCAAATCCATCGACCTGTCCAACCTGAAGGCCGTTGTGCTGGACGAAGCTGACGAAATGCTCGACCTCGGGTTTCGCGAAGACCTTGAATTCATCCTCGATGAATCGCCAAAAGACCGTCAGACCTTGCTGTTCTCTGCGACTGTGCCTGCGTCCATCGCGAAACTCGCGCAGCGCTATCAGCGCAACGCCGAACGCGTTGCCACCACCACGGGCGAAAAGCAGCACGCAGACATCGAATACCGCGCCTTCCGCGTGTCGGCGCGCGATACTGAAAACGCCATCATCAACGTGCTGCGCTATTTCGAGGCCCCGAATGCGATCGTGTTCTGTAACACCCGCGCCACCGTCAACCGTATGACCACCCGCCTGTCCAACCGCGGCTTTAGCGTTGTGGCCTTGTCGGGCGAATTGTCCCAAACCGAACGCACCCACGCGCTGCAATCCATGCGCGATGGCCGTGCGCGGGTTTGTGTGGCCACTGACGTTGCGGCCCGTGGCATCGACCTGCCCAACCTCGACCTTGTGATCCACGCTGAACTGCCGACCAACCAAGACACGCTGCTGCACCGTTCCGGCCGCACCGGTCGCGCCGGACGCAAAGGCACATCCGCGATGATCGTGCCACCTGCCGTGCGCAAAAAAGCTGAACGTTTGTTGGGCTGGGCCAAACTCACGGCAACATGGGCCGACGCGCCCTCAGCCGATGAAGTCACCGCCAAAGACGAAGAACGCATGCTCGAGGACACCGATTGGTCCGCTGACGTTGAAGAATCCGCACAGTCGATGGTCGCAACGATGGCCGAACGCTTCGCGCCAGAACAACTCGCCGCGGCGTACCTGCGTCTGTACCGTGAAAAGCACACTGCACCAGAAGAACTGTCTGACGTGGGCGAGCCCGCAAAGCCACGCCAGGCCTTTGGCCCAAGCGTGTGGTTCTCTCTGCCCGGTGGTCGCGACGCTGGCGCTGAACCGCGCCGTATCCTGCCGATGATCTGTAAAATGGGCAACATCACCAAGGACGACATTGGCGCGATCCGCATCCAACCCGATACGTCTTATATCGAGGTCCGTGAGGCGTCTGTCAAAACCCTCACCGCCGCGCTCGGCTCTGATATGACGCTGGAAAACGGCGCCCCATTGACGCGCATTGCCAACCCGCCAAGCTTTGAGCGTGGGCCTGCGCGCAAGGACTCCAAACCACGTTATGATGGTCCAAAGTCTGGCGGCAAGCCGGATTACAAGTCTCGCGACAAGCCCGACTATAAAGCCAACGACAAGCCTGCGTATAAGGCAAAAGACAAATCCGACTTCAAACCGGCTGCAGAAAAAGCTTTCGAAAAACCAGAACCCAAACCAAGCGGCAACACCACGCCTGTGGATTGGAACGACACATCCACCCCGAAGCCGCGAAAGCCAAAAGTTGGTGCCAAGCCAAAGTACGACACCAAAAAGCCCTATGCAGGCAAGAACGATAAAAACAAAGCCTCTGACAACACGATCGAACCGATTAAGGCGCGTAAACCTTACGACGACAAATCTGGCGGAAAACCCTATGCGGGCAAACCGGCAGGCAAGCCCTACGAGGGCAAAGGCGCGAAAACCGACGCTGGCGGATCGCCCACACAGGGCAAAGCGTCGAGCAAGAAAAACCGTGCCCGCCAACTGGCCGCTAAGGGTGGCACCGCCGCCCCGCGCAAGCCACGCGCCAAGTCCTAAAGTCCAGCAGTGCGGCCCTGACGCAAAATCGTGTCAGGGCCGCACTTGGACGTAGGCGGATCAAAAGAGTTCGTGTTATGTTCTCATTCATGGTTAAGCTGATGTCACAGGCATCACGAAACCAAGGGAACACATCATGGCGCTCCAAACCGACAAACTGAACAGGTCTTTTCGCACGTTCATCGAAGATCAATTCATGTTCTTTGTCGCCACCGCCGCCCCCACTGGCCGCGTGAACATGTCGCCCAAGGGCCTCGATTCCCTGCGAATCCTGTCTGACACCAAAATTATCTGGCTGAACGTAACGGGCAGCGGCAACGAAACGGCCGCCCACATCGCCAAAGACCCGCGCATGACATTGATGTTCAGCTCGTTTCTGGGTGATGCCCTGACGCTGCGGGTGTACGGCACCGCCAAAGTCATCCACCCACGCGACGATGACTGGGCCGATCTGTACGCGCTGTTTCCCGACTACGCAGGCGCGCGAAATATCTTTGTGCTGGATATCAATCTGGTGACAACGTCCTGCGGCACCAGCGTGCCCGAAATGACCCTAAAACGCAGCCGCGCCGAAACCGACCTCGAACCGCATTATGCAGCACTAGGGCCAAAGGGCGTGGATGCTTACTGGACCCGCAAAAACGTCAAAAGCATCGATGGCTTTGACACAGGGATATTTTCGGATGTGGATGGGTAAACGCGCAGCCCGTAACTGGACCGGGTCATGGACCACCAATCCCCCCCGAAGGAAGAAATTGGTGGGTCGTGACGGGTTCGAACCGCCGACATTCTCGGTGTAAACGAGACGCTCTACCAACTGAGCTAACGACCCGGTGTGGCAGCGTTTAGCGTCCCTTTTCGCGGCGCGCAAGCCCAACTAGACCTAGGTGAGCAAGTTTTGCACACCACCCTTTAAATGATACACACAGCCCTGCCCGCCGTGGATGCTCGGGTTGCTCAACGCGCCCGGCCCCACAACGATTTCACGAATCACGCGGCTGGTGATCCCGTGGGTGATCAAGACAGCGGGCCCGCTCAAATCCGCCAAAAATGCCAGACACCGCGCGGACAGAACGGCGATGCCTTCGCCATTCGGGGCCATTTCGTATTGCGCCATATAGGGATCATTGCCCGTCCCCTGTGGCAGCTCATCACGCAACCGGCCCGCCCAATCACCGACGCCAATCTCACGCAGACGTATATCGGTGTGCACCGCCTCGGCGATCTGCGCACAAGCGATCCCCGCCGTCTGCACCGTGCGCCCCGACGGGCTGCACAGATAGGCAAACCCGTCCAATTGGCGACCCCTTAGGATTGCACCTTGGCGCGCAGCATCCGCTTCACCCTTTGGGGTCAATGGCGAATTCAGCCAGCCCTGCATGCGGTTTTCTGCATTCCACGTCGTCTCGCCGTGGCGCAGGATATAGAGTTCGGGATATGTCATGCAGCGTGCATATTGCGCGCATCCCGGTTTGCAAAGCCAAATTGGATGCCCACCATCGTGATCAAATTCCCATACGCCAAGCCACCACAAAAAATCCGTTGCGCCGAATCGCATTAGCCCCCATAGCGGCCTTGCATCTCTCGCCCGCGGGAGAGTCCGGGTTGAAATCCGGCGCCGAAGGAGCAACGACCCGGAAACTCTCAGGCAAACGGACCGCGGAGCGTAAGCAATCTGGAGAGCGGCGTTAAAAAGCGCCCACCGAAGGAGACGTCACCGTAAAACCCCGTACCTCGGGGACGTGGCAAAACTCTCAGGTCCAAAGACAGATGGGTTCACC
This sequence comes from Octadecabacter sp., assembly GCA_017886375.1. Taxonomy (GTDB): domain Bacteria; phylum Pseudomonadota; class Alphaproteobacteria; order Rhodobacterales; family Rhodobacteraceae; genus Octadecabacter. Next base: position 5,167 of record JAGGNB010000021.1, read on the forward strand.
GCTGGCATCCGCCAGTCCGTAACTGTGCCGTTTTAAGGACCATTCTTATGAAATCAATCGCTGTTATCGGTGCCGGAATTACCGGAATCACCACCGCCTATGCCCTGCTTGAACGTGGCTTTGACGTCACCGTGTTTGACCGCAACCGTTACGCGGCGATGGAAACATCCTTCGCCAACGGCGGACAGCTCAGCGCCTCAAACGCCGAAGTCTGGACCCAGTGGTCCACGATCATCAAGGGCATCAAATGGATGGCATCGCGCAACGCGCCGCTGCTCGTGAACCCCAAACCATCTTGGCACAAATACAGCTGGATGGCGGAATTCATGTCCAACATCCCCAACTATCGCAAAAACACCATTGAATCGGTGCGCCTCGCGATCAACGCGCGCCAACACCTGATGGGGCATGCCGAAAAAGAGGGTTTCAAATTTGACTGCGAACACCGCGGCATCCTGCACGTCTACAACTGCAAAGCCGACTTTGATGGTGCCGCCAAGGTCAACGACATGCTGGCCGAAGGTGGTCTTGAACGCCACGCCGTCACGCCAGAAGAAATGAAGGTCATCGAACCGGCATTAAAGGGCGATCTGTACGGCGGCTACTTCACCGAAAGCGATTTTACCGGCGACATTCACAGCTATGCCAAAGGTCTCGGCGATGCCTGCAAAAAGCGCGGCGTTGTCTTCAAATACGGCCGCGATGTCGAAACCCTAACGACCCGCAAAAGTGGCGGCGTTGACGTCGGCTGGACCAACACAGAAAACAGCAACGTGTCCGACCATTTTGACGGCATCGTCATCTGTGCCGGTGTGCGCAGCCGCGCGCTTGCAGCGCAGGTCGGGGACCGCGTCAATATCTACCCCGTCAAAGGCTATTCCATCACCGTGCAGCTGGACGACGATGAAAGCCGCGCGGCGACCCCGTGGGTGTCCCTGCTCGATGACAAAGCCAAGATCGTGACCTCACGCCTTGGTCAAAACCGCTTCCGCATTGCTGGCACGGCAGAATTTAACGGCTACAACAAAGACATCCGCGATGACCGGATTGCACCGCTTACGAAATGGGTGGAAAACCTGTTTCCTGACGTCAGCACCGAACACGCTATACCTTGGGCGGGCCTGCGCCCGATGATGCCAAACATGATGCCCCGCGTCGGGCCGGGCAAAGCCTCTGGTGTGTTTTACAACACTGGCCACGGACACTTGGGCTTTACGCTGGCAGCAGCAACGGCAGAACTCGCCGCAGACAGTGTGCTGCAAGCCTCACAAAGCAATTCCGTTGGCGCGACAGCCGCCTAAGGACTGCTAAAAATGAAACGGGCGCGGCCATCACTGGCTGCGCCCGTCCTTCAAAGCTTCGTCCAAAGTTCAGGCCAAGCCTTGAGCTGACAAATCTTACTCCAGCGTCGCCACAATAGGGTCTGCGGTTGGTGCGTCGTTACGGATTTTGACTGCGTTCGGGTGGCGCAACTTGATGTTTACGATCGTCGCATTTGACACCTCTTTGGAGCGGTTGATCATCAACTTACCCAAAGGCGGAACGGTCAATTCTTCGCCCCCGACCAGCGCGCGACCCAAAACTGCCAACATCGCTTCAACGACAGGTTTGACATCCTTTTTCTTCATACCTGTCTCGGCCATAACGCGTTCGATCAATTCGGGCTTCTTGATTGGCGCATCTGCGACAACGGTCTTCACTGTTTCGACCACGACCACATTGGGCATCCCCGTCACTGGCGCGCCCCCAACAGGCATCGCCCCAACTGGCGCGACATCCGCTTTTGGCAAGGCTGTGCTCGTCGTTACGGGCGTCGCTGTGGTTGTGGTCATTTTGGCTGCGCTCGATTTGGCCGCCGCTTTTGCGGTCTTCGATGCGTTCTTCGCTCTTGTGCTGCGGGTTACCATTGTCGTCTCCGGTCTGCGCACGAAATTGTGCCTGTTTAGGAAACAATAACGGGGTTTTCGCGCCATTTCTATGGGAAATATGCAGAAATCTTACCATTGTGTCTCTGCGCGCCCGCCAAATTCCGCGACATGCGTCGACAGATGCGGCAAAGTCTCTCGCGGTCACGATGTATCCTTGAAGTTGCCGTGGTGCGATGCCTTTCTTGTCTGCCGAACTGGTCTTTCCGACGTTCAATATACCACCCGCCCCAAAAAAAGGGCGCCGTGGTTTCCCACAACGCCCTTTTGTCAAAATTTGATCTTGGTCCTACGTTGTTCTAGTGCGCAACAGTCGGCGTCATCCCTGCATCACGCGCCCGCAACACGGCGTCGGCAGCGGCCGCGTCTTCCGCCTCTTGGTCCCATTCAATCGGACTTGGCGTCCGGGTCAGCGCGTGCTTGAGAACCTCGGACACATGGGTCACGGGGATAATCTCAAGCCCCTCTTTGACGTTGTCTGGGATGTCCGCCAAGTCTTTGACGTTCTCCTCAGGGATCAAAACCGTCGTAATCCCGCCGCGCAATGCCGCCAGCAGTTTTTCCTTCAAACCACCGATTGGCATCGCATTACCGCGCAAAGACACCTCACCCGTCATCGCAATATCTTTGCGAACTGGGATTTTCGTCAGCACCGATACGATCGACGTCACCATCGCCAGACCGGCGCTTGGCCCGTCCTTTGGTGTCGCGCCGTCTGGGACGTGAACGTGGATGTCCAGCTTATCAAACTCCGGCGGTTTCACCCCGATCTGTGGTGAGATTGAGCGCACATACGACGACGCCGCATCAATGCTTTCCTTCATCACATCACCAAGCTTACCGGTCGTCTTCATTCGACCCTTACCGGGCAGACGCAGCGCTTCGATGTTGAGAAGTTCACCACCAACCGATGTGTAGGCAAGTCCGGTCACAACACCGACCTGATCTTGATCTTCCGCCAATCCGAACCGGTGCTTTTTCACGCCAAGGTAGTCGTCGATGTTGTCCTCGTTCACGACAACGCTTTCGACTTCTTTCTTGACGATCTTGGTCACGGCTTTGCGTGCAATCTTAGCAATCTCACGTTCAAGGCTGCGCACACCAGCTTCACGGGTATAGTAGCGGATGATCGACGTCAGGGCTGAATCCTCAAGCTTGAACTCACTTGCCTTAAGTCCGTGATTTTTCATCACTTTGGCCAGCAAATGCTGCTTTGCGATCTCGCGCTTTTCGTCTTCGGTATAGCCCGACAGCGGAATAATCTCCATCCGGTCCAAAAGAGGCCCCGGCATGTTGTAGCTGTTGGACGTGGTCAAAAACATCACGTTGGACAGGTCATATTCGACCTCAAGGTAGTGATCCACGAAGGTGCTGTTCTGTTCCGGGTCCAAGACCTCAAGCATTGCAGACGCAGGATCGCCGCGCATGTCATTGCCCATCTTGTCGATTTCATCGAGCAAGATCAGCGGGTTCGTCGTTTTCGCCTTTTTCAACGCCTGAATGATCTTACCCGGCATGGACCCGATGTACGTGCGGCGGTGGCCACGAATTTCGGACTCGTCACGCACACCCCCAAGGGAGATGCGAATGAATTCGCGCCCCGTGGCTTTCGCGACAGATTTACCGAGCGACGTTTTACCCACACCGGGTGGTCCGACGAGGCACATGATCGGCCCCTTCAGCTTCTGGCTGCGCTGCTGCACGGCCAGATATTCCACGATGCGTTCTTTGACCTTCTCAAGCCCGTAGTGATCCCCGTCCAAAACCGCCTCAGCCGCAGCGAGGTCCTTTTTGACGCGGGATTTCTTGCCCCACGGGATCGACAGGATCCAGTCCAGATAATTGCGCACAACTGTGGCTTCCGCTGACATGGGCGACATGTTTTTCAGCTTCTTAAGTTCCGCGTCGACCTTCTCTTTGGCCTCTTTGGACAGCTTGGTGTCGAAAATTCTCGCCTCTAGCTCGGCCACTTCGCCTTCGCCCTCTTCGCCGTCGCCCAGCTCACGCTGGATCGCTTTCATCTGCTCGTTGAGATAATATTCACGCTGCGTGCGTTCCATCTGGGTCTTCACGCGGGTCTTGATCTTCTTTTCGACCTGCAACACGGACATTTCGCCCTGCATCAGCCCGTAGACCTTCTCCAGCCGCTCCGACACGCTCAGCGTCTCAAGCAGCTCTTGGCGTTGCTTAACCTCAATCCCCAGATGGCCCGCGACCAGATCGGCCAGTTTGGCTGGCTCGGACGCCTCGGATACGGCACCAAGCGCTTCTTCGGGAATGTTTTTCTTAACCTTGGAATACCGTTCAAATTCCTTGGCGACCGTGCGCGTCAGCGCCTCAATCGTGGTCATGTCACCTGGCATTTCGGTCAGATATTCTGCCGACGCCTCAAAATATTTGTCGTTTTCGATGAAACCGGTGATGCGCACCCGCGCAATGCCTTCAACCAGCACTTTAACGGTGCCATCGGGCAATTTCAGCAGCTGCAACACATTGGCCAACACACCAGCTTTATAAATGCCGTCTTCGTCAGGGTCATCCACACCGGGGTCAATCTGACTGGACAGCAGGATTTGCTTGTCGTCGTTCATCACCTCTTCGAGTGCAGACACAGATTTTTCACGCCCGACAAAAAGCGGCACAATCATATGTGGGAAGACCACGATGTCGCGCAACGGCAGAACGGGGTAGGACGGGCTTAGGGGGTCACGAATGGTATCTGACATGCTCTTTTTCCTTTGTTAGCAAAACGACGCGTCCCTTAAAAAGGCAACAGCGCCGTTTCCGGTCTTGGCTAGTAATGTGGGGGTCTTGCGCCCGCTTTCAACCAATAACCGCCTCGGTTTCCCTATGGTGCCTGTCGACTCAAGCGCCCGCAAGTCGACAATTTGTCAAAACTGGGGATAAAGCACTAAATTTGCGTCTTTTTACTCTCAAAGGACGCCCTTTTGCATCTTATCGCGACGTCACGCAAAAATGAACAGCGCAGCAACAACACCGCGTCAGTGGATATTTCAAAGTGGATCAATATCGCCTTGCGCACGACCCGCGTGAAAATCCGCCTCCCAAGCGGCAAAGCTCTGCGTCGCGATCGCGTCCCGCATTCCTGCCATAATATCCTGAAAATACGTCAGATTATGCCACGTAAGTAACATGCCCGAAATCATTTCCTGGCTGCGGAACACATGATGCAAATACGCCCGCGAATAGTTGCTGCACGCCGGACAGCGGCAGCCTTCATCCAGCGGCCTTGGATCATCCGCATGGCGCGCGTTCTTGATGTTCAGCACGCCAGTGCGGGTAAATATCTGTCCGGTGCGCCCTGATCTGCTCGGCAAAACGCAATCCATCATATCAATGCCGCGCTTCACTGCGCCAACAATATCATCAGGCTTGCCAACCCCCATCAAATAACGCGGTTTTTGTGTGGGCAATTGATCCGGCGCAAAATCAAGACAGCCAAACATGGCCTCCTGTCCCTCACCCACGGCCAGCCCGCCAACCGCGTAGCCCTCAAACCCGATGTCTTGCAACGCGTCCGCAGATTGCTTGCGCAGATCCTCGTCAAGCCCGCCTTGCTGGATGCCGAACAGCGCATGACCGGGGCGATCCCCAAAGGCCGCGCGTGATCGCTTGGCCCACCGCATCGACATCTGCATGCTGTCTTCCAGCCGTGTGCGATCCGCTGGAAGTGCTGGGCATTCATCAAAACACATCACAATATCAGACCCCAAAAGCGCCTGAATCTCCATTGACCGCTCCGGCGTCAGATTGTGTTTGGACCCGTCGTAATGGCTTTGGAACACAACACCTTCCTCGGTCAGCTTGCGCATCCCCGCAAGGCTCATCACCTGAAATCCACCCGAATCCGTCAAAATCGGGCGATCCCAGTTCATAAATTTGTGCAGCCCGCCAAGCCGCGCAATCCGTTCCGCCGTGGGGCGCAGCATCAAATGATACGTATTACCAAGCAAGATATCCGCACCCGTCGCGCGCACACTTTCGGGCATCATCGCCTTCACCGTGGCCGCAGTCCCAACAGGCATAAACGCAGGCGTGCGGATGTCGCCGCGCTGGGTGCGCATCACACCAGTCCGCGCAGCCCCGTCCGTGGCCTGCAGATCAAACGAAAAAGGAACAGTCATGTGGGTCCGCCTTTATCCAATAACAGACCTGCCGCTACCGGAATTGGTGCGCAAACCCAAGACCCTTTGCACCGCGCGCACCATTTGCACCTCGATATCGAACCGTCGCGTCTATTTGGGGCCAGCAACAGCATCAGCTTTCCTTCCGGCCCACACATGCTAGCTGTGGCGCCAACATTTCCCGAGGGACGCGCACCATGAACGAGAGCACAACAATCAAACTTGGCTGGGAAGAATGGTTCGGCCTGCCCGACCTCGGGTTGCCAACAATCAAAGCCAAAGTCGATACTGGCGCGCGCACATCCGCGCTGCATGCCTTTGACATTGAAACCTTCGGACCCGCCAGCAAACCCAGAGTGCGCTTTGCGATTCATCCGGTGCCGGACCGCGAAGACCTGACAATCCCCTGTTCGGCCCTTGTGCTGGATCGCCGCGAAGTCACGTCGTCCAACGGCGAAACCGAAATGCGTTATGTGATTGAAACCACGCTGGACGCAGGGAACGGCAACAGCTGGCCGATTGAGGTCACCCTGACCCACCGCGGCGGCATGTCCAGCCGTATGTTGCTGGGCCGCCAAGCGCTGCGCGACGATGTTATCGTTATGCCGACCGAACGCTTCTTGCTGCCCGAACGCTCGTTTGATGTGTATTCCGCCAAACGCATCAAATCCTTGACCCCAAACCGCGCGTTGCGCATTTGTGTGTTGTCGCGCGAACCCAACAGCTATTCCACCAAACGCATCGTCCATGAGGGCGAAGAACGCGGCCACACCGTCGAAGTCATCGACACCACGCGCTGCTACATGGCGATCAACGCCTTGGCGCCAGAAATTCACTACGACGGCAAACGCCTGCCCCGCTATGACGCGATCATCCCGCGCATCGGCGCGACGGTCACATCCTACGGCACCGCCGTGCTGCGCCAGTTCGAAACGCTGGGCGTCTATTGCGTCAACGGATCAGCAGGAATCACCGCCAGCCGCGACAAACTGCACGCGCACCAAGTCCTTGCGGGCCACAAAATCGGCATGCCCACGACGGCGTTTGCGGCCTCCCCCAAAGACACATCCAACCTGATCGGGCTTGTTGGCACCGCCCCCCTGATCGTGAAACTTCTTGAATCCACCCAAGGCAAAGGCGTCGTGCTGGCCGAAACCAAAAAGGCGGCCGAATCCGTGATCGATGCGTTTCGCGGATTGAAGGCGAACTTCTTGGTGCAGGATTTCGTCAAAGAAGCCAGCGGCGAAGACATCCGCTGTTTCGTGGTCGCCGGTAAAGTCGTGGCCGCCATGCGCCGCAAATCGGCGGGCGATGATTTCCGCTCGAACCTGCACCGTGGCGGCACTGCCGAAAGTTGCAAAATCTCGTCCGAAGAACGCCGCATGGCGGTGAAATCTGCCAAGGCGTTCAATCTCGGGCTGGCAGGCGTTGACCTGTTGCGCTCCAATGACGGCCCGAAAATCCTCGAAGTGAATTCATCGCCTGGGTTTGAAGGGATTGAGAACGCGAGCAAGAAAAACCTCGCGGGCCAGCTGTTTGACCATATCGAAGATCAGGTGCGCCCCGCACCGCTCAAGGCCACGCGCAAAAAGGTCTAGGCGGTCGCCTTGGGATCAGGACGCGTCAGGATCGCCCCGACCTTCTGCATCAATTCACTTAGTGTCGATTGCAGGGCCGTCGGCTGGCTTGTGTCTTCGTGCGGCGAAGTTCCGTAGCGCACAAAAAGATACTCTCGCGTGCGACTGATTTTGCTCAAGTGCACATCTGTCCGGTTGTGCAGCATCACGACACCATTGCGGAAAATTCACGCGCTGATTGCCCGATATATTTTGTACAAACCATGCACCCCCACGCAAAACTTTTGTACAAATCGTGTGGGTTTGCCGCATCCGCGGCCCTTTACGCCAACCTTGCTAATCCCTATATGTTTAGTCAGGAATTACAGGAATGACCAATATGTCCGACATCAATACCCCCATGGAAGGCACGCCGCTGATCCAGCCGTCCACCACGGACCACCCGCTTTACGACAATGTCGTTGAGGCATGCCGCACGGTCTATGATCCAGAAATTCCCGTTAATATTCAAGATCTTGGGCTAATCTATACGATCAGCATCAATGACGAGAATGAAGTCAAAGTCCTCATGTCCCTCACCGCACCGGGCTGTCCCGTCGCAGGTGAAATGCCTGGTTGGGTCGCGGACGCTATTGAACCCTTGGCAGGTGTCAAAACCGTCGATGTTGAATTGGTCTGGGAACCACAATGGGGCATGGACATGATGTCCGACGAAGCCCGCCTTGAGCTTGGATTTATGTAAGCAAGCCCTTTAGCTTGCATTTTCAAAAAGAAAGCGATATAGCTTGCCTTGAAAGGGGTGTCTCATGGCGCTTTGTGTTCTCACAGGCGATATTGTTGGATCAACTGATTTGTCCGCTGCTGAGCTTTTTGAAATCGCTCAAACCCTAACGGACGCGAACAGCAATCTTCACCTCGTGGCAGGGCCGCCTCACTTTGATATTCATCGCGGTGACGGATGGCAGGCCGCCTTCACCAACCGGAGCAAGGCTTTGCGGATCGCCCTTCTATTTCGCGCAGTCCTGCTTGCGCGCAATGACAAGTATGAGACCCGCATTGCCATCGCATTGGGCGATGAAAGCCTTGATAACAAAGATATTTCTAAGGCAAATTCCCCGACATTCATCCTATCTGGTCGTACATTGGACACCATGTCAGACGATCACTTGATGGCCCATGCGTCAGGTGGCTCACACCATGGTGCGACCGTCCTTGCGGACTATATCAGTCGCAGCTGGACCACTGCGCAGGCGCGCGCGATTGCACCGTTTCTCCATCCGGCTGAATCTTGGACACAAAAAGACGTCGCGCGTAACCTCGGCATCTCCCGCCAGGCCGTCGGCCAAGCTCTCGACGCCGCAGGCTACCCCGCGATCAAAGCCGCCCTCACCGCGATTGAGGAGCAAGCAAAATGACTTTCCTTTCCCAAAAGAAAGCCAAACAACTTGCCGAGGTCACACCATGATCGCTACCTTCACAGCCCTGATTTTCGCCCATGTCCTCGCTGATTTCGTGCTGCAAACCAGCGCAATGGTGAAACACAAACGTGCGCCCCGCGTCATGGCCCTGCACACCGCCATCGTCCTGCTCACCGCCCAAGCCACCACAGGCCAAATCGCCGCGCCGGAACTGCTCCTGCTGACCGCCGCACACCTGATTATCGATTGTATCAAGATTTACGGCGGCTTTCGCAACTTCACAGCATTCTTGGTCGACCAAATCGCCCACGTCGCAACCATCGCAGCGCTCGCCAGTTTTGCCCCGGCCCTTTGGGCCACAGGCGCATGGGCCGCGCATCCTTGGATGCTTCCGGCTATGGCCCTTCTCACGGGCCTCATCGTCACGCTCACCGCGGGCCAGCACGCCATCGCCTTGTTGATGCGACCACACGCAATGCGCATACGAAACAATGGCTTAAGGGATGGGGGCCGCCAAATTGGACTGCTCGAACGCGGCCTGATTTTCCTCTTTATCCTCACTAACTTACCAGTTGCCGTCGGGTTTCTGATCGCTGCAAAATCTGTCCTGCGCTTTGGCACCGCGTCGCGTGATCAGCGCACCGCAGAATACGTTATCATCGGCACGCTGGCCTCATTTGGCTGGGCCATCCTCGCCGCACTCGCAACGCAAGCCGCACTCGGTCACCTTCCCCCCCTTGAGATCGCGCCCGTAGCGCCCTAAATTGTACCCAAAGGAGATCCACATGTTCGGCATTCCCGGCAAGCAAGCCGTATCCATCACAGACAAAGCCGCGATCCAGATCGCAAAGCTTATGGCCAAAGAAGGCAACCAAGGCTTGCGCATCGGCGTCAAAAAAGGCGGCTGTGCAGGCATGGAATACACCATGGATTACGTCGCTGACGTCGATCCATTGGACGAAGTCGTGGAACAAGACGGAGCGCGCGTGATGATCGCGCCCATGGCGCAGATGTTCCTGTTCGGCACTGAAATCGACTACGAAGTGTCGCTGCTGGAGTCCGGTTTCAAATTCCGCAATCCAAACGTCACAGAAGCCTGCGGTTGTGGTGAATCCATCAAGTTCGATGAAAACCTCGGCGCATGAGCGTCACCCCAGAAGAGATTGAATTCGCAACGGATTTATTCTCTGGTCTGGGGCCACTGACGAGCCGTAAAATGATGGGTGGCCTGTGTCTGTATTCTGACGGCACGATCTTTGCCATCGTGCATTCCGACTATGGCACCATGATCAAAGGCGCGGGCGCCTTCCAAGATGAGCTTGACGCGATGGGCCTGACCCGCTGGACCTATCAGCGTGACAATTCCCCAAAACCGACGGCGATGCCGTATTGGAAACTGCCCGAAAGCGCGCTTGATGATCCCGATGAGGCCTGTGACCTGGCGCGGCGCGCCCTGGAACATTTGTAATCCAAACCTAGACGTCTAGCGCTGCAACTGCCCGTGCCGCCGCAACTGGCGTGGTGAAAACTGTGATGCCTTGTGCCGCAAGCAAGGGTGCGGCCACCGCCATTGATGCCTGCGCCAACAAGACCCGCGATCCCTGTCCCGCCACGGATGCCACAATGGAGCGTGCATATCCGTCCATGTCGCCCGCCTCGAAGAACGGCCAAGCCGCGTCACACAGAACCAATTTTGCGATTGCGCGCCCTGCTGCAACGTCATCAAACAACGCCAAAGTTGCTTCCCGCGTGCTGTCGAGACAGATCGCCACGACGACCTCCCCGCCTTGTGCAACCGCGGCGACCATCGCAGGTCGGTCGATCCGTACAATCTTGTCGTTCCCGATCACATCCACCAATGGCCCCAAGGTCGAACAGGTGCACAACACCGGCCCCGATTGCGCCAGTTTACACAACAGCGCTGTGACCTCATCAGCAACACTCGCGACACCATGCGCACGCGCATGGTCCAGAAAGTCAGGCCGCACAACGTGTTGTGCGTCCGGCAATAAGGCCCCGAATGTCGCCACATGAACGTCGGCGGTATGAAGACAGCTGATCACTGCGTATTCTTTAGATGCAGATACGTTTCATCGAACCGCTTTTGCAAATGATCGACCGCGCGGATGACGTTACCGGACCCGGCTGGGGCCACATTGGTGAACGCATTTGGATTGTAAAACAACGGCACTGACATGCGTTCAACGTCACCGCCAACAACGCGGTGCGGCGTCGCTTTGATGCGCTTTTGTGTCCACATTTCAAGCATTTCCCCGAAATTCACCACGAATTCCCCAACCGGCGCAGACACCGGAATCCAGCGACCACCGCGCCCGCGCACTTCCAATCCGGGTGTGCCGTCCATGGCCAGCAATGTCAGGCAACCGTAATCCGTATGCGTCGCGATGCCGAAATCCTTGGCCCCCGCCCACGCGGGGCGTTGCGGATAATAATTGCCACGAAGCAGCGCCATGGGTTGGTCAAACTGGGCGCGAAAGTACCCAACGTCCTCGCCAATTCCGCCCACAATGGCGGCCAATACGTCACCGGAAAACGCCAGCGCGCGGGCATAGTAATTCTCTATCACTGCCTTGAAATCAGCGGGCACATCGGGCCATTGATTGGGCGCATATGTGGGCAAATCTGACCCTGCCACCTCAAACCCTGAATCGAAAATCTGTTTGTAATCTGGGTTTGCATCGGGATCGACCTGTTCACTGCCACCTGCCCCCCAACCACGGTTGGATCCAGTCCGCGCCATGTCGACTGCGGCTTTTTGCGCCGCGGGTAGTGTGAAAAAGCTGCGATAGGCGGCAAGGACCTCTGCGATATCACTGACCGGAATAGGCGTGTTGTGCAGCGTCAGAAAACCGACCTCATGGGCTGCAACGCGCACCTGTTCGACCACCGCCCTGTCACCTGCTAACAATGCCTGCGCATCAATCCTCGGGATCATCGCCCCACCCTTTCGCTTATTCTCCCCGCTTGCTACATCATGATGAATCAAATGGGGAGAGTGAGATGCGCAAACTGATCGCAGGCAATTGGAAAATGAACGGAGTGCAGGCAGATTTGCCGCAGCTGGACACATTGGCAAAAGCCCATGACAACGCCAGCGTTGATGTCGTGATCTGCGGCCCCGCAACCCTGCTTGGCCGCATGGTCGCGACGGGTCTGACCATCGGTGGCCAAGACTGCCATCCAATCACGTCCGGTGCCCACACGGGCGATATTTCAGCCCCGATGATCGCCGACACTGGCGCGAGCTACGTCATCACGGGCCATTCCGAACGTCGCACCGATCACGGTGAAAACGACGCATTGATTGCGGCCAAAACCGCCGCTGGATGGGATGCAGGACTGCATGTCATTTTATGCATCGGCGAAACCGAAGCCCAGTACCGAAACGGCGAAACCCTTACCGTTTTGCGCGCGCAAATGGACCACTCCATCCCCGATGCCGCCACGGCGGAAACCACGACAATCGCCTATGAACCCATCTGGGCCATCGGCACGGGGCTGACACCGACACCAGACGAAATCGCAACAGTCCATGCGGCCTTGCGCGCCCATCTTACGGCACGCTTTGGCGCGTCCGGAACTGCCATGCGCCTGCTGTACGGCGGCTCTGTCAAAGCCAGCAACGCCGACGACATTTTTGCGCTGCCAAACGTTGAAGGCGCCCTCGTCGGGGGTGCCTCCCTGAAGGCCGCCGACTTTTCCCCGATCATCACCGCGCTTGAGCGTAGCGCCTAAGTCTTTCCGCTTCTTAAGTTAAAAACACCAAGATAAAAGGCGACGCCCCGAAACATGGGCGTCGCCTTTCTCTTTTTGTATTCAGAGCGCACCCTAGCGCGCAATGAATGTCTTAGTTCGTTATAATCTCCGGCCCCATGTAGGCAGTTGGCAATACCGTGGACAGCCACGGAATATACGTGATCAAGATCAGGAACACGAACAACACCGCAAGGAACGGCAGTGCCGCGCGCACGACACGCATCATCGACATATTCGCGACACCCGATGTAACGAACAGGTTAAGCCCCACAGGTGGCGTGATCATTCCGATTTCCATGTTCACGACCATGATAATGCCAAGGTGAATGGGATCAATTCCAAGCGTGATGGCGATCGGGAACACCAGTGGTGCGACGATCACGATCAGACCGGACGGTTCCATAAACTGACCACCAATCAACAGGATAACGTTGACGATGATCAGGAATGTGATCGGCCCCAGTCCTGCAGCCAACATCACCTCGGTGATGTGCTGCGGGATCTGTTCGTCGGTCAGAACATGCTTCAGGATCAACGCGTTCGCGATGATGAACATCAGCATGATCGTCAGCTTACCGGCCTCTAGCAGTGTCGCCTTGGTGTCGCGGTGAAAGAAAGACGGGATCGCGAAGATCACGTTTTCAACGTTCGCCCGCACAAGGTTCCTGCCGCCCACCATCATCGATTGACCAAACCCACCGCCAACAACCGCCAACCGCTGCGCGCCGCGCACCAATGAGAACGTGAAAACCGCAGGCGGCAGCAAGACGATAAAGATTGTTCCAATGATCTGAATGATCGCAAACAACGTCGTCGTATCACCCGCAATGATGCGCACGATCAAATACAACGTCGGCAGAACCCCAAAGATCGCGACCGCTATGGTGGCCAATTGCAAACCTTTGCCCGCAGGCACTGCCTTTGACATCAGCAAGGCCAGCACGAAGGCCACGACAAAGAACGCAGCCGCCGCAACAAAGGCGATCCACATCGGCGCGCCGACCATGAAACACCCAACCGCGTACAGAATGAACGTCACCAATGTGAACCCCCAAACGCGCAGTCCCAAAAGACCGATGTCCGCGTCCGCTTCGGGCAACCAAGACCGACCTTTAAGGGGGCCCATATCGCGGTAAATAAAGATCGACACGATGAAGGCGTAGATTGATGCGATTGCCGCGGCCTCGGTGGGGGTGAACACACCGCCATAGATGCCACCCAAGATCACAACCATCAGGAACAAACCCCATGATGCGTCAAGGATCGAGGAAAAGACTTGCTCCCAGCCCTGCCATTCGCCTTTTGGCAGTTTTTTGATCCGCGCGATGACATAGATTGTCACCATCAGCATGGACCCCGCCAACAGGCCGGGGATCACACCCGCAAGAAACATCCGCCCAACAGACACGTCCGTCGCGGACGCGTAAACCACCATCACAATCGACGGCGGGATCAAGATGCCCAGCGTGCCTGCGTTACAGATCACGCCAGCCGCGAAATCCTTGGTGTAGCCAGATTTGACCATACCCGCGATCACGATTGACCCGACGGCCACCACGGTCGCAGGCGATGAACCGGACAATGCCGCAAACAACATACAGGCCAGAACGCCAGCAATCGCCAAGCCACCACGCACGTGGCCAATCACCGAAATCGCAAAATCAATAATCCGCCGCGCAACACCGCCCGTCGACATAAATGACGACGCGAGGATGAAGAACGGAATGGCCAAAAGCGTGTAATGCCCCGCCATCGCCTGATAGAGTGACTGCGCCACCGATGCCAAAGAACTGTCAGACAGCACCAACAAAAACAACGTTGAAGACAGGCCAAGCGACACTGCGATCGGCACACCAATTGCAAGGAGGGCAATCACCATCCCGAATAGAATTGCGACATCCATCTTATGCGTCCTCGCTCAGGGATTTGCCCGCGTCTTCGACCGCATCTTCGGCCTCATGGCTGACGATAATCGTATCAATTTCACCGCGCAAAATACGCACCAAGGATTGCACCAGACGGTACAACATCAACGCCATCGCAAACGGAACAATTATATAGGGAACAAAACGCGGCATCTTTTCATAAGGCTCACCGACGTTGAATGTGTTTTCCAGCCACGTCTGAGCGAACGGGATCGGCAGTTGTTCTGTTTCATACCAACCTTGATCGCGCGAATTTTCGAAGAAACCACCAAACGTAAACCCAAACAGACCAGCACCATCTTCTGCGCGCACAACTCCGGGAATGACGCGCCCGGTGGTCGCATCCAATCCGGCAAACGGCGCCCAGTAATCCCAGCCCCCCTTCAACAATAGCAGGGCGTAAAAAATACAAATGGCTGTCGCCAGAATCCCCATGCGTTTGCGCGTTGTCGGTCCAACCAAATTCAAAACCGCATCGACCCCAAGGTGACTGACGACTTTGAACCCGTAGGAAATACCAAATAAAACCAGCCAAGCGAACAGGACGAGCGTGAGCTCAAGCCCCCAAATCAACTGACTGTTAAATCCATAACGCATCACCACATTGATGAACGTGACAATCGTCATCAGCCCCAGCAACAGTGCAATAATGCTCTCTTCGAGCGTGTGAACAATCGCGCCCAAGCGACCTTTCGGACTATAAACCCCAGACATTTCTCGCTCCCCTGCGCGACTTGTACGGACCGGCCACATAAAGTGGCCGATCCAGACTTTATACAATCAAAGTAGGCGCTTACAGCGCGGCGTTGATCGCCTGTGCTGCGTCGATGTTGTCTTGACCTACGTCGTCGACAAACTGCTCCCAGACAGGTTTCATCGTCTCAACCCAAACTGCGCGCTGTTCTGGTGTCAGTTCAAGAATGGTGCCGCCTGCGTCGATAATGGACTGCTTGGCGACCTCATTTACGGCAAAGGATTCAGCGTTACGTGTTACTGTGACTTCATCCAGAATGGTCAGGAATTGATCGCGCACGTCGGCGTCCAACGAGTCGAGGAAATCAACAGACGTCACGACAAGATAGTCGATGATGCCGTGGTTGGTTTCTGTCGTACCGTCTTGAACTTCAAAGAACTTCTGACCCCAAACGTTGGACCATGTGTTCTCTTGACCGTCGACAACACCTGTTTGCAAAGCGCCGTAAACCTCAGAGAACGCCATTGGCTGCGGGGATGCGCCCATGGCTTCCATCTGTGCGACCAGAACGTCGGACGCTTGCACGCGGAACTTCAGACCTTCGGCGTCTGTTGGCAATGCCAGCGGTACATTTGCCGACATCTGCTTCATGCCATTGTGCCAATACGACAGACCCTGAAGGCCGCGACGCTGCATTGAATCCAGCATAGCTTGTCCTGTTTCAGACGCCTGAAACTGGTCAACCGCTTCAATGTTTGTGAACATGAAAGGTAGATCGAAAATGCGGAACTGACGGGTAAACGCTTCGAACTTGGACAGCGATGGTGCGGCCAGTTGAACGTCGCCCTGAAGCATCGCTTCAAGAACTTGGTCATCGTTATAAAGCGAAGACTGCGGGAACACTTCCATGCACATCACGCCATTCATTTCGGCGTTCACACGTTCTTGCAGCAAAGTCGCCGCGATGCCTTTTGGGTGACGGTCTGTATTTGTCACGTGGCTGAATTTGACGACGATCTCGCCGTCGTCACAACCTTCATGGCCGTCTGCAAATGCAGCGCCAGCAGACACTGTCAAAGCAGCGATGGACACTGCGTTCATGAGAAACTTCATGTGTTTCCTCCCTAGGAATTTAAATCAGTCTGACCCCTCCCGGGCCGACCACAGGCCTATAGAAGGCGAAATGCCGCGTACGGGAAAGCGATGATTTTGCGACCAATCAAGACATTGATTTAGAAGTATAAAATATGAAGTCAGTCATACCCACGCGACGATTAGCGCGGATTATCACACGCCTGTTACCGCCAACCGTGCGGAAAACCGCACATTTAACCGCGAAAGTCCTCTGGTTTGATCCCGTGGCGTGTCAGCTTGTCATAAAATGTTTTGCGCGCCAGTTTCAGCGCGTCAGCGGCCTCGCCAGATCGACCCTGACATCGCTGCAAGGCTTCAATCAACAACGAGCGTTCCACCTGCGCCAATTGTTCTGCCAACCCCAGCCCACCGCCTTGCCCACTGTCTTGGCCTGCCATCAATCCGTCCTCACCAATGCCACCCGAAATTCGCAAGGCAAACCGCATCGCCGTATTCATCAGCCCACGCGCGTTACCGGGCCAATCCTGTGCCATCAGCGCTGCAATGACATTTTGGGTGATTTGCGGTTCAACCAGATTTGCCTGCTCGCAGGCTTGGGCAACGTAGTGGCGAAACAGCGCCGGAATGTCCTCAGGGCGTTCGCGCAGTGCGGGCACATGCACACGCATCAAATCAAGACGGTAAAACAAATCCGTACTGAACCGCCCCTGCGCCACGTCATCGGCAATATCGCGCGATGTACCGGACAAAACCCGCACCGTGCCACCTGCCTCCAAAACTTCAAGCAGCGCAAACTGCACAGCCGGCGCCAGCGCTGTGACCTCATCCAGATAAAGCGTGCCCGACGCGGCCTCTTGCAATGCAGCCGCCAGATCAATCGCCGACAATTGCGCGGCGGGGCGTTTGACAAAGGGGCGGCTGGCGGCCCCTGACAACAAATGGATCACTTCGGCGATCTTTGGCGTGCCGGTCCCCGGCTCGCCGGTGATCAAAACCTCGGCGTTGGTGCGCGCCACTGCGCGAACCCTGCCGCGCAATGCATCAGACACAGCCGATACGCCAACCAACATCCGCGCGGCTGCATCGCCACGGTCAAGTTCCAGTTTGAGTCGGCGGTTTTCAATCACCAGTGTTCGTGCCTGCAGTGCCTTGGCAACAACGGCCAGCAACTCCTTGGCACCACACGGTTTTTCCAAGAATGCAAAGGCACCGTCTGACATTGCTT
>JAGGNB010000210.1 GCA_017886375.1 Octadecabacter sp.
GCCGTATAGTATCGGGACTTTCGGGAAGTCGGCGGATTGGTTCGAGGGGGGGCTTTGGCGTGTGATGTATTGGCTTATTCGTTTCCCATTCGTCGGGATACGAAAACGAAAAAGGCCGCCCCGAAACGGAGCGGCCTTTTTAATTAAATTGCAGTTTGGCTTACGCCATTGCGGATTTTGCTTTTTCAACGATCGCGCCGAATGCATCTGGTTCGTGAACAGCAAGATCGGCGAGGACTTTGCGGTCCACTTCGATGCCAGCCAAGTTCAGGCCATTGATGAAACGTGAATATGTCAGTGTCTCATCGATGCTGCGAACAGCTGCGTTGATCCGCTGGATCCACAAAGCGCGGAAGTTGCGCTTACGGTTGTGACGGTCGCGTGTTGCGTATTGGTTCGCCTTATCGACGGCCTGACGCGCAACTTTGAAGGTATTGGAACGACGGCCATAATAGCCTTTCGCTGCATCTGTTACCTTCTTGTGACGACGGTGAGTGACTGTACCACCTTTAACTCGCATATCAAATTCTCCTTAGCGCGCGTATGGCATCATGGACTTGATGATTTTCGCATCAGGTGCCGACAGCAGGGTTGTTCCGCGCGCATTACGCAGGAATTTATTCGAACGTTTGATCATGCCATGCTGTTTACCAGCCTGTGATCCTTTGACTTTGCCAGTCGCAGTCATTGAGAACCGCTTTTTGCAGCTCGATTTTGTCTTCATCTTGGGCATTTCCGTCTCCTCTTTGGGTCGGTGGGTCGCGCGACTCGGCATGCCACTTAGGCCGGACGCGCGGTAAGAAATGGGTGATTAGCCCGCGCCATGTTCTATGGCAAGCGGAATCTCGGTGAATGTCGCAACGGTCTAGTTGATGTAGCGCGCCACGACGCTGACGAACACGTCGGGCATATCGGTGATCGTGTAACCGCCGGGATTTTCATTGATGGCGAGCACGATAAGCCCGCCCGCGACCATGACCGCAATTGCGGCGGCACGCGGGACGCGCCCGTCTGCAATCGCACCCAAAATGGACGGAATTGAAAATCCGCCAACCACGAGCCCAATTACAATCAAAAGATCCGGATCCATGCCGATCTCCCCAAACGTTACAGTTTAGAAAGACTACTCCGAAGATCCTGCAAAAATCAAACGTTCGTCGCACGGTGCCACACGCAGAATGTTTGTGCTGCCCGGTGTGTTGAACGGAACACCTGCTGTGACGACAACCATATCGCTTGGCGTCGCAATACCGGACGCGATCGCTGCGCGCACCGCTTCGATCACGGCGGTCTTGAAACGATCAACGACTTTGACTGTCATCACACAGTTCGTCCCCCAGCTGAGAGCAAGGCGGCGGACAGTGTTGATGTCGCTGGACAGCACGATAATCGGCACGCGCGGGCGTTCGCGCGATGTCAAAAGCGCGGTTGTACCAGACTGGGAATAACAACAGATCGCCTTGATGTCGGCGGTTTCCGCGATTTCACGGGCTGCGGCCACGATACCGTCAGCAACGGTGCGACCGCTGGTCTTACGGCTGGCTTCGATGATTTCGGTATAGGTCGGGTCTGACTCGACCTCTATGGCCACGTTGCTCATGGTGGTGACTGCTTCGATGGGGAACGACCCCGCAGCGGATTCAGCAGACAGCATCACACCATCAGCGCCTTCATAGATCGCGGTTGCCACATCGGAGACTTCGGCGCGGGTCGGCATCGGAGAATCGATCATCGATTCGAGCATTTGGGTCGCAACGATTACGGGCTTTGCAGCTGCGCGGCATTTACGGACCAGTTGTTTCTGGATCGGCGGCACATTTTGAACCGGCAATTCGACGCCCAGATCGCCACGCGCAACCATGATGCCGTCAGAGACCGCAAGAATTTCGTCAAACATCGTGACAGCCGTTGGCTTTTCGATCTTGGACATCAGCGCGGCACGACCTCTTGTCAGCTTACGGGCTTCTTCCACGTCGGCGGGACGCTGCACGAACGACAGGGCAAGCCAATCGACACCCAGTTCGCAGACAAATTCCAGATCCTTGCGGTCTTTGTCCGACAGCGCAGCAAGCGGCAGGACCACGTCAGGCACATTCACGCCTTTGCGGTTGGAAATCGTACCCGCCACAAGAACTTCGCAATCGGCAAAGTCGCGACCGCAGTCTTTGACACGCAGTTTGATCTTGCCGTCGTTCACCAGTAGGTGCGCGCCAGGTTCAAGGGCGTCAAAAATCTCTTTGTGGGGCAGTTGAACACGCGCGGACGTGCCAAGTGCATCATCCAGATCAAGGCGGAACGACTGACCAACCACAAGGTCTTCGCCGTCTTCATTGGCAAAAACACCAACGCGCAATTTCGGCCCCTGAAGGTCAGCCAGAATTGCAATCGGGCTGTTCAGGTCTTTTTCGACTTGGCGGATGATTCCATGGCGGATCTTGATTTCGGCGTGATCACCATGGCTCATATTGAGGCGGAACACGTCTGCGCCCGCTTCGTGCAAGGCACGGATCATTTTGTAATCATTGGAGGCCGGCCCGAGGGTGGCTACAATCTTGACGTTGCGGTCGCGTTTCATGGTGTTATCCCTCGTGTTCTGCGGAGTACCGTACAAACAGTTACCGCTAACGGTTTCGCCGTCTTATAGCGTATTTTTAACGGTCTACAACTGCCCACGATCGGATAACATGAAGATGACAGACGAACCATTCGAGGCATTTCATCTGCACGGGGCCGCGCGTAAGTCGCGCTGGCTGATTACCTGTGACCACGCGTCAAACATTGTACCACCCTGTGTTGGTGGCGGATCACTGGGACTGCCGGACGCAGATATGCAGCGACATATCGCATTCGACGTTGGTGCGGCGGGTGTGACACGCGCACTGGCGGATGCGTTGAATGCACCCGCAGTCTTGTCAAATTTTTCGCGGATGGTGATTGATCCCAACCGCGGGCTGGATGATCCGACCCTGTTGATGAAACTATACGACGGCACGGTGATCCCCGCCAATCGCACGGCAGACGAGGTGGAAAAGGCGCGTCGCGTCGAGGCGTTTCACGCGCCTTACCACAGCGCGCTGACCGACCTTGCGGCGCGGCAAGACGATACGGTGATCATCGCGATCCACAGTTTTACACCGCGATTGAACGGACGCTCGCCGCGACCTTGGCACATCGGGATTTTGCACCAATTCGATGACAGGTTGTCGGACCCGCTGTTAGATTTGCTGCGCGATGAGGATGATTTATACGTCGGGGACAATGAACCCTATGCGGGCCACCTGCCCGGCGATTCCGTTGACCGCCATGCCTTGCAAATGGGGCGCGCCAATGCGTTAATCGAACTGCGCAGTGACCTGATTGAGACGCCAGATCAACAGATCGCTTGGGCAAACCGGTTGGCCCCGATCCTGACCCAAGCCCTAATCCAGATGGAGGACGTAGATGCCTGATATTAATGCGCAAACCCAAATCGAACTCGAAGCAGCCGCATATCGGCGGTTGCAAAAGCACCTGATGGAAGACCGCACGGATGTACAAAACATCGATATGATGAATTTGGCGGGGTTTTGCCGCAATTGCCTGAGCCGCTGGTACCAAGAAGCTGCCGCAGACCGTGGCATTGAAATGACCAAAGACGAGGGCCGCGAGGCGTTCTATGGCATGACAATGGATGCGTGGAAAACCGGTTATCAGGCCGTGTCGACGCCGGACAAAGACGCCGCGTTCAAGGTGGCCTTTGATGAGAATGTGGCGAAGAAAGACGGCTGATTACCAGTCCTGCGGCGCGGTCAATTTCACCCCATACAGATTTGAAGCCTAGTCTTTGCGGCGCATAAACGCAGGCACCTGAATCCCTGTCAGCGCTTTGGCCTGCGCCACCCAGTTGTCACGGGTCACGCGGCCTTTGAAGCCTTCCAGATTATCATCGACCCAAGCAATTTCATCGGCGTTCCACGCGGCGATCTGGTCGTAATGCCAAAACCCCAACCGGTTGCAAAGCGTTTCCATTTTTGCACCGATGCCTTTGATCTTCGTCAGATCATCCGGCAATCCGTCGCGCGCCGCGATGAGGCTTTGGGGCTTGCCGACAGTCGCCGGACTTAAAGGCGCCTGCGTTGGCTGCGCAGTTGGCACGGGCTGCACCGCATCATCTGTTGGCATGTCCACAATCGGGTCCGGCGTTGGATCGGGCAACACGACCTGAGCTGCCAGCGGTGGCCGCGCCTGCACGGGCCGCACGTAGCCGCCACCTTGCATCGCAGGAATATCGTCAAGTGGATCGCGGGTTTGGGCCTTGGCGCGATCCAATTCTGTCCGCAAGCGGCGTATCTCATTGGTGTGGGCGCCCGTGTCGGCCCCGAACCCGCGACCGGTTTCAGCCCGTCCACCCCAGATCAGCCAACCCGCGATGAGGCCGATCAAGGCTGCAAGCGCCAGCAGCACCCAAATCTCTGCCAGCAGAAATTCCCATTCTTTGAACATGTTAGTTTCCTTTGGCTTGCATCATGGGTCGCGCAACGCGCCTGCCGCGAACCACGTGATATCGGTTCTGCGATTGGCCGCGCGCCCCTCGGGCGTTGCGTTGTCGGTTATGGGTTGGGTTGGGCCGAAACCGAACGCGGTCATAGCGTTTTCCGGAACACCGCGTACGATCAGGGCGGCGCGCACGGCGTTGGCGCGGTCTTGGCTCAAGGCATTGTTTGTCAGCTCATCGCCAGAGGAATCGGTATGGCCGCCAACTTCGAGCGTTAGGTCCGCCGCGGCGCAGGGCAAAACGACGGCCGCCAAGGCGTTGATTGTGCGAATGGACGTGGCGTCAAGGCGGGCGGACGACGACAAGAACCCTATTTGACCGCGTTCAAGGATGTTGAGCGTCTGCGCCGCACAGGCCGCGACATCGACGTCGCCGTCAAAAACCACATTGGGCAGCCAGAAACCGTCCGTGAAAATTTCATCAAGGCCCGTCGCAGCGTTGGTTCGGGTGGTTCCGCGTTCAGGCAGGTCTTCGAGCGGGCTAAGCGAAAAGGCGACGTCCGTGGGCAGGCGTTCGGCCAGATCGTTCGCGACAAGGTCCAGATCGACACCGGGTGACAACACCAGATCGAGCGCGCTTTGATCGCCTGCCCGCGCGTAGGTCAGCGTTTCAAGCTCGGGCAGGTAGCCCGCGACAATCTGCATCGTATCCATACTGCTGCCAACATCTGTGTCGTCAAGCGCTGTTGCCGGGGTGCCGGAAATGGCATCAAGGCCCAGCGCCAGATCAAGATCACCAATCGCGAGGCCTGCTGGCAAACGACCTTCAATCATCGCGCCGATCGCTGCATCGTATGTCAGCGTCCAAGCGGCGGGGGATCCATCATCAAGATAGGTAATTTCACGGGTGATTGCGGTGTCAGGTGCTGCGTTGGCCAGCACTTCATCCATGGCCAGACCAACTAGCGGTGATGCTGCTGTTCCGGTCAGCGTGATCTGAGTTTCGCTCACCCGTAGTGTCCCTGTGGACATCATCCCAGGCCGACGTCCCGACGGCGGCGTTCGTGGAAAAGTCGGGCGTCGCAGCGGGGCGAAAACTGGTGGTTCCGGCGTTCGCCACGTCAACGCCAGCAGGGTCACGCAACGTGAAGCCCGCCGGATATTTCCCGGACGCAGACGCAACGCTGCCATCCCATTCCATGATAAATTCTAGCGGCGCACCATCGTCCCACAGGCCAAGGTCGACCGTGACACTGAAGGTTTCAGGCACCGTGGCCAAAAGTGTGCCCGCCTGCGCAATGGCGTCGGGGGTTCCGGTGCCAATCAGCGATACGTCACGGCCACCAATCTCAAGCACCCCGTCAATCAGCTGCGCAAAACCCTGCATCGCGGTGCGCGCGACCACGGGCCATTGTGGATCAAACGCCGGGATCACCGCCTGATTAATCGCGATGGTATCGGCGGTCCCAAAAATTTCTTCGATTGCGGTGGCGGTAATGTCGGATGGAAATTTACCCTCTCCGGCAATCACGCCGTCGCGCAGCGTCAGCATGAGCCGCAACGGCGTTCCATCGTCCTCCAGATCAATTTCGGTGATCAGGCTGTACGCCTCGGGCAGGCGTTCAAGCCCGGCTAAAGTGGCGGTGAGTTCATCAGGATTTCGCGTCAATCCACGCAGCAACAAGGTGTGATCAGTCAGGGTCATCTCACCATATTTCAAGGTGCCCAGCGCGGTAAGACCAAGCCGCGCAACATCGACCCAATCTGCATCAGGGACACCCGCGGCGAGGGTTAGGTTCGGGGCGAGCCCCGCAAGATTTTCGATCAACTTGTCCCGATCTGCGTCGGACGGAATGACACCGGATAGCGATGTGGAGCCATCAGCCTGTCGGGTCGCAGTTAAGGCATACGGATCCACCAGCGGCAAAGTATCGACGCCGGACACATCAACGACCCGCACGCCATCCAAGCTTTTCAGCATCGCCTGAAGCAGGGCCAATTCGGTCTGGTCCGTCACCTGTCCTGTGACGGAAACATCACGCCCAGTGACCTGTGTTTGCACAGAATAGCGCGAAATTTCGACCGCTTCGCGTGCATCTGCGGCAATGGTGGATTGTATGGCCACAGCGTTTTGCGTCGCACCGACATAGCCCAGCCCACCGACACCTGCGATCAGCAAAAGACATCCGATAAGTTTCCGCACATTGCTCTCCGGTGTGGTTTGCTTTGGTCACTATGGCCGTCAGGGGCGTGGACTGGCAAGCGTCACAATCACAGGGCGGCGTTGCGGCTTTCCTCAAGGTAAATCTCACGTAGGCGCGCGGCGACGGGACCGGGGCTGCCCGTGCCAATGGCTGCGCCGTCAATCTCAACCACGGGCATCACGAAGGTCGAGGCAGAGGTGATGAACGCCTCATCCGCAATTTGCGCTTCTTCGATAGTGAAACTGCGTTCTTCGACTTTCATCTGGGCCTCGCGGGCGAACCGCAGCACGGCGGCGCGGGTGATCCCGTGCAGGATTTCGGTGCCAAGATGGCGCGTGATGATCGTGTTACCCTTGACGATATAGGCGTTGTTGGACGTGCCTTCAGTGACGGCGCCGTCCTCTACCATCCACGCATCGTCACAGCCCGCAGCCTTGGCCATCATTTTGCCCATGGACGGATACAACAGCTGCACGGTTTTAACATCGCGACGGCCCCAGCGCTGATCTTCGATCGAGATCACTTTGATGCCGATCTTGGCGGCAGGATTGTCGGCGAGGTTCGGTTTGGATTGTGTAAACAGCACCAGCGTCGGTTTAACGTCCGCACTCGGGTAGGCGAAATCACGATCCCCTGCACTGCCACGGCTGACTTGCAGATAAATCATGCCCTCATTGATATCGTTCAGGCGGACAAGTTCGCGGTGGATGTTCAGCAGATCGTCGAACGCGTCAGGTTTTTGCATCTCAAGTTCGTTCAGCGACCGTTCGAGGCGTTTGGAATGGCCCGCAAAGTCGATCAACTTGCCGCCCAAAACCGACGTCACCTCATAGACGCCATCAGCCATCAAAAATGACCGATCGAAAATCGAAATCTTGGCGTCTTCTTCGGGCAGGTAGTCCCCGTTCAAATAGACTGTGCGGCTCATCTTACTTATCCCCAAAGTGCTGCGACGGGTGGGTGAACGCCGTCTTCGTCAAAATGCAATGCGTGGTCGCGGTCTTCGGCCAGAAGCAGCGGCCCGTCAAGGTCCACGACCTGCGCACCCTGTGCCACAATCGTCGCCGGTGCCATGGCAAGCGACGATCCGACCATGCAGCCGACCATCACACCGAACCGCGCATCGCGGGCCGCGGCGTTCAACGCCAAGGCTTCGGTCAGCCCGCCTGTTTTATCGAGTTTGATATTCACCATGTCATACTTGCCCATAAGATCGGGCAAGGATGCGCGGTCATGGCAGCTTTCATCGGCGCAAACGGGCAAAGGCCGCGCGATTTCGCCCAACATGTCGTCCTGACCTGCCGGCATCGGCTGTTCAACCATGCTGACGCCAAGGCGGATCAGGTGCGGCGCGAGGTCGGTGTATACCTCAGCCGTCCATCCTTCATTGGCATCAACAATGATCGTACTTTTGGGGGCACCGGCCCGCACAGCCTCAAGTCGAGCCATATCATCGGACGTGCCGAGTTTGATCTTGAGCAGCGGGCGATGGGCATGTTTTGCTGCCGACGCCTGCATGTTTTCGGGCGTATCAAGCGACAGGGTGAAGGCGGTGATGCACGGCTTGGGGGCTGGCACGCCAATCAAATCCCACACGCGTTTGCCTGCGGTCTTTGCCTCTAGGTCCCACAATGCGCAATCGACGGCGTTGCGCGCAGCACCCGCCGTCAGCAGCTCATACAAACCATCGCGTGTCACATCATCGGGCAGGCCCGTGATCTGATCAGTCACGCTGGCCATCGTTTCGTCGTAACGCGCATAGGGCACACATTCGCCCCAGCCCGTCACACCGCCACGCGTGATTTTGACGGTTAAAACCTTGGCCTCGGTCCGCGACCCGCGTGAGATCGTGAACACTTCGGCCAAACGAAATACGTCCTGCGTGACGTCGATTTTCATATGCGCTGCCCCCTGCTTCATCTTGGCCAATACAACTCACTGCGCGACGGCAGCAAATCAGCAACTACATCGCGGCCAAGGCATCCACCAGCCGCCCAGCGCCGTGGCGGAACGGGTCAACCGTTGGCAGGCCCATGCGGGCTTCGATATCAGCGAGGCATTTGATCGCGTCTGTTTCGTTCAAATGTTGGGTATTGACGGAAATTCCCACAACTTCGCAGGCAGGGTTCACAACGCGGGCCAGCAAAAGTGCCGTGTCGCGCAGGGTTTCGAGCGATGGCAGATCGTAATGCGGCAACCCGCGCATATGGGTGCGGGTTGGTTCATGTGCCAAAATCAACGCATCCGGTTGGCCGCCATGGATCAGCGCCAGCGTCACGCCGGAATAGCTGGCGTGAAACAGGCTGCCCTGCCCTTCGATGTGGTCCCAATGATCGGCGTCATTGTCAGGCGTCAAATATTCAACAGCGCCCGCCATGAAGTCAGCGACGACCGCATCAAGTGGAACGCCGCTGCCAGTGATCAAAATCCCTGTCTGACCCGTGGGACGGAACGTCGATTTCAGCCCGCGTTTGCGCATTTCCGCATCAACGGCGAGGCTGGTGTACATTTTACCAATGGAGCAATCGGTGCCAACGGCCAAACATCGCTTGCCGGATCGCTTTATGCCGTCGGCAATCGGATAGGCCACAGACGGAATCCGCACATCGTGCAATTGGCGGCCATTGGCACGCGCGGCGTCAACCAGATCAGCTTCGTCACCTAGCAGATTGTGCAGGCCGGACGCGATGTCGAACCCCATGTTAAGCGCTTGGATCAAGACATCTTTCCACGCTTGGCTGATGACACCACCACGGTTTGCGACACCGATGACCAATGTCTGCGCACCTGCCGCTTTGGCGGCTTCCAGTGTCAAATCGGTCAGACCTATATCCGCACCACAGCCCGCCAGTCGCAGCTGACCGACAGCGTTTTCAGGCCGCCAGTCTTTGATGCCTTGCGCGACTTTGGCGCTTAACTGGTCCTTCGCATCGCCGAGGAACAAGAGGTAGGGGGTGGGAATCATGGGAATCTCCTTGGGTTAATCGCAAGTTGCGGCAAGTCGGCTGGGAATGTCTTTCAAAAAGCGCGCCAACTGACCCAATTATTCAAATTTGATGCGTACTTGTGCGGAAATGCGCAAAATTTTACCGCCATGCTGACTCGCGCGCTTGCAAGTTCGCACTTGCAGCATAACGCGCAATAATCTACCCCTCGCGACAACTCGTACGCAACTTCATTACCTACAGGATCGCCCATGTCATTCCGTTTGCAGCCTAGCCCCGTCGCCCGTCCAAACCGTTGCCAGCTGTTTGGGCCAGGGTCGAATACCAAACTGCATCCGAAAATGGCGGCGAGCGCGGCAGATGTGATCAACCTTGATCTTGAGGACTCGGTCAGTCCGTCCGACAAAGACAGTGCGCGTATCAATGTGATCGAGGCGATTAACACGATTGATTGGGGCAGCAAGACCCTTTCGGTGCGCATAAACGGGTTGGACACGCCGTACTGGTATCGCGACGTGGTGGATGTGTTGGAACAGGCAGGCGATCGGCTAGACCAGATCATGATCCCGAAGGTCGGGTGCGCGGCGGATGTTTACGCGGTGGATGCGCTGGTAACGGCGATTGAAGCGGCCAAAGGGCGGTCCAAACGCATCAGTTTTGAAGTGATTATCGAAAGTGCCGCTGGCATTGCCCACGTCGAAGAAATTGCCGCGTCCAGCCCACGTTTACAGGCGATGTCGCTGGGGGCTGCGGATTTCGCGGCCTCAATGGGAATGCAGACGACGGGCATCGGTGGCACGCAGGAAAATTACTACATGCTGCACGGGGAGGCGCGGCATTATTCCGACCCGTGGCACTGGGCGCAAACGGCGATTGTGGCCGCCTGTCGCACCCATGGTGTGTTGCCTGTGGATGGCCCGTTCGGGGATTTCTCGGATGACGAAGGGTACCGCGCACAGGCGCGGCGGTCTGCGACCCTTGGCATGGTTGGTAAATGGGCGATCCACCCCAAACAGATCGCGCTGGCCAACGAGGTGTTTACACCGTCCGACGAGGCCGTCGCCGAAGCCCGTGAAATTCTAGCCGCGATGGCCGAGGCAACAGCGCGCGGCGAAGGTGCGACCGTTTACAAAGGCCGTCTGGTGGACATCGCCAGCATCAAACAGGCCGAAGTCATCGTGAAACAGTCGGAAATGATCGCGGGTTAACTGGTTAACGGACGCAATAATTTCCCACGACGTGCCTGTGCGCTCTGCGTACACAACTTGTACACATCCTGTATGTACAGTGTATGCCACTGCGCGTTTATTGCCGCGTTAACAAATAACTTGGCGATTTGGTGGCCATAATGCTGCGTCGCCGCAATTCGGGGGGCGCTGGGGAATCGATTGGGGGCGGATCAGCCTTCAAGCGACAGGTAAATGTCTGTGAGACGATCCGGTTCGGGTCTGCTATGCGGGACCTAGCTGCCGTTCAATTTACTAATCTGAACGTCAGCTATCTGTTCCAGCCGATACCCATTTTGCTTGTTACTCCTGTGAAACGTTATCTCAAAGCCGTTGCCGTACGACCAATGAGGTCGTTCAAAGCAGCGACACGCGCGATTTCACTCCGTCCCTTACGGGAAATTATCCACAGATCATGGTATCGTTGTTTCGGAAGTTGAATGATCGCCAACTCCTGCCTTTCAGCAAAGGCATCGACGCCGGATTTGGGCAATATTGTGTATCCCAACCCCTGCGCTACTGGAATGGGGATTTGGCCGATCTGGTTGACGAACGTCCTTACCCGCAAGCGGTCAGCCCCTTTGTAATCTTTTGGGAAGTTCAGCGAAAAGAGATCATCCGCATATGCATACCCGTCTGGATGCGCGACAAAACCGAGCTCGTTCAAGAGGTGCAGGTCAAGGACTTGTCCGGCGAGGGAGCGCGGAACAACCAAACACAACTCTTCACGGGCCAATTCAATTGCGTCCAGTCGGGGGTGGTTGATTGGTTCAGCGACGACCCCCAAATCAAACTCTCCATTAAGAACGGATGTCAAAATGCTCATATGTGGAGCAGCCGTAACACGGATCACAAGCTCGGGCGCCTGATGCATCCGATCAAGGAGATGCGGATAGATCCACATGGCAAAGCTGCCAGAACACCCAAGGCTGATGTCGCCTACGTCTGGATCATCAAAATTGATGGTGTCTTGCAGTTCGCGCTCTTGCTGACGTCGCGCAAGGCCGATGGTCAGCACGGCTTCACCAGCGGGGGTGAGCGTGAAGGACTTTCCATCCTTTGATACCAGCGGTTTTCCGACTTGGGACGCCAGTTTGTGCAGATGCTGCGAAACACCAGGCTGGGTCATCCCCAACAGCTCCGCCGTGCGCGTAAAATGTCCGACGTCGCACAGCGTTGTAAAGGTATCCAACCACGTGGCATTTAGCATGACTGCCTCAAAAAATTATGAAAATCATACAAAATGATAATTTTTAATGCGGGGACAGTCCATCTAATTCTCTTTCAACACCCTTGAAAGGAAACACCATGCAACCGACACCACGCTCATTCTCTCACATCGGCTTGTCTGTTCCAGATTTGGACCAGGCGATCAAATTCTACGGCGACGTTCTTGGCTTCTATGTGATCATGGAACCTACTGTCATTATCGAAGACGACAGCGACATTGGCCAGATGTGCTCGGACGTTTTTGGCAAAGGTTGGGGGCGCATGCGCATCGCGCACTTAGCGACGGCTGATCGTATCGGGTTTGAGCTGTTCGAATTCGAAGGACACAAGGCGCCGGAAGATAACCTTAACTTCAGACAACACGGCACGTTTCACTTTGCTATTCAGGATCCGAACCTTGAGGATCTACTGGCAAAAATCGTCGCGGCTGGCGGCAAGCAACGCATGCCCGTTCGCGAATATTTCCCCGACGAGAAACCATATCGCATGGTTTACGTCGAAGACCCGTTTGGGATCGTCTTTGAACTCTACAGTCACAGCTATGAACTGACATACTCTAACGGTGCTTACACATGAGCCAGAAGCCGACATTCACGTTGCAAGTGAGTGTCGACACAAAGGACTCCAAGCCGTCGTTCTCTGGCCGTGACGATCGCCTTCGTTGGCGGAGTGTCGTCCCAACGGGATCACCTGAGGTGACAGTGCCGCGCGGGGCGGGTTTGTGGTGAGTTGCATGCACCCCTTTGCGACCGTATATCAGAGCTAAGATTTATTGGAGCCGACCCACATGACCAACTACCTCGATTTTGAACGGCCGTTGGCCGAGATTGAAGGCAAAGCTGCCGAATTGCGCGCGCTGGCACGTGCGAACGAGGAAATGGACGTCGAGTCCGAGGCAAAGGCGCTTGATAAAAAGGCCGCCGATTTATTGGTGAGCCTTTACGGCGACCTGACCCCGTGGCGCAAATGCCAGATCGCGCGTCACGCTGATCGCCCCCATTGCAAAGACTACATCGAGGCGCTGTTCACGCAGTACACGCCGCTGGCAGGGGATCGCAATTTTGCTGATGACCACGCGGTCATGGGCGGATTGGCGCGGCTTGATGGGCGGCCCGTCATGGTGATTGGCCATGAAAAGGGCAACGACACCAAATCCCGCATTGAGCGTAATTTTGGCATGGCGCGACCCGAGGGCTACCGTAAGGCGATCCGTCTGATGGACATGGCGGACCGGTTCGGCCTGCCTGTTGTGACGTTGGTGGACACGCCCGGTGCCTACCCCGGAAAAGGTGCCGAAGAACGCGGCCAGTCCGAGGCGATTGCACGATCAACGCAGAAATGTCTGCAACTGAAAGTACCACTGGTCAGCGTCATCATCGGCGAGGGTGGATCGGGCGGCGCTGTGGCGTTTGCCACGGCCAACCGCGTCGCGATGCTGCAACATTCGGTTTATTCGGTGATCTCACCGGAAGGCTGCGCGTCGATCCTGTGGAAAGACGCCGAAAAGATGCGCGAAGCGGCGGAAGCACTGCGGCTGACGGCGCAAAACCTGAAAGAGCTCGGCGTTTGTGACATGATCATCAACGAACCTGTGGGCGGTGCGCATCGCAACAAGAAAGCCGCGATCACCGGCGTCGGCGCGGCGATCAACACCATGCTGAAACAGATGGACGCCATGAGCCCGGATGAATTGCGCCAAACGCGGCGTCAGAAATACCTCGACCTTGGTGCAAAGGGTCTGGCGGCGTGATCTGCCTCGCGCTCTCCTTGATTTTCGCGGCGCAATCGGTTGCTGCGGGCGGATTGATGGAGCGCACGGTGACGTTTGGCGCGTTGGCCTATGACGATGTGGCGGCCCCGATCTTTGTGGGGGAACGCCATCCTGCGGTGGTCACGAACGGCATCGAATACGGACTGGGACCGGAAGGCGTGCAAAACGGCTGGGACATCGTGCCCGCCATCATCGACATTCGCGACCAACAGATCATCGTGACCTACCCCGACACGGTGGCGGGCACGTTTCCGACGCCGGAATTCAACGGCTATGTGCTGGATTTCCTGACCGACTGCGTGCTGTTTAACGGGGCGGGTCAGGATTTGGAAAACTCAACAGTGGTTCTGGCGGACGATGCGATTTTCGTTGAGGGATCAAAACTGTACGTGAATATGTCAGGACTCGAATTTGGGCCGCAGACGTTTATTGTGGTGAATGTGGACGTGGCGGATTGCCCGCTGAGTTAGTCGGACACATCCATTACGACCGACACGGCAACCACAGCGCCCGTTTGACCGATCATCAAGACACGCAATCCCTCGTCCGCTGGAAGGTCCGGCTCGCTCCAGATAACGACGCCGCCCTCACCTGCGATTGATCCATCGTCTGCCTTGAGCGGGCGCACGGACGCAATGATATCGGTGTAGCGGGCAGCAAAGCCGCCTGCATCGACCTGAAAGGCCGCGATATCGTCCGAACCTGACATTGCTTCGACGGAACAGACGCGAAGGGTTCTTGGTCCGGTCAGGCCCTCACGATCCGACACACCCCATTTGGCAACAAACCGCCCGTCGAAAATGATTGCAGAACCGCCGTCACGCGTTCCGTCCGGCAATGAGACATTGTCGAACACACCAGGGGTGCGGCCAATGTCCGTAAACGGCGTAATCTGCTGGACGACGTAAGGCAGGCAATGATCGCGCAACACCAGCGTAAGACGATCATCATCGCTGACATGGCGCCAAGCATTAAAGCCAAATATGGCGACAGCGGTGATGCCCGCACCTGTCAGAAATCCATAAACCTTGGCTACCACATCTTCGCCTTTGCGTCTTCCACATAGCCATCATCGTAGGCTTGGGCGTCAAATTCTGCCTGTTGCTCTTTCAGCAACTGACCTGCGGTCGGCAGGTCGTCCACCGCCGCACCCGTCCACAATTCAGATCGCATGATGGCCTTGGCACATTGGAAATAGGCCTCACCTACCGTGACGACGATCACCGACTTCGGGTGCTTGCCAGATTGCACAAACGCGCCGGTGACGTCTGGATCATCCGACAACACCGCCGCGCCGTTCACGCGGATCACGTTGGTTGATCCGGATATCATGAACATCAAACTCACCCGCCCGTCGCGCACGATGTTACGCAGGCTGTCCATGCGGTTATTGCCGCGCCAATCGGGAAGCCACAGGGTTTTATCATCCACGATGCGCACCACGGGGCCGACGTCACCACGTGGACTGCCATCGCTGCCTTCTGGACCAACGGTGGACAAAATACAAAACCGCGCAGCATTGATCCATTTCACGTAATGCGGCGTCAGGCGCGTCACCACTTTAGTCAAGGACCTTGGCGAGGCCACATCATAAAGCGCCTCAAGCGTTGCGATATCGTTGATCGTTTTCATTCGTCAATCGCGGTAAATCCCGCCTCTCGCATCAATTCGTTCGAGCGGGTTTCGATCACGTCTTGCAGCTTGGCGGTGAAGGCGGTCAGTTCCATTCCGGCGGGGATACGCGGCAGGAATTCGATCACTGCGGTGCCTTGTGCGCGATAGATACCGCGTTTTGGCCAGAACACACCGACGTTGGCGGCGACTGGCACGCAGTCTTGGCCCAGTTCCGTATACAGGATGCCAGCGCCGACTTTGTACTTTGCCTTTACCCCCGGTGCGATGCGGGTGCCTTGGGGATAGATGATCAACTGGCCCGGCAACGCGCGGCCTGCGGCAACGTCTGCAACCATCTTTTTGATCGCCAAGCCGCGTTTGCCACGTTCAACAGGAATACAGCCAACGCGCAGGCCAAACTGACCCAAGACAGGCGCATACATCAGAATCCTTTTCATGATGAATTTACCCGTTGGCAAGGCACCGTAGATCATAATCACGTCGAGGAAGGATTGATGTTTGGCCGCAACAAGCACTTCGTCGCTTGGCGGGGTGCCGCGCACTTCGCATTTCAGGCCAATCATCCAGCCTGCCGACCACTGAACCCACAAGCAATAGAAACGACAGGCAAATATGGCAACGCGACGCGAAAAGATGACGGGGATGAAAAATACGATACCGACGATGGCCATGGCGAAATACATATGGATCACGAAGATCAGCGATCGAACCCATTGGATGGCGTATCTCATGATTGCTCCTTCAAAGTGCGCAATGCGGCCTGTCGTGTGGCAACGAACGCCACAAGACCCGCAAGAGCGGGGATAACCAGTGGCCACAGCCAATGCCAGCCTTGAAACCCCAATCCAGTCAGGAACCCGCCCGCAGCGTCCGCACGGGGCAGCAGCAATATCGCGAGAGTGCCCAAAGTCGTGCCCATCGCCGCCCCCAGCAGGGCGCGCAGGGTGAACCGGCGCACAAAGGCGCGGGCGATGTAGATATCACGCGCGCCAACAAGGCGCATCACCCGGATAACTTGGGCATTGGCCGCCAAGGCTGCGTGGGCCGCCAGCGTGATCATAGCGGCTGTGGTGACTGCGATCAGGGCCAACGACACGATCCCAAGCAAGCGCAGGCGCGACGCGGCCTCAACCAGCGGTTCGCGCCAGCGGGTGTGATCATCAAGCACCGCACCGGGAACTTCGGCCTGAAGGCGGGCGCGAAGACCCGTGGCATCATAGCCATCCGCGTCTTCGATAATCTCAATCAGTTGCGGGATCGGCAGGCTTTCGACAGGCAGGTCCGGCCCGAACCACGGCGCAAGCAGGGCGCGTTGTTCATCCGCGCTGAGCGGTCGTGCCTCTGCCACGCCGGGCGTGGATTGCAACACCGTCAGCGCCGCGCGGGTCTGCGCATCCATCTGGTCTTGCGGCGCGGAAATCCGCAGCGTCGATGTCTTTGCCAGTTCTGCCGACCAGCGATCCGCCAGTCGCCCGGTGGCAAGCGACAGCGCCAAGGCGAAGACCGCCAAAAATGCCATCGCCGCAGCCGACAACACTGTCAGCCTTGCGGTGAAACCAGTGGGTGGCACAGCACGATCCGCCTGCGGATCCCCCGCGAGCAATTCGAGAAGGCGGTTCAGGACATCCATCATAGATCCGCGCCCGCCAGTTGCAGGCGGCGATCCTTAAGCCGCAACACGCGCGCAGACACCTGCGCCTTGGCGGCCCGAATGAGGCTGATATCATGGGTGGCGATCAAAATGGTTTTGCCCATTTTGTTCAGTTCAACCAGCAGCGACAGCAACCGCTGCGACATCTCCCAATCGACATTACCTGTGGGTTCATCGGCCAAAATTACTTCTGGCGACATGATGACGGCGCGGGCCAGTGCGGCGCGTTGGCGTTCACCACCCGACAGTTGTGGCGGAAATTGTTCAGTTTGTTTGCTGAGCCCGACCCAGCCGAGCAAATCGGAGAGATCGTCAGCAGATGCGGTGCGTCCCGACACGGTCAGCGGCAGGGCAATGTTTTCGGCCAATGTCAGATGATCCAGAAACTGACAGTCCTGATGCACGACACCGATACGGCGCCGCGTCTGCGCCACCGCGTCCCGATCCAGCCCACGGGCATCCTGACCAAACAGACGCGCCTGCCCGCTTGTCGCGACCAATTCGCCATAGCACAGCTTTAACAGCGTGGTCTTACCCGCGCCGGATGGTCCTGTCAGAAAATGAAATGACCCAGCGGCAAGTTGCAAGTCCAACCCAGAGAAAAGCTCTGCTCCGCCGTAATTATAGGCCACATTGTCCAGCTCGATCACGGCTGCCCCCCCGTTTGTTGGGACGGTTTTGGCGCAAACCTGCACCACATGCAATCTGCGCTTGTACCTCGGTTCTGCAAAACCTTTGCACTCAGGCGTTAGGAACGGTAGGATTCCTCAAACTAAGCGGGCAAAATGCTCATTTGAGGCAGAGGAACAAGGTTATGCGGCTGATTTGCCCAAATTGCGGTGCGCAATATGAGGTGGCGGGTGATGTCATCCCGACAGGTGGTCGCGACGTTCAGTGTTCCAATTGTGGGCATACGTGGTTCGAACAACCCGGTGCATCCGTAACGGCCGAACTGGGTGGTACAACTGAAACCCCGCCAGAGCCAGTTCCTGAGCCAGAGCCGACACCTGAACCTGAGCCGACACCTGAGCCGGAACC
Source organism: Octadecabacter sp. (assembly GCA_017886375.1). GTDB lineage: Bacteria > Pseudomonadota > Alphaproteobacteria > Rhodobacterales > Rhodobacteraceae > Octadecabacter. The sequence goes on from JAGGNB010000210.1 coordinate 18,174, forward strand.
GACACCTGAGCCGGAACCAGACCAGAGCCGCGAAGCGCCCAAACCGCGTGAAATGGCGTCCGACGTCACAGATATTCTTCGTGAAGAAGCGGAATACGAAAAATCTGCCCGCGAGGCCGAGACAAACACCCTTGAAACACAGCCCGATCTGGATTTGTCACATGACCCGGACGAGGACCGCCGCAGCCGCGAAGCGCGTGACCGTTTGGCACGCCTGCGCGGTGAGCCGGAAACTGCTGCCGCTGATGCTGCAGGCATCGGGGCCGCCGTTGGGGCCGCCATGGCGCAAGATGCCAACGCGCCGCGCCGCGAGTTATTGCCCGACATCGAAGAGATCAATTCCACCCTGCGCCCTGACAACACTGCGAACACAGCTGTTGACTACGATTCCGATACAGCGCGTCCGCGCGGCGGATTTAGACGCGGATTCATGTATGTCGTGATCATCGTGCTCATCGCACTCGCGATTTATGTATTTGCGCCACAAATCAGTGCCGCAGTGCCACAAGTCGAGCCCTATCTGACATCGTATGCAGAATGGGTTGATGGGCTGCGCATCTTGCTGGATCAGCAGCTTCAGCAATTGATTGAAGGGGCCCAGACGCCCCCCGCAACTGAACCAAACCCTGAAGGCTAGTCCCTAAAACCGTTCCAGCAGACGCCGCAGATAATCGAGTTCGATTTGCGGGCGTTCCTGGTCGGCAGACCGGTTGCGCAATTCTTGCAGGAGTTCTTCTGCACGACGGTCAATCTCGTCCTGCAACATCGATTCTTCTGACCCGAATTGTCCGGTATTGCCCATCTGACGCCCCAATGGATCACGGCGTTCGGGTTCTGGTCGCCCTTCGGCGTTGCCCGTTTGGGTGCCTTGGCCTTCTTGCAATTCATCCATCTGGTTTTCAGCCAAAGCCTGTCCCAGATTGCGCAATCCGTCGCGCAGCGCATCCATCGCTTCGGCCTGTTGATCAATCGCTTCGGCCAAATCGCCGTTGCGCAACGCATCCTCGGCGCCGTCCATCGCGCCCTCCGCACGTTCCAAAGATTGTTCGGCATTGTCCGCCGCGTCACCGGACAAACCCGGCAGACCGTTGCGCAACTGGTTTAATCCATCACGCAGTGCCTGTTGGCGTTCAGCCAGACTTTGCGGCCCACCGTTGCCTTCGCCGCCCTGCCCGTTGTCATCGGTCAGACCGCCTTGGGTGTTGTCGCCCTGACCTTGGCCTTGGCCCTGCTCCTGACCGGGTTGGTTGCCGTCACCTTCTTGGCCGTCTTGTCCCTGCTGACCAGGTTCTTGGCCTTGCTGTTGCCCGTCTTGCTGGCCTTGATTGAACTGTTCCTGCAAATCGCGAAACGCTTCGTCGGTCAGGTCTTGCTGATCGCGCAGGGTTTCAGCCAAGTCTTCCATGGATTGCTGGCCGGGGGTTTGGGGGCCACCTTCGCCGCCTTCACCCTCAGTGACGCGCAGATTTTCCATCAACTCGTTTAACTGCTCCATCAACTCCATGGCTTCGGCCATCCGGCCTTCTTCCATGAGTTCCTGAATACGGTCCATCAGTGCCTGCAATTCGTCTTGGCTGATTGAATTGCTTTCTTGGTTGTTGTCAGGCTGATCCGTGCCGTTGGGGTTGGGTTCTGCGTTCTGCGCAAGCATTTGCATATAGTCGTTCGTCGCCTCGCGCAGTTCCTGCATCAGTTCGGCAATTTCTTCGTCGGACGCGCCATTGCGCATGGCCTCTTCTAGGCGTTCTTGCGCGCGTTCCAGACGGGCGCGTGCATCGGCAAGCGATCCTTCTTCGAGCTGCACAGCAAGTTCCCACAGCGCCAATACAACTTCGTCCTGAACCGCGTCGCTGAGGCCCGTGGTTTCCATATTTTCGAGCCGCCGGATGATATAGCGCAGCCGCAGATAAGTCGTTTCATCGGGAAACAGTTCATCGGGGCGGTTTGATATGGCGCGCAACACCTGTGCGACGCGGGGTGCGTTGGCCTTGGCCCACAAAATATCGCGACGCTGTTCGATTACGGCCCGCGCAATGGGCTGAAAAAACCGCCGCCCAGGAAGAGTGAGGTGTTCCGCTTCGCTCGACCCGACCTGCCCAAGTGCGTCTTCGACTTGCAGCGTCATCGTAACAGGCATGTTCGCCCACGGATGTTCGCTGAAATCATCGATCAGCAGTTCTTCGAAATCGGCACGATCGCCAGAAAACGGCATCGGCAGGTCAAGGAGAATGGCGTCCCGCGCGTCGCCATCAATCGCCAAACCGTGGCGGCGTGGCAATTCTGCAAGGTTCAGTTCAATTGTCGCTGTACCCGCAATGACGCCGTAGTCGTCAGTGGCGGAAAACGGCTGGGACATCTCTCCCTGTGCGTCAGCCTCGATAGGTCCGCTCAACTCAACAGTTGGTTCAGCGTCTTCGAGCAACAGGAATTTCCACGTCTGACCGCCGGTCCCGACAATCGACAATTCGCCTTCTTGGGTCACTTCAAAACCCTGTTGTTGATCGGTTGCTGCGCCCAAATCTTCGGTGCGCCCTGACACGGTTTCAGACACGCTTAGCGCGCCGACGTCGCCGTAAAGCCGCAGCGTGATGAACGATCCCTGCGCCACCTGCACGCGATTGGCGATGATGTCGGCAAGATAAAGCGTCGGTTTTCCGGTGTAGGCAGGTGGTTCGATCCAGCCTTCCCAAACTGGCCCTGTCGCAAGGATGTCTGCACCCGTTGCAGCATTGGCCACCGACCCGACGCGCCAGATCGACCCGAACAGCAGTGCTATGACCATGACCAAAACGGCCATGTAGCGTATCCCGAACGGGTCATTGGACGACAAGCGCAAATCAGGTTCAACCGCCCGTGCATCGTGTGTCTTTTGTTCCATGCGGATCAGGTGGGCATTCCAGACGGCCTCGGATGCAGCGTCGCCAGCGCCAATGGCTTGCACGTCATTGAGTGCTGCAATCGGGCGTCCGGGAAGACGGGCGTCCACGCGGGCAATGGCCTGCGCGTTGGTCGGCCATGCCATCTGGCGCACACCACGATACAGTGCCCAAAGCAGCACGATGAGCGCTGCCACCCCGTAGCCCCACACGACCTCAAGCGGCAGAAAATCCTGCCAGCCCATCATCAGCGGCGCGAGCGTAAAGAACATCACCGTCCAGAACGGCCAAAACGCTTGCGTCACACGCTCGGCAATCAGGCCAGCGCGGGTCAGCAAGACTGGCATTTTCAAATGCCGTGGCGTGGGTCCGGTTGGGGTCAGCGGGCCTCTCCTGTCAAACGGGATGGTGCAAAACGGCTACATCCATTCCGGTATGGTATCGCGATTAATCATGTCTTCAAAGGTCGGACGTCGGCGGATAACCGCAAATTGATCCCCGTTGACCAGAACCTCGGGTATCAGCGGGCGGGAGTTATATTCGCTAGACATAACAGCGCTGTAAGCCCCCGCAGAGCGGAACGCGACAAGCGCGTCAGGGTCCAATGGCGGCAGCATTCGGCCTTTTGCAAACGTATCACCGCTTTCGCAGATCGGCCCGACGACATCGTAGGGCGTTTGATCCACGCCTGCGACTGGTTCGATCACCGGAACAATATCGTGCCACGCGTCATACATCGCAGGGCGGATCAAATCGTTCATCGCAGCGTCAACGATCAGGAATTCACGGTCTTCACCGGATTTCACATAGATCACTTTTGCCACCAACAGGCCTGCATTGCCCGAAATCAGACGGCCCGGTTCAATCTCGATCTCACATCCCAGATGGCCGACTTCTTCTTTGATCAGCGCACCGTATTCGCGGGGCAGCGGTGGCGCGTTGTTATCGCGCGCGTACGGAATGCCGAGGCCACCGCCAAGATCGAGGCGGGTGATGTCGTGCCCGTCGCTGCGCAATTGTTCGGTCAGCTCAGCGACCTTGCGGTAGGCAAGGCGGAACGGTTCCAATTCGGTCAGCTGTGATCCGATATGCACATCGATGCCGATGACCTTGAGGCCGCGCAGCTTGGCCGCCATCGCATACACTTCGCGGGCGCGGCTGATCGGGATGCCGAATTTATCTTCTTTCTTACCCGTGGAAATCTTGGCGTGGGTCTTTGCGTCCACATCCGGATTAACCCGCACGGTGATCGGCGCGACGGTGTTCAGCGACAGGGCGACCTGCGACAAAACCTCCATCTCAGGTTCGCTTTCGACGTTGAACTGGCGAATGCCGCCTTCCAGTGCGAGGCGCATTTCTTCGCGGGTTTTGCCAATGCCGGAAAACACGATTTTATCGCCGGACACGCCTGCGGCTTTCGCGCGCAGGTATTCCCCGCCCGATACGACATCCATGCCCGCACCTGCATCGCCAAGCAGCTTAAGCACCGCAACATTGGACAGCGATTTAACGGCAAAACACACAAGGTGATCCATCCCCGAAAGCGCATCATCGAACAGTTTGAAATGGCGCAACAGTGTCGCGGTTGAATAGACGTAGAACGGCGTGCCGACCTGCGCCGCGATTTCTGCGATGTTGACGTCTTCAGCCATCAGCTGGCCGTCGCGATACAAGAAATGATCCATCAGACTCTCAATTTAGGTGCGCTTGGCGTCGGTCTGGCCCATGCGGATAAAAATATAAAGTGGCAAACCACAGCTGACCCCGATGCCGAACGTCGCGGGGATGGCAATCAGGCGGATCCAGTGGCGCGTCTGCACGGTCTCAACGATCACCCAGATTGTCAGCGCTACGG
>JAGGNB010000038.1 GCA_017886375.1 Octadecabacter sp.
AAGAATAACCGCGCATCAAGCTTTGCCGCCATACTCTGACAGCTCGTCGAACGTCCTATTCCAATATGTTTCGGTGGTTTGCTTTGCTATAAGTGTTTGCTTCCATCAGGCGGGTTCCTCGAACAGACGACCGCTGATGCAATGTCATTGCACTATTTGCACTGAGAACTCAAAATGTTCGTGAATTGGCCCCCATATGGCCCCCAGTTGCGCTGGCTCAAACTGCAGCGCGGGGCCAGGTCTTGGGTAAGTCGTTGATTTATTTTGATTAAATTGGCTCCGGCGGTAGGGATCGAACCTACGACAAATTGATTAACAGTCAACTGCTCTACCGCTGAGCTACGCCGGAATACCGTCGTCCGTATAGCCACGGGATTCTTGGGCGTCTAGGGGGTATGAGAGGTTTTTTGCACCTCGGTGCGGTCAAATTGCGCTGTGGCCGAAAGTTGACCGATTGGCGCGGCTTTGCGGCGTTTTGTGAGATCGATGAGATGGGCCAGAACATTGCGTTGCGCCATGCCAAGCAGAGCAGGGGCCACATCGGTGTAGATTATTGCTGTCAGCTCGGACGGTGTTGCCGGGCCCGCATTAAGTGCGGCAAGGATTTCGCCCTCGCGACCCAAGCGGTGCGCGACGAGGTCTGCCAGACGCCTTTGCGCATCTTTGATGGGTGCGCCGTGGGCGCTGTAGGCGCGCGTCATCGGGGTCGCCGCGAGGGAGGCGCAGGACGCCATGAAATCAGTCAAATCGCCATCAGGGGGCGATACGAGGGATGACGCCCAGCCCATCATATGATCGCCGGTGAACGCAGCATCCCCCCACAAGAAACAAAGGTGATTGCCAAAATGCCCCGGCGTGTGAACCGCGCGCAATTGCCAACCGATCCCGTCGATGACGTCCCCGTCCGCAATCAAGACGTCGGGCGCAAAGTCCAGATCCACGCCTTCGCCGCCGCCCATGACGCCGGACGCCGCCAGTGTTTGCATCATCTTTGAGCGCCCCGCGCGGCTGTTACCGAATGCCAAGACGGGCGCGCCCGTCAGATCAGCCAGCGGGCGCGCGAGTGGGGAGTGATCAAGATGGCTGTGGGTTACGATAATGTGGCTGACTGTACGTCCGTTGATCGCAGCGATCAGGGCTGACAGATGATTAAGGTCCATCGGTCCGGGGTCAATGACGGCGACACTGTCCCAGCCAAGCAGGTAAGTGTTGGTCCCCCAGTGGGTCATCGGCGATGGATTGGGCGCCAACACGCAGGCCAATCCGTCCTCAAATTGGTTGGCGACGCCGGCTTTGGGCACTTCCTTGGTCATCATGCGTTCCCTTGGCTGGCATTTCACATTAGCGTTTGTTCATGGCTTATCGCATGTCGTTCAGTATGCTCAAACACTACATGCCGCGTTCCTTGTACGGGCGTGCTGCGCTGATCCTTATTCTGCCCATAATTACGTTGCAATTGGGCATTTCGGTGGTGTTTATTCAACGCCATTTTGAGGGCGTGACCGAGCAGATGACCAGCAGTGTGGCGCTTGATCTGCAATATCTGTTGGACGGCGTGAACGCAGCCCCCGACTTGACAGCGGCACAGGCGATTGAGGACACTGTGGCGAACCCGCTGCAACTGCTTATGACCTTGCCCGCCGACGGGATGCCACAGGCGGGCAGCTGGCGTTGGTTTGATTTTAGCGGCCGCGTGGTTGAGCGCACATTGCAAGTCAGGATTGACGGGCTCGGCCCTGTGGTGCTGCCCGATAGTCGCTGGGTTGAGCTATGGTTTGACACGGTTCACGGCCCGATGATGATTGAATTTCGCCGCAGTCGTGTGTCGGCGTCCAACCCACATCAATTGCTGGTTTGGATGGTGGTGCTGAGCGTGCTCATGACGTTGATTGCCTATATTTACCTTCGAAATCAGTTGCGACCGATCAAACGGCTCGCGGCGGCATCGGCAGAATACGGACGCGGGCATGTTGTTACCTACCATCCGGCGGGCGCAAACGAGGTCCGCGCAGCGGGGAACGCGTTCTTGGACATGCGCAACCGGATCGAACGCCAAACCCAAACCCGCACGATGATGTTGTCGGGTGTCAGCCATGATCTGCGCACGCCGTTAACCCGACTGCGCCTTGGTCTTGGGCTTTTGGACGGCGACGAAGTTGAACCTTTGGTCCGCGATGTGGACGATATGCAGCATTTGCTTGACGCATTCCTGGATTTTGCCCGCGGTGATGCGCAAGGCGAGGCTGAACTGGTCGATCCGATTGATCTGAGCGCGACTATTCTGGCGGACGCGCACCGTATGGGACAAGTTGTGACGGCGGGCGAGATGACCAGCGGCGGTGACGTGACGCTTCGACCCCTCGCGATCCGCCGCGCGGTTGAAAACCTGATCGGCAACGCCTTGCGATATGGCAGCAAAGCAAGGCTGAGTGTGATTGTGACACCGCGCGCGGTGGTGTTCTGCGTCGAAGACAATGGGCCGGGAATCCCGCCCGATCAACGTGAGGACGCGGTGCGCCCGTTCACCCGACTTGATCCTGCCCGCAACCAAGATCGCGGGTCCGGTGTTGGGCTGGGTCTTGCAATTGTCGAAGACATCGCGCGCGCGCATGGTGGCACACTGCGGTTGGGCGATAGTGACGATCTGGGCGGGTTGAAAGCAGAGATTGTGTTGGGGCGGTGACAGGTTTTCACGATGATAGAGGGTCTGATTTGCGGCTGGGTTTGCTGCACATCTGCGTCACAAAGGTGACTTGTGCAGGTCATTTGCACACTGCGCGAATTTGGCTGTGGTAGGCCCGCGTGGTTGCGGCAAGCCAGTAAAGGTGTGCACCTCACATTTGCGCTGCAAACGTGACTTGTGCACTAAGGCAATTCACCTTCGTGAATTGGCGTTGGTAGGCCCGGCAGGACTTGAACCCGCAACCAAAGCGTTATGAGCGCTCTGCTCTAACCAGTTGAGCTACAGGCCCCCCGACGTGGTTCGTATCAGAGACGCGGGGACGGTCAAGTCTTTCGCACCCGTTCATAAATTCCTTTGCCCAGCGAAAATCCGCTGCTATGATTTTGAAATTAGAGAAACGAAGGGGAATTATTCATGAAGACGATTATTTTAAGCGTTATTGCAAGCCTATCAGCATCTGCTGCGCTTGCGGGGAGCAGTGTTGTCTACTCAACAATCACGCCGACCGTCGACAACGGCGGTTCTGATGGCGCAGGTGTCGTGTTGGTGCTGCTGGCGATTGGTGCAATTATGCTATTGGGCAATAACGCGCCCCAGCAGCGGGCAAAATCACCTGAAGTCGAAGCGGATGATGATGACATCATTATGAAGTTCTAAACGCGCTTTTACGCCCTGACGTGTTTAACGAGGGCGGACCATCCGGATAAGCGGATCGATCAAAATCGGGCCAAGCCGATGCGTCATAAGCGGCGCGTCGGCTTTGTCGTCTAGACCGAAGGTCACAACCTCGCGTTCACGAATCACGTAGAGCGTGCCAAACATCCAATCCCACAGTGCCAGCGCCTGACCGTAATTGCGGTTAAAATGTTTTGGCTCAATCGAATGATGTATCTGGTGTTGTGCTGGCGAAATGAAAATACGCTCCAACACGGGCCCAAAGCTGATCCAGATGTGTGAGTGGTGGAAATTGGACACCGTAAGGTTGGCCAGCACGACGAACGCGTTTGCACCAGCGATTTCCCCGATTGTCAGGTCGGGTGTGAACGTCCCGACCATCAACCCGAACACAACGCCAAAAATCACAGTCGTTATGGATGCGGACACCACACCCGACAACGGGTGCTGGCGATAGGCGGTAAGCGGTGTCAGGACAGACGCACTGTGATGGACCGCGTGAAGCGGCCATAAAACACGATTGTCGTGGTGTAACCGGTGAATGCAGTAGTTTGCAAAATCGGTTATCACAAACACAAGTAGGGCCAGGATCATTGGGGACAATGCTACATTTGCCAGCAGCGTGCGTGGCACCATGCCCGAAATCCACGCCGCGACAACAGGGATCGCAAAAAAGCGCGCAAACAGCCCGAGCGCGCCTAAAACACGGTTCAGCAAAAGCAGGGCGATGTCGATGCGAATGGATTTATGGGACCAGATTTCACGCGGCAGCAAAAACGCAATGAAGCCGCCTTTCTCGCGGCGAACAAAATAGACAAGCGCAGCTAGCAGCACAAAACAGGCCAGATAGACCGGTGAAAGGGGCTCACTGGCGGAAAACATGTCTTTGAGGGCTGTTAAGAAAGCGTCCATGGCGCGAAGATGGCGGCAGGCCACTAAGTGGTCAAGGTTGTGCGACCAATTCGGGGCAATTTACGCTCAACAGTTGCCCGCGCGAAGGCTTTGCGATATCGGGCAAGGCAACACGATTATGGGGTGATGCAGATGGCAACGACGGGGAAAAACACAGGCAAAACTGGTCTGACATATGCAGACGCAGGCGTCGATATCGACGCAGGTAACACGTTGGTAGAGCGGATTAAACCTGCCGCCAAGCGCACAAATCGATCTGGCGTCATGGCTGGGTTGGGTGGTTTTGGTGCGATGTTTGATCTCAAAGGGGCAGGGTTCAAAGACCCCATACTGGTTGCGGCCACGGACGGTGTTGGCACCAAGCTGCGTATCGCCATTGATACCGGAAACGTTGACGGCGTCGGCATTGATCTGGTTGCCATGTGCGTCAACGATCTGGTCTGCCAAGGCGCTGAGCCGTTGTTTTTTCTGGATTATTTCGCGACTGGCAAGCTGGAATTAGACCAAGCAACGCGCATCATCAACGGGATTGCCAAGGGCTGTGAATTGTCCGGTTGCGCGCTGATCGGTGGGGAAACGGCGGAAATGCCGGGGATGTACCCTGAGGGTGATTTCGACCTTGCAGGCTTTAGTGTTGGTGCGATGGAACGTGGGGGCGAATTGCCCGCAGGCGTACAAGAAGGGGATGTTTTGGTCGGTGTGATGTCCAATGGCGTGCATTCGAACGGATATTCGCTGGTGCGCGCTATTGTTGAGCGAAGTGGCCTTGGCTGGGACGATGACTGCCCGTGGGATGAGGGGACGTTGGGCGAAGCGCTTCTTGCGCCGACGACGCTCTATGTGAAGGGCTGTGTTGCGGCCCTGCGGGATACGGGGGGCGTTCACGCGTTTGCCCATATTACGGGCGGTGGTTTGACAGAGAACGTGCCGCGCGCGTTACCGTCGGGCCTTGGCGTCAATATCGAGCTGAACGCGTGGCCGTTGCCGCCGGTGTTTGCATGGCTGGCGCAGCAGGGCGGTTTGGACGCTGCTGAAATGCTCAAGACGTTCAACTGCGGCATGGGTATGGTGGCCGTTTGCAAACGAGACAGGGCGCAGGCGGTTGGCGATACGTTTGAGGCCGCAGGGCACACTGTGGCGGTGATCGGCGAAGTCGTTGCGGGTGAGGGCGTTCGCTACACTGGCAAACTTCTGTGACCAAACGCGTCGCCATCCTGATTTCAGGGGGTGGATCGAATATGGTGGCCCTTGCCAACAGCATGGTCGGCGATCATCCGGCGCGTCCCGTTTTGGTACTGTCAAATAATCCTGACGCAGGTGGTCTTGCCAAGGCACGCGACCTTGGAATTGCGACGGCTGTTGTCGACCATCGTGAATTTGTAAATGACCGCAATGCGTTCGAGGGCGTTCTTCATGCAACGCTTGAACGGTTTACACCTGACATTATTTGTCTGGCAGGTTTCATGCGCATCCTGACCAGCGGATTCACGGCCCGCTATTCAGGTCGGATGCTTAACATTCACCCATCGCTCTTGCCGAAATACAAAGGGCTGCACACCCATGCCCGCGCCCTGCAAGCGGGTGATGTCGAACACGGGTGTAGCGTGCATGAAGTGACCGCCGCGCTTGATGATGGGCCGATCCTGGGGCAGGCGCGTTTGACGATTGGCCCCGATGATACGCCTGACACGCTGGCAGCACGACTACTGCCTTTGGAGCACAGGCTTTATCCGGCGGTGCTAAGACGCTACGCTGCGGGCGAGCGAACACCCCTGTTTCTATGATCTGATCGCAACAGCGCGCCTTCCCAATTGCGCAAACAAGCGCGGGCAATGGCGGGCGGTGCCTGCACTTCAAGTTCCGGAAAGAGGTTCAGAACTTCTGCTTGGGATGCGCGATCCAAAGTCGACATTGTCATCGACCCCAAATGCAGACTTTCAGAGGGGGCGCCTTCGGCGAAAATCACTTCATGCTGATCGAAACTCATGTGGACGTATGTGATCTCGTCACAGGGCATGCTGCGGATGGAGGTATCGTTGGTCAGATGTTTGGCGGCCACAAAAACCTGCGTTTCGCCGAAATACATTTCGCTGCGCCAGTCGCTGACCAGCATCCGGTGCTGGGGCGAGACGCGAAGATCGCGGTAATTGCCCAGAGCGCCAGCGCGGATCACTATTGGGGCCATGTCCGCGCGACCACTGATGCGGCGCATTCCGATCCAGCGGATTGGCTTCAGGCCATTGTCCATGGTGCGGATGAGATCACCGGCCTTCAACGTCTCAATCGCGACGGGGCCGGTGTCTGTTTCGATCAAAGTCCCTGCGGCAAAGCAGGGGAACACTGGCGGAGTGTTCGACAGGCTGGAAAATTCGAACTCTTGATAACGGATTGGGTTCTTACCAGGCCCGATCTGGTGGGTTCCCGACGTGATGCCGTCAAGATCAATCACCAGACCCGTATCGCCATCACCATCGAAGATGAAATGTTCCGCTGATGTAGCGCGCCCGTTGTAGGCGTCCGGGTCCGACAGCTGACTGGTGTAAAGCGGTGTGGGCGGATCGGTGTCAGGATAGGCATAAACGGTCACCGTCATGCCGTACTCGAACCCTGCGTCAGAATTACTTACGCCATTGATTTCAATGCGAAAAACGTCTGAGGCCGTGCCAAGGGGCTCAGTGTCACCAAGTTTAACCTTGGTTCCATTACTTTTGCCGCTAACAGAAACCGAGTTGTAGAACCCAATTTCATCGCCAGTGACATAGAGTTCCAACATAGCCACGAAAGGGACGTCCTTAGCCGGTCCCCCCCGGGTCAGCACGTCCAATTTACATTTTGTTAGCTTTTTCCACAACTAAGAAAAGAAGGAGAAACGGTAGCGTGTCGTTAATGCACGTTGTCAGGACTTTATCTTGTATCTCGCTTCCCATAGGGTTGCGGAAACGTGAAAGAAAATCGCGATAGCCATAAGAAAAGAACTAGATGAAAACCATCACAACCACTGCCGAGCTTGCGACGTATTGCGCGCAAGCTGCCAAATATCCCTACGTGACCGTGGACACCGAATTCCTGCGCGAACGGACGTATTATTCAAAGCTTTGTCTCATTCAGCTGGCCTATATGGGCGAGGGTGGCGATGATGCAGTGCTGGTGGACCCATTGGCGGACGGCCTCGATCTGGCACCGCTGTATGAGCTTTTCAAAGACGAGAACGTGGTAAAAGTCTTTCACGCCGCGCGCCAAGACCTTGAAATTTTCTTTGTGGATCAGGGCATTATACCAAAACCGCTATTTGATACACAGGTTGCGGCGATGGTGTGTGGATTTGGCGAACAGGCCGGCTATGAGACGTTGGTGCGAAAAATCGCTAAGGATAATGTTGATAAATCGTCTCGTTTTACCGACTGGTCGCGCCGCCCTTTGACGGATGCGCAAAAGACCTATGCGCTGGCCGACGTGACCCATTTGCGGGTGATATATGAGAATCTGTCAGCCGAGCTCGACAAATCCGGTCGAAAAAAGTGGGTGGCCGAAGAAATGGCCGTTCTCAACGATCCCGCGACCTATCAGGCGGACCCTGATAACGCATGGAAACGGGTTAAAACGCGGACAAGTTCGGGAAAATTCTTGTCAATCGTTCGTGAATTGGCGCGCTTTCGCGAGCTTCATGCGAAAAACCGAAATATCCCGCGTAACCGTGTGTTCAAGGATGATGCGCTGGTTGAAATCGCATCGACCAAACCAACGTCCGAAGACGATCTTGGGCGGTCCAGATTGCTGCTGCGCGAAGCGCGGCGCGGTGACATCGCGGCCGGTATTTTGGCCGCTGTGCAGGCAGGTCTGAACACCAAACCCGAGGACGCACCGCGCATCGACACGAGCCGTGAAAAGCTACAGGTGAACCCGGCGCTGGCGGATATGTTGCGCGTTTTGGTGAAATCGGCGGCGGACAATGAAGGTGTTGCGCAAAAGCTGATCGCAAACAGCGCCGATCTGGATGCTATCGCGGGCGGATTGCGCGATGTTGCAGCCCTTAGCGGGTGGCGCAAAGAAGTGTTCGGCGCGGATGCGTTGCGGCTGTGTGACGGCGAAATCGGCTTGGCGGTAAAGGGCGAAAAGGTCGTGACCTTTACGCTGTGAGCTGACCTTGTGGGCTAAGACCGACTGCGTTTTACCGCCCTGTGGTCCGAGCATTCGTTGCGGCCGTGACCCGGACGCTGCGAATGGCGGCAAGATCACCGCGATCAAGGACGTAGGCGGCACTTATCTGGCGTGATTGTGAGGTGCCGGGCACTTCCAATGCGGTCGGTGCTTGGGCGCGGAATTCAAGGTCAAGCACACCGTTCGCGACGCCGCGGCTGATCAGTTCTGCGTTAAAATAGCCTTGTGTTTGGGCAACGCCTACAGCGCGGACAATGGCACCGGATGGGGTGCGATCGACACTCAGCGATGTGATGCTTTGCACCATCGTGCGGTTGTCGATCACCACAGTGCGGCGGTTTTCGGGGATCAACGGGCGGGGCTGGCCATTTGCGTCTACCGCAGCCTCGGTGCTGCTGCCAAACCAGTTTAGCGGGTTGAAGCGGCTGTCGGTGATGCGGGCACAACCCGTTAGCGTGAGGAGGACGGCAGTGCCGAGAAGTGTTGCGCGCAGCATGGTTGAACCCCTTTGGTCTTCGTCGCTTATGTCTTGCTAGCCCAAAGTCGCCGTGGTGAAAAGCAGACACTGGAAAAAGGTGACGCTGGAAACGGCGACCACTGGACGTTCGCAGGGACGCGGCCTAAGTCAGACACAAGATAGGGGACCACCATGGCCACGCAAGCCTTTGAAGATATCGCCGAAACATTCGAGTTTTTGGACGATTGGGAAGACAGATACGCCCATGTTATCGACATGGGCCGAGAGATGGCGCCGTTGGACGATGCGTTCAAAGTGCCCGCGACCAAAGTGGATGGCTGCGCGTCGCAGGTCTGGCTGGTGCCAAAGGTCGAAGATGGCGTGTTCACATTTGAAGGCGCGAGCGACGCGATGATTGTCAGCGGCTTGATCGCGATTCTGCACGCCTTGTACAACGATTTATCTGTCGCCGACGTCGCGGCCGTGGATGCGCGCGCTGAGTTTGAGCGGTTGGGGCTGAACGATCACCTCTCTGCGCAGCGCTCCAACGGTTTGCGCGCAATGATTGAACGGATCAGATCGGTGACGGCGTAAGGTTGGGCCAGCCAACCCAACACAGCGTCGAAATTCAGGCCTTCGCGGCCAGTGCCGTTGCTAGATCGCCGTAGCCCGTGAGGCGGCGTTCAAACGTGAGGCCGAGGCGCTCTGCATGTTGTTTAGCCAATTCGGTCAAGGCGGGATCATCGGTTTGCGCCTGATAGACCAGTGATTTGTAGTTGCCGAAATACATGTCGCGCAGTTCTGGGTGGCGATCCAATCCCAATGGTTTGACCACAAAAGCATCAAACTGGCGCACCAGAAAATCGGTCAGATAGAAGCTGTAGATTTCGTCTTGCGCAGCAAAAGCTGCGTTGCCCTCAAAGAATGAATAGCAGTGCGGGCCTTGCACCATTTCAACACCGAGCCTGTCGCAAAGCCGTTGCAAAGCGCCCCCAGTGCCGCAGTCGGCATAGACGACGAACACGTCATCGTAAGCATCGCGGTATTTCAGCACCGCCTGTTCTACGGCATCAGGGATTTTGTCTGGATGGACGTGCAAAATCGCGGGCAGACAGTGCAGATCCATATGCGACCAGCCGTTTGCTTTTATCAGATCGAGGATTTCTCGCGCCAGTGCACCGCACGCCAGCAAAAGAATGCGGCCCTGTCCCTTGGGCGCGAGTCCGTCGGTGGTGAGGGTCGCGTCATCCATGGAGTGCCGCGACTTTGCGCACGGCAGGGCGGGCTTTCATGGCTGCAAAATGCGCTGCGAGTTTGGGGTAGTTGGCAATGGCCACGCCGTCCCCCTCAAGCCAGCGGCAAACGGCGTAAAGATGGATGTCAGCGATGCAATAACTGCCAAGGAACCAACCCGCGTCCGGCAAAACGGCCTCGATAACGCCACAGCTGTCGGCCATGGTTTCTGCCACTTTCGCGGCCATGGATACGTGGGCAGCCGGATCGTCAGACCAGCGGGCCGCGCGTGGACCATGGGCGTGGTTCACGTGCACTGTCGCGGCGAGGAAGCTGATCAATTCACGCGCACGCGCTTTTTGAAATGGATCAGATGGCAGAAATTTATCCGATATATCAGCGATATAATCGAGAATTGCGGGCGTTTCAGTGAGGTGGCCATATTCGGTCAGTAACGCGGGTAGGCGGCCTTTGGGGTTTATAGCCAGAAATTCGGGGCTGCGCTGCTCCCCCTGATTAATGCTGATCCAGTGGATCGTGTAGGGCAGGCCGGCCTCTTCCAAGGCCACATGCGCCGCAACCGCGACGGAGCCTTGGGATGCATAAAGCGTCAACATCTCGTGTCCCTTCCAAATAAAAAACGCGCCCGAGGGGCTGGCCACCGGACGCGCTTCATCAGCCGAGCAAAGCAGTCTTACGCGGTTGCGCCTTGGTTGTGCTTGCGGGCCATGAACGTCTTGGCGGTTTCCACGGCGACGGCGGCGTCGCGGCAATAGGCGTCGGCACCGATGGCCTTGCCGAATTCTTCGTTCAACGGCGCGCCGCCAACCAGCACGATCATATCGTCGCGGATGCCTTGTTCGATCATCGTGTCGATCACGACTTTCATGTAGGGCATCGTCGTCGTGAGAAGGGCGGACATGCCGAGGATATCGGGTTCTTCGGTCGCAATCGCTTCAAGGTAGGCTTCGACCGCGTTGTTGATGCCAAGGTCCACGACCTCGAATCCGGCGCCTTCCATCATCATCGACACAAGGTTCTTGCCGATGTCATGAATGTCGCCTTTGACGGTGCCGATGACCATTTTGCCCACACGCGGCGCGCCGGTTTCGGCCAGCAGCGGTTTAAGGATGAACATGCCGCCCTTCATGGCGTTGGCGGCGAGCAAGACCTCGGGCACAAACAAGATGCCATCGCGGAAATCATGGCCCACAATCGTCATGCCGCCGACAAGCGCCTTGGTCAGGATGTCGTATGGCGTCCATTTGCGAGCCAGCAGAATGTTCACGGCTTCTTCGATTTCTTCTTTTAAGCCATCGTAGAGGTCGTCGAACATTTGCGCGACGAGATCGTCGTCGTTCAGTTCGCTTAGGATGATGTCGCCTTGATCGTCGGACATGTCAGAACCTTTTGATGTGTTGTTGCCTGATTTGCGCTGAATTGGCGCATTCGGTCTGGAACGATTGCGACATAGCGTGCCGATGCAGCGACGGGACTGCAAATGAATACTTTGTGCAAGTATAGTAAGTCGGGTTCACTTGGTCGTGCGGTGGTTGGTGCTGGCACACTGAATGATCTGGGTAAAGATAGGATCAGAACGCCACGGCAAGGACCTAGCTGCGTTTGCGTCCGCGTCGTGGTGCACGCACTGGTCCTGCGCCGTCTGTCCCGTCTGACACCGATGAAAATCCGCCAAGTGCGGCTGCTATGGCTTCTAATGTTGGGGCATCCGCCTCGGGACGGGTTTCTAGTGCGGCGCGCATGGCGCGCAAATGATCCGGCGTCGTGCCACAGCACCCACCGATGATTGTGGCCCCGCTGTCGCGGGCTAGGCAGGCGTAATCCGCCATAAGGTCCGGTGTGCCGTCGTAGTGGATGTGACCTTCTACGTATTTCGGAATGCCCGCGTTGCCCTTGGCAATGATGGGTTGTTCCGGTCCTGCGGCCCCGAATCCCAGAACGGTGCGCAACAGATCAGACGCGCCAACACCGCAGTTTGCGCCAAACGCAATTGGCGGGTTGGGCAGTTTTCCGACCAGTTTTACCAATTCCGCGCTGGTCAGGCCCATCATCGTGCGCCCTGCAGTGTCAAAGCTCATGGTGCCGCACCACGGCATGTCGGCCAAGGCAAAGGCTTCGGCGGCGGCTTTGAATTCTTCGCCGGCGGAAATTGTCTCACACCACAAAACGTCCGCGCCGCCGGCTTTCAGGCCTTCTGCCTGCTCATGAAACATTTCGACCGCGCGGGTGTGGGTCAGGGACCCCATCGGGGTCATAATCTCACCGGTTGGGCCGACGGATCCGGCGACGACCACCTTGCGGCCAGATTTGTCAGCAACTTCGCGTGCGATTTCAGCAGCCACTTTGTTGATTTCATGTACTTTATCTTCACCATTGTGCAGCTTTAGGCGAGATGCATTTCCACCGAAGGTATTGGTGAGGAAGATATCCGATCCTGCGTCGACCGCGCCCTTATAGAGCGCCGTAATCCGGTCGCGATGCTCAAAGTTCCAGAATTCAGGCGCGTCACCCGATTGTAGCCCCATATTGAATAATGTCGTGCCCGTCGCACCATCCGCGAGCAGCCAATCACGGGTTGCAAGCAGATCAGACAGGGCATTTGGCTGGATATGAGGCTGTGTGATGGACATCGCGGGACGCTCCTAAAGGGGATGCAATCGCTTCGCATGGTGGTGGCGTGCGCGCAAATGAATAATCCTCATTATTTCACTGAGTAGGATTGAGGTCACGCACAAATAGAACGGCTGCCACAACAGGCAGATTTTTTGGTCGTTGGTGTTAAAACGGAAAGGCCAGCGCATCTTGCGATGGCTGGCCTAACAATTTGTCACGGATTGGAATGAGATTTTCCAGGGATCAGCCATAAGACCGATTGGAAATCAGACCTCTTTGATCAATTGGCCTTTGGCCTGTGCCATGCATTCCACCATTTTCGCGCGGATCGTGGCTTCATCAGACAGGTGGCCCACATCTTTGAACAGCTTGCGGTAAACGTCTTCGTCGCCCGGTTCTTCAAAGTCGGCTTTTATTACTTCTCTGGCGTAGGCCAAGGCGTCGTCGCCTTCTTTGCCCATCAAACCGGCGGCCCACAGGCCAACAAGCTTGTTGCGGCGGGCCTCTGCCTTGAATTGCATGTCTGCATCGTGGGCGAATTTGTTTTCGAATGCGTTCTCGCGATCATCAAAACCTGACATTTCATACTCCTTAAGGTGTTCTTACAGCGATCGCATAAGATATGACCACGTCCACGCTTGCCCGCAAGGGGGGCTTGGCTTATGACGCCGATATAGGGGACTTATTGCCCGCTTTGAGCATCAAGGCGACATGGTTAATCTTTGGCCCCGCAGGAGACAGCATGGCACGTCGTAAACTGGTGTATGAAGGCAAGGCAAAGATCCTTTATGAGGGTACAGAGCCGGGGACGCTCGTTCAGTATTTCAAGGACGACGCGACTGCGTTTAACGCCCAAAAGAAAGAAATTATCGACGGCAAGGGTGTGTTGAACAACCGCCTGTCAGAATTCTTTATGATGGGGCTGGCGCGCATCGGTGTGCCGACGCACTTCATTCGCCGCCTGAACATGCGCGAACAACTGATCCGTCAGGTTGAGATTATCCCGCTCGAAGTCATCGTGCGCAATTTTGCAGCCGGAACCATGGCCAAACGATTGGGCATGGAAGAAGGCACACCGCTGCCGCGCCCGATTGTTGAATTTTCTTATAAAGACGACGCGCTTGGCGATCCGTTGGTGCCAGAAGAATACATCATCGCGTTTGGCTGGGCGTCCCAGCAGGACCTTGATGACATTATCGCGTTGGCGTTGCGGGTGAACGATTTCATGGCAGGGGTCATGCACGGCGTCGGCATCAAGCTGATCGATTTCAAAATCGAAGTCGGACGCGTTTGGGACAATGATTTCATGCGCTTGATTGTGGCGGACGAAATCAGCCCTGACAGCTGCCGTTTGTGGGACATCGAATCCGGTCGCAAGCTGGACAAGGATGTGTTCCGTCAGGATTTGGGTGATTTGGCCGATGCCTACACCGAGGTCGCAAAGCGGCTTGGCGTTTTACCGTCAAATGCGACGCATATGCCAAAGCCAACACTCATTAACTAAGTAAATTTAGGGGATAGATGCCATGAAAGCCCGCGTGCACGTGATGTTAAAAGAGGGCGTTTTGGACCCACAGGGCGCGGCGGTGCAACACGCACTTGGCGCGCTCGGGTTTGCGGGCGTCAACGGCGTGCGTCAAGGCAAAGTGATCGAGCTTGATCTCGCCGACGGGACAACCGAGGCCGAAGTCGGTGAGATGTGTGAAAAGCTGCTCGCCAATATGGTCATCGAGAGCTACCGGATCGACCTTCTATGAGGGCGGCAGTGATCCAGTTTCCTGGATCCAACTGCGACCGCGATATGGCCGTTGCGTTGGAAAAATCCGGCGCGGACGTGCAGGTCGTTTGGCATAAGGACGCGGCCCTTCCATCGGGCGTTGATCTGGTCGCAATCCCCGGCGGGTTTTCGTTTGGTGATTATCTGCGCTGTGGTGCGATTGCGGCGAATTCGCCGATTTGTCGCGCGGTCGTGGATCACGCCAATGCCGGTGGATACGTCCTAGGTGTTTGTAATGGCTTCCAGATTTTGACTGAAACGGGGTTGTTACCCGGTGCATTACTGCGCAATGCGGGGCTGAAATACATCTGCCGCACCGTGGGTCTTAAGATCGAAACCGCCAATTCAGCCTATACCGAAAGCTATAGCGCAGGCAGCGAAATCAGTGTGCCGATTGCGCATCATGACGGCAATTATTTCGCTGATGATGCCACGATTGCGCGCCTTACGGGCGATGATCGCGTGGCGTTTACCTATACCGACAACCCAAACGGCAGCCGTGCAAATATCGCAGGGATTTTGTCGCAGAACCGCCGCGTTCTTGGGATGATGCCGCACCCCGAACGTGCCTTTGAAGACGCGCATGGCAACACCGACGGTCAGCGCCTTTTCGCCGGCTTGATGGCGCAGTTGACGTCTGCCTGAAGGCTAAGATGGACGGCGCAAGGGTGGCGCGATAAGATTGTCCCATGTTTTGGGGGATCATTTGAGACGGCGCCGCCTTTCGGCAGTCTGGTGGACGCGCATCCTTGTGATCGCGCTGGTCGCACTCGGTTGCGTGGTCGTATTCACATCTAACCGGCTATTGACCGAACGCTTTACCGAACGCACGCGCAGCGCGGCGGATGTGCGGCTGGCGCTGTATTCCGCCAACCTGATCAGTGAACTTCAGCGAAATTCCATTGTGCCGCAACTGTTGGCACGTGACCCTGCTTTGATTGGTGCGCTGAATTCTGGCGACTTTGCCCAATCCTCGGCGCGGCTGTTGTCGTTCGTGGATGAGATTGGCGCCGCATCTTTGGTTTTGATGGACACGGACGGGCGCATCGTGGCGGCAACCAACCGCGAACGGCTTGGTGAAAACCAACGTAGTCAGCCATCGTTCATAGATGCGCTGCGATCCAACGTCACCGTTTTCACTGTTGATGAACGCGAAGAGGGTGGTTTTTCGTTTACCTATTCGCGCCGCATTGATGACAGCGGTCTGGGCATTGGTGTGGTGTCTGTTGAAGTGGACCTTGCCAGACTTGAGAGGTCGTGGGCGGGCATTTCGGATGCTGTCATGGTGCTGGACAGCGAAGGACGCGCGATTTTGGCAACCGAACCGCGCTGGCGGGGCCGTTCGGAAGCTGACGCGCTGGCCCTGCTTGAACCGCAAACGGCCATTGAACGCACGCTTCGGAGCACGCCCGATTGGTCCGCGCTGCCGATTGACGCTTATTTGCGCGGTGATGGTGTGATGCGCCAAGAAGTGCGCGTGCAATTTCAAGGTTGGCGCATCATCAGTTTCACGACGTTTCAGTCTGTGCGCGAACGGGTTAATTCCATCCTCGCGTTGGAAATCATGGGCTTCGCGATCCTGCTGGCTGGACTATTCTGGATATTGTCGCGCAGATCAAACGTTGCTGCGCGGATGTTTCAGCTGGAGTCGGCGGAGCTTCGCCAGTTGAACCGACGCTTGCAGCGGGAAATTGCCGAACGCAAGAAGGCCGAAAAGGACCTTGAGGTGGCCGAACAGACCGTCGCGCAGACGTCTAAATTGGCCGCATTGGGTGAGATGTCGGCGGCTGTTTCCCATGAGTTGAACCAACCGCTTGCAGCGATGAAAACCTATCTTGCGGGGGTGCGGCTTTTGATTGCGCGCGAACGCCCTGATGAAGCCGTTGTTGCCGTGCAACGCATCGACGGTTTGATCGAACGGATGGCGGCAATTACCAAACAGTTGAAATCCTACGCACGTAAAGGCAAAGACAGCCTTGAACCCGTTGATATTAAGGACGCGGTGCTATCTTCGCTGTCGATGATGGAACCACAATTACGCCAGCGGCAGGTTATCATTACACGCACTTTGCCAGATCAGCCGGTGATGATTTACGGCGATCGGATGCGGCTGGAACAGGTCATTATCAACCTGTTGCGCAACGCATTGGATGCGACAAAAATGGCCCCGGAACCAAGCGTTGAAATCCTGCTTGTGCAGGGTGATGTGGCGCGCCTGACAGTACGCGATAACGGGTCGGGGATTGAGGACCTAGATGAGTTGTTTGAGCCGTTTTACACCACCAAGCAGGCGGGCGACGGCACAGGGCTGGGCCTTGCTATCTCATCTGGCATCGTAAACGACTTCGGGGGACGCCTCACTGCGCGCAATTCCGACAAGGGTGGGGCTGTATTTGAAGTTGAACTGCCTATTTTAGGCGCAGACCTAGACAAAAACATAGAAGCAGCGGAGTAGCCAAATGGCACAAGCCATGAAAATCGCGATTGTGGACGACGAACAGGACATGCGGCAGTCGATCAGCCAATGGCTGGCGCTGTCGGGCTATGACACTGAAACATTTGCCAGCGCAGAAGAGGCGCTGAAAGGTGTCGGGCAGGATTATCCCGGCATCGTGGTCAGTGACATCAAGATGCCGGGCATGGACGGGATGCAATTTCTCAAGAAACTGAAAGGCGTCGATAGTTCGCTGCCCGTCATCATGATCACCGGCCACGGTGATGTGCCAATGGCGGTTGAGGCAATGCGCATCGGTGCGTTTGATTTCCTTGAAAAGCCGTTCAACCCTGATCGCATGACCGAACTGGCCAAGAAAGCCACTGTTGCGCGGCGACTGACGTTGGACAATCGCGCGCTGCGCCGTGAGCTGAGCGATGGTGGGGCGCTGATGAAAAAGCTCATCGGGGCGTCCCCTGTGATGGAGCGGCTAAAGGAAGATATCCTCGATCTTGGTCAGGCGGACGGCCATGTGTTGATTGAGGGCGAAACCGGAACAGGCAAGACATTGGTCGCCCATGCGCTGCATGCGGTCGGCGCGCGCGCCAACAAAAAATTCGTACTGATTGCCTGCGCTGCCTATGAGGACGACGACCTGTCCAAACGCTTGTTTGGCCCTGCCGGACAGGACGACCCGATCCCTGCGATCGAAGAAGCCCGTGGTGGCACGATCGTTCTTGAAGACGTCGAAGCCTTGTCAGAAACAAATCAGGCCCGTCTGCTGACCGCGATCAACGAACAGGGCACACCGTCCGAAACCCGCATCGTTGCAATTTGCAATTTACAGGACGAGGGCAAGACCTGCGAAAGCGTGTTGCGCAATGATCTGTTTTACCGCCTCGCAGCGTTGCGCATAACAGTGCCGCCGTTGCGCACACGCGGCGAAGACATTCTGACGTTGTTCACCCGTCTGGGCGAAGGGTTCGCCGAAGAATACGGCTGCGACGCGCCGGAAGTATCGGCGCAGGAAGCTGCGCAATTGCTGCAGGCGCCTTGGCCTGGCAACGTGCGCCAGCTGTATAATGTGGCCGAACGCGCAGTGCTGCAAAACCGCCGCGGTACGGGGTCAATTGCGTCCCTGTTGATGACCGAGGACGACGAAAGCCAGCCCGCCATCACCACCGAAGGCAAGCCGCTGAAGGAATTCGTCGAGGCGTTCGAGCGGATGTTGATCGACAACACCATGCGCCGCCATAAGGGATCCATAGTGAATGTCATGGACGAGTTGTGCTTGCCACGCCGGACCCTGAACGAAAAGATGGCTAAGTATGGGCTGCAACGGTCTGACTACCTCGGCTGATCCGGGCTGCACGCGATGAAAATTATCAGCCTGAATGCATGGGGTGGTCAGGTCTGGCCCGCCCTTGGCAGCTGGATTGGCAGCTGTGGCGGCGACGTTGTGTGCCTGCAAGAGGTCATTCGCCCAAGTGAGCCGAGCCCCCCTTGGCTTGCCTATCGCGATGCCCATCGCAGCCTGAACCAGCGGTCCGACCTGTTTGGTGGTATCAGCGCGGCGCTGCCAGATCACTCGGCTGGGTTTTTTCCTGCGGCCATGGGGCCATTGTCGGACACAGGTGGCAAGACCTATCAATCCCAGCACGGACTTGGCCAATGGGTGGCACCGCATCTGGACATTCAGTCGCGACAAGACGGGTTTGTGCATGGCGCGTTTCGCGCCGACGGGTGGGGCATGGACCCTGTACCGCGTGGCTTTCAGGCTGTTCGCATCACAAAAGTTGGGCGCGCACGTCCCGTGACGGTGGCGCATTTTCACGGGCTGCGCGACATTGGTGGCAAAGGCGACACGCCTGCGCGCGCCGATCAAGCCAAGCGCGCCCTGACGTTGTTGTCACAAATTGCGTCCCCGCAGGACGACGTCGTCTTAGCTGGCGATTTCAATGTTTTGCCCGATAGCGAGACATTGGCGATGTTTGCGGATTGGGGTCTGCGCGATCTGGTGGGGCAGCAGGACACGCGCACAGCACTGTATTCCAAACCAATCCGGCACGCCAATTACATGTTGGTCACTGCGTCAGTGGACGTGAAATCCTTTGAGGTTCCCGCCAATCCTGTGGTGTCGGACCATCGCCCATTGATTTTGAGTATTGCCTGACATCGTAACCGTTGACGGATTGCCGCGCCGCTAAATCACATAAGACAACGCTACGTCACACTTTGACGTTGTAAAGTGACCCCATCGTCCCCTATGTATAAACCACGGGCGGTTGCCATGACGCTTTGCGCAAAAGCCCGGTGAGTTTTTCTGTTTTTTGGTTGCAGTGACCCGATCAAATGATCCCGTCATACCCAAAGACAGACCGAAAGAATGTGGTCCCCTTTGATTGATTTTGGGCGGGATCAGATGAACAGCTCCCGGCGGTGACGGACTTCCTTAATCGCAGGGGCCTTGAATGGGCCACCTAATTGGTGGTCGGAGACCAACGCGATGGAACGCGCGACATTAACGAGCGAGAGAGCAGGCGGCCAATTGGCCGCTCGATCCGCTGTTGCGCGCCTCGCCATAATTGAACACGCCTCAGACAACGCAGCGCCCCCCGGATTATTGTGGGGGATGCCGCCAAATGGCGCGTGGAACAGGACACAATGGCTAAGAAAATGCTTATCGACGCCACCCACGCGGAAGAAACCCGCGTTGTGGTGGTTGACGGAAACAAGGTTGAAGAATTCGACTTTGAAACCCAATCCCGCCGCCAGCTTGCTGGCAACATCTACCTCGCAAAAGTAACACGGGTCGAACCGTCGCTTCAGGCGGCGTTCATTGACTATGGCGGCAATCGCCATGGTTTCTTGGCGTTCAACGAAATCCACCCCGATTACTACCAGATTCCGGTGGCCGACCGCCTTGCGTTGATTGCCGAAGAAAAAGCCTACGCTGAAAGCCAAAAGGCCGAAGCCGAGGCTGAGGCCGAGAAGCCAAAGCGCAGCCGCACACGTACCCGTCGCAAGCCCAAAGCAGCTGAAGTCGACGGGCAGGACGCGGTCGCAACGGCTGATCCGGTTGAGACATCCGAAGAGGAAACCTCGGGCGATATTGCTGGTATGGAAACGATTGATCTGAGCGATGACGAAACTGGCGAAGGATCGTCGCCGATGGAAACTGTCGCTGACACACCCGTCGACACCCCTGAACAGGGTGCGGGCGACAGCGATGATGTGGCTGACAACGAGACGGATGGCGACGACTCTGACGGCGGCTCGGATGCCACCGACAAAGACGAATCCATTGAGAGTGTTGCGGACGAAGATGACCACGAAGATGTGCGTCCAGTTCGCAAGCCACGCCCGAAGCGTTATAAAATTCAAGAAGTTATCAAAGTTCGCCAAATTCTTTTGATCCAAGTGGTCAAAGAGGAACGCGGCAACAAGGGTGCGGCGCTGACGACCTATCTGTCACTGGCGGGTCGCTACTGCGTGCTGATGCCAAACACCGCACGTGGCGGCGGCATTTCACGCAAGATTACCGTTGCGGCGGATCGCAAGAAGCTGAAAGCGATTGCAAATGAAATGGCCGTGCCCGAAGGCGCTGGCCTGATCATCCGCACCGCAGGCAGCCAACGCACCAAGACCGAGATCAAGCGCGATTATGAATACCTGCAACGCCTGTGGGAACAAATCCGCGAACTGACGCTGCGGTCGTCTGCGCCGGCGCAGATTTACGAAGAGGGCAACCTGATCAAACGCTCGATCCGCGATCTGTATTCCAAAGAGATCGACGAAGTGATTGTCGAGGGCGAGGGCGGGTACCGCACGGCCAAGGATTTCATGAAAATGATCATGCCGTCCCACGCCAAGAACGTGACAAATTACAAAGAACAGATGCCGCTGTTTGCGCGTCACCAGATCGAAAGCTACCTGTCAGGCATGTTCAATCCAACGGTGCAATTGCCATCAGGCGGCTACATCGTGATCGACACCACCGAAGCGCTTGTCGCGGTTGACGTGAACTCCGGTCGCGCCACCAAAGAAGGTTCGATCGAACAAACGGCAACAAAGACCAACCTTGAGGCCGCGGCAGAAGTCGCGCGTCAGTTGCGTCTGCGTGACCTTGCTGGTCTTATCGTGATCGACTTCATCGATATGGATGAGCGTAAGAACAACGCCTCTGTCGAAAAGTTGATGAAAGACAAGCTCAAGACCGACCGTGCCCGCATCCAAGTGGGCCGGATTTCCGGCTTTGGCCTGATGGAAATGTCACGCCAGCGTTTGCGTCCGGGCATGTTGGAATCAACGACACAGCCCTGTTCACATTGTCACGGCACAGGCTTGCTGCGCTCTGACGATAATGTTGCTTTGGGTATACTGCGCCAGCTGGAAGAAGAAGGCGTGCGTGGTCGCTCAAAGGAAGTCCTGATCAAGGCGCCGATCGTCATTGCCAACTTCTTGATGAACCAGAAACGTGAACACATCGCACAGATCGAAGCCCGCTATGGCCTGTCCGTGCGCATCGAATGTGATCCGCATCTTGTGTCGCCTGATTTCGTGCTTGAGAAATTCAAGACCGCCAGCCGCGTTGTGGCTGAAGTTGCATTGGTGTCGGTGATTTCATCAGAAACGGCTGTGATGGCTGAAGTAGACGATGCCCCGATGGAAGAGGCAGAGACTGAAGTGGCCGCATCCGTGGAGGCCAAGACCGAAGGTCACAGCGCAGCTCCTGAACAGCAAGACGGCGAAGCGCCCACCAAAAAGCGCCGTCGTCGTCGTCGTCGCCGTCGCGGTGGCGGTGGTGGTGAAAACGCCGAGGCCAATGGTGAGCACGCGGCACACAGCGATGGTGATGCGGCGGTTGCCGTGCAATCGGACGCGCAGGCTGATGTTACGCCAAGCGAACAGGGCGAAACCCCAGTCGCTGATGCAGTCGTTGACGCAGTTGCGGTTGAAGATGCGCCCAAGCCAAAGCGCACACGCACCCGTCGCAAGAAAGCGGATGCCCCTGTCGAAAGTGCGCAAGTGACAGAGATCGTCGAGGCTGCCTTGGTTGATGCCGCGAGTGATGAAGCTGCGGCGGAAGTCACGCCTAAGCCAAAGCGGACCCGCTCACGTCGCAAGAAGAGCGACGATGCGCCAAGCGCGGACGCACCAGCCACACCTGTTGCAGAAGATACGCCAGCGGATGCACCTGCTGCAAAGCCCAAACGCGCGCCGCGCAGTCGTAAGAAACCTGTTAAGGCAGCAGTGGACGATGTTGCGGTTGTTGAAACGCCGAGTGAAGCCATTGCTGCAATTCCTGCTGAAACGCCGGAACCAGTCGTGGCAGATAAGCCTAAGCGGGTGCGTAAAACCACGTCCAAGCCAAAGGTTGAACCTGAGGCGGCCCCGGCAGCAGAGCCAGCGCCAGCACCAACTACGGATGTTGCGCAAGACGCACCCGGTGCTGATGATGCGCCCAAGAAGCGCGGTTGGTGGTCTTTGGGCCGCTAACGTATCGCTTGAGAAACGCCCGCTAAGGCGCTGATATCAAACGCCGCTCCGTTCATACGGAGCGGCGTTTTTTCATGAAAATTTCGTCTGTTTGATCACGTAAACCTGATGGCTGCCTGTGTTAGACTGCGACACCAATTGGTGTCCCGCCTCAACGCAAAAGTGCGGGATATCTATAATCGCAATCGGATCATCTGCCCAAACAGTGACAACCGTGCCGGTTGGCGCGTCGCGCAGCACCTTGGCGACTTTCAAAACCGGCAGCGGACATTTCAAGCCGCGCGTATCAACAATATCTTCCATTTCAAAGACGTGCCCCGCGTTGAGCCAAATGTCCACCAGTTCGAAACACGTCTCAAACGAACTGAAACACGTATCAACGG
>JAGGNB010000013.1 GCA_017886375.1 Octadecabacter sp.
GATCAACTTCGGTTAACATTTACGAAAACCTAGTGCTTGGCCCGCCCTGCCAGCGGCGCTATCACCTAAATCTGAAACACATCCCGGAGCCCCCCATGACTGCAGTTGCAGATCGCATTGCCCGCACCATCGCCACCGATATTGGCGCGCGACCGCAGCAGGTCAACGCGACCGTCGCTATGTTAGACGGCGGCGATACTGTTCCGTTTGTCGCGCGATATCGCAAAGAGGCAACGGGCGGTCTTGACGACACGCAATTGCGCCGACTGGCCGAACGCCTTGAGTATCTGCGCGATCTGGAAAAGCGGCGGGCCAGCATCCTCGGAGAGATCACATCGCAGGGTAAACTAAATGACGCATTGGCGCGTTCAATTGCGACCGCAGACACCAAAGCGGTGCTTGAGGATTTGTATCTGCCGTTCAAACCCAAGCGGCGCACGAAAGCAATGATCGCCCGCGAAAACGGCCTGGAACCACTGTTGCGTGGTATCTTTGCGAGCCGGGCTGCAGATCCAGCGGTGCTTGCGCGGGCCTATCTGTCCGAGGCCATCCCGACACAAAAGGACGCGCTGAGCGGTGCGCGTGACATTCTCGTTGAGGAGCTGGGCGAGAATGCTGCACTGCTCGGGCGTCTTCGCGACGTCATGCAACGAGAGGCGCTGATCACCGCACGCGTCATGACAGGCAAGGAAGACATCGGGGCGAAGTTCTCGGATTACTTCGCCCATAGTGAAAAGTGGGCAACGATCCCGTCGCACCGCGCACTGGCCATCCTGCGAGCCGCTAAAGAAGAGATTGTCACACTCGACATCGCCCCAGAACCAGAGACGGGACTTGAGCGTGTCATCGCCATCGTCGCCGCCGAAATCGGCATACCCGGACAGACAAAGGGTGATCTTTGGTTGAAAGAGGTCGCCGTCTGGGCGTGGAAAGTAAAACTGAGCACGACGATGTTCATGGACCTTTTGACGGACCTGCGCCGCCGCGCCCATGCCGCTGCCATCGACGTTTTTGCGCGCAACCTGCGCGATTTGCTCCTTGCTGCCCCCGCGGGTCCGCGCGCGACTTTGGGCCTCGATCCCGGTATCCGAACGGGTTGCAAAATCGCAGTTGTGGACGAGACAGGTAAGCTGCTGGACACGTCGACGATTTATCCGTTCCAGCCGCGCAATGATTTGCGCGGCGCCGAAGAAACCCTCATCAAAATGATCCGCGATCACGGCGTCGCCCTGATCGCCATTGGCAACGGGACCGCCAGCCGCGAATCTGAACGACTCGTTGCAGATGTGATCAAACGGCTCCCCACTGACACCATCCGTCCCACGTCCGTGATCGTGTCAGAAGCCGGTGCGTCGGTCTATTCCGCGTCCGAACTGGCGTCGCTGGAATTCCCCGACATCGATGTTTCTATCCGCGGGGCGGTGTCCATTGCACGCCGGTTGCAAGACCCGTTGGCGGAACTGGTCAAGATCGAACCGCAAGCCATCGGCGTTGGCCAATATCAACATGACGTGGATCAGCGCCGTCTTGCACAATCCCTTGCGGTTGTGGTCGAGGACGCGGTGAACGCGGTCGGTGTCGATCTGAACATGGCCTCCGCGCCGCTGCTTTCGCATATCGCCGGTCTAGGTCCGACGCTGGCGCAATCCATCGTGACACACCGCGATATCAACGGCCCCTTTGCGACCCGCAAGGCGCTGCTTAAAGTGGCCGGATTGGGGCCGAAGGCGTTTGAGCAATGCGCGGGTTTCTTGCGGATCACGGGTGGAACAGAACCATTGGACGCATCGTCCGTCCATCCCGAAGCTTACGGTGTGGCCCGCAAAATCGTGCAGGCCTGTGGCCGCGATATCCGCGCGATCATGGGCGATAGCAGCGCGCTGGCGGGCCTTCGGGCAGAACAGTTTGTCGATGATAGCTTCGGGCTGCCCACGGTGCGCGATATTTTGACCGAACTGGAAAAACCGGGCCGCGACCCGCGCCCAACCTTCAAGACGGCCACCTTTGCAGATGGCATCAACAGCATCACAGACCTAAAACCCGGCATGTCGCTGGAAGGCACCGTGACCAATGTCGCCGCCTTTGGGGCTTTTGTTGATATAGGCGTGCATCAGGACGGCTTGGTCCATGTCAGCCAACTCGCCGATCGCTTTGTGAAAGACCCGCATGATGTCGTGAAAGCCGGCGACGTGGTGCGCGTTCGTGTCACCGAAATTGACGTGCCACGCAAACGCATCGCGCTGAGCATGCGCAAAGATGGTGGTGATGCCCCATCACCGCGTGAACGCGATAGCAAAAGACCGCAACCGGCCCGCGCAACGAAGCCCGTCAACGCACGCCCGACCAAGCCAGAAAGTCAGGGCGCATTCGGTTCAGCATTAGCAGACGCACTGAAAGGACGCGGCAAGGAGTCCTGAGGAGGAACCGCGAACGCAATCGGTGCTGCGGCCCTAGGAAAAAATGGAGTCGTCACTCTCGCGGGACTGATCGATCGAAACTCCTCGAACAGACAACAGTCCTAGAACACATGTCAGTCAAAGCAGACCGTGGCGACACAAACCGCTAAGGTCGGCGTAGACCAACGGCATTTGGTTGGTTCACGCCAATGGTCCAAGCTGCGGCGCGCATCAGATTTGACCCGCGTCAGCTTGGCGAAAGCGTTCCTTCACTGGGAATGCTGGTCTCTTTGGGGCCAACACACGTTGGCTGTAGACTTTCCCGTGTTTTGCTAGGACTCATGAATTTCCGAACCCTTGAAAGAATCATTGCGATGTCCCCTGCCCAAACCCCCAAAAACAAAGATCGTGGTTGGATTATTCCAATCGGTGGCGGGGATAAAAAAGTTCACACGTCAACAATCCTTCAGCGCTTGGTTGAGCTAAGCGGTGGTTCAGATGCCCGCATGGTTATTATCCCGACCGCGTCCCAACTGGATACAGCAGGGCAACGCACGCGCGATGTGTTCCGGGAACTGGGTGTGAGCGATATTGAGATCGTCGACCTTGAAACCCGCGCCGATTGTGAAAGGCCTGAGATCCTCGAGACATTGAAGACTGCGACAGGCGTGTTCTTTACCGGCGGCAACCAGCTTCGGCTTGCGACGACCATTGGCGGTACATCTGCTGCAAAAGTGCTCCGTTCTGGCAATGCAAGTGGGGTTCACATTGCTGGAACGTCCGCAGGGGCCGCGTTTGTGTGCGAACACATGATTGCAATTGGCAAGTCCGGTGGCACCCCAAAACGCGGTATGGCGTCATTGTCGCCGGGCCTTGGGCTGACCAATCGCGTGATTGTCGATCAGCATTTTCGGGAACGTGACCGTTTGGGAAGATTGCTGACGGCGTTGGCATATAATCCGTTTGCAACCGGCGTCGGTGTCGATGAAGATACAGCTGCATTCATCGGGCCCGATGACGTGATCGAAGTGTTCGGAAGCGGTGGTTTGACAATCGTCGATCCGTCAGAGCTCAAATTTTCTTCGATGGCGGACACGAACATGGGGGCAGCTGTTGGGCTTGTTGGCGTAAAGCTGCATATCCTCTTGGCTGGCGACAAGTACGACCTGCATTCACGACAAGCCTATCCAATCGGTGAAACTAACCATCCGTAAACCCGCCAATCAGCAAGGGGAACCTTTATGAAGATACTTGAGACGTCCGTTTTTCGAGGTCCTAATATCTACGCAAAGTTCCCCGTCATTCGCCATGTTGTCGATATTGGCATTCTTGAACATTGGCCGTCTGCCAAGATTGGTGAAGAATTCATCGACAAGTTGCTCGAGGTCTTGCCGGGATTGCGTGATCATGGGTGTTCGTATCGCGAACCCGGTGGCTTCGTGCGCCGCTTGCGTGAGGACGAGGGCACATGGATGGCGCACATATGGGAACATATGTCGATAGAACTGCAAAACGTCGCCGGACTAGAGGTCACGTTCGGGCGGACCCGCGGTGCGGGTGAAACCGGTGTCTACAACATGGTCTTCCAATATGAGGAAGAAGAAGTCGGGCTGCGAGCCAGCCAGCTCGCTCTCGATTTCATTCACAACTTGTTGCCGCACAAACTGGTCGAAAATGGCGAACCTGCTGCGGATTTTGATTTTACCAACGAAATTGAGAATTTCATCAGAGCGGCGCAGCGCAAGGCATTGGGACCATCGACCGCGTCTTTGGTGGCTGCCGCGGTCGGACGCGACATTCCGTGGATGCGTTTGAACGAATACAGCCTGATCCAGCTTGGCTACGGCAAATACCAAAAGCGCATTCAGGCGACGATCACGTCCGAAACTGATTACATCGCGACCGATTTGGCATCCGACAAAAAGGCGACCAACCGCATTTTAGGCGACTTGGGCCTGCCTGTGCCGCGCCAGATCGCAGTTACCAGTCCCGAAGATGCCGTCAGAGCGGCCAATCGCATCGGGTATCCGGTGGTCGTTAAGCCGCTAGACGGCAATCATGGAAACGGAATTTCTATCAACCTCAAAGAAGACCACGCCGTGTCAGAAGCGTTCGGTTTCGCGTTGGAATACAACAAACGCGGCGCCACGGTAATCGTCGAAACCTTCATTGAAGGTCTCGATCACCGGATGTTGGTGATCAACGGCAAACTTGAAGCAGTCTCAAAACGGGTACCCGGCCATATTGTCGGAAACGGCAAAAACACTGCAGCTGAACTGATCGAGATCGTGAATTCCGATCCACGGCGTGGCATTGGCCATGAAAAGGTTCTGACACGTCTTGAGTTGGACAAAACGGCGACGATACATCTTGCAGACGTTGGATATGACGAAAACTCAGTCCCCAAGGACGGCGAAGTCGTGTTCTTGCGATCAACGGCGAACCTGTCCACGGGCGGCACCGCAGTGGACGTGACCGATATCGTCCACCCCGACAACCGGAATATGGCAGAACGCGCAATCAAGGCGATCGGACTAGACATAGGTGGCGTCGACTTCCTGTCAGCTGACATTTCACAATCGTACAAAGACAACGGCGCAGGCATCTGTGAAGTCAACGCAGCGCCGGGATTTCGGATGCACGTTGCGCCCAGCGAAGGTAAGCCACGCGATGTTGCAGGCGCCGTGATGGAAATGCTATTTCCGGCAGGCACACCAAGTCGTGTGCCAATTGCGTCAATTACCGGCACCAACGGCAAAACCACCGTGTCGCGCATGGTCGCGCATATCCATAAACTAAGCGGTAACATGGTGGGTCTCGCAACCACAGATGGCGTTTATATTGACGGAAATTTGACGGTGAAGGGCGACCTCACTGGACCGCGCGCGGCGCAAATGATCCTGCGGGATCCGACAGTTGATGCGGCGATCCTTGAAACCGCGCGCGGCGGGTTGTTGCGCAGCGGTCTGGGCTATGAGCGATGCGATGTCGGGGCTGTTCTAAACATCCAAGCCGATCACCTTGGCCTGAAAGGCGTTGAAACCATCGAAGATTTGGCGCGGGTCAAACGGATCGTCATCGAAGTGGCGACAGATACCGCCGTCCTGAATGCTGATGATGAACTGTGCCTGAAAATGGCGGAACACACCAAGGCGGCCCACATCTGCTACGTGACGATGAATGCCCATCACCCGTTGGTGCGCGAACATGTTCGCATTGGTGGGCGCGCGATTGTGCTTGAACAGGGCATGAACGGCCACATGATCACGATCTATGAACATTCATCGAATATTCAGCTGATGTGGACCCACCTGATCCCCGCGACAATTGACGGCAAGGCGATGCACAATGTGCAAAACGCGATGTTTGCGGCGGGTATTTGTTATTCAATGGGTAAGTCACTTGAAGATATCCGGCAGGGATTGCGCACCTTTGCGACGTCGTACTTTCAGGCCCCTGGGCGTCTGAATATCTTTGAAGAACACCCTTTTAAGGTCATTTTGGATTACGGTCATAATCCAGCGGCCATCGAAGCCATGACCAAGCTGTGCACACAGTTAGAACCAAAAGGGCGCAAGATCATCAGCTTTTCGATGCCCGGTGATCGGCGCAACGAAGACTATGCCGCAGCCGCGGCAATCGTTGCCGGTAAATTCGACCACTATATTTGTCGTACTGACGACGGGCTACGTGGACGAGGACCATCAGAAGTGCCAGATTTGCTGCGCGAAGCATTGATCAAAAACGGTGTTGCAGAGGACCTAATTCAGGTCATCCCCGACGAAGTTGAGGCTGTTGATGCGGCGCTGAAGATGGGTCAAACTGACGACTTAGTGCTGCTGTTCGGTGATAACATTGCGCGAACTTGGAAGCAGGTGATCTATTTTAATCGCCCCCAAGGCGAAACTGAGGCTGACGATAAAACGGCGTCAATGGCGCCAGTTGCGGAACCGTCAAAAACGATCAACGACGCCGCGTCGGACCCACTCGCAGGGGCGACCCCAGTGGACGACGCCCCCGATATTCCTGAAAGCATGTTGGTCGGCGGAATGCGTATGATCCGTGACGCGCGCGGCGTTCGGCTGGAAAACATCGAGGATGAAGACGGTGACTGAGACTGATCTAAAGAACCTTCGTCACCTTACAGGTGCCAATTTCTTGATGACAGACGTTGGTGCCGCAGCCGAGGCAACTATACCGGATGCAAACAAGGCGTTGGTGATGTCGATCTGGCGCAATGCAGCCCGCGAATTGCTTGACAGCGTTGGTTGGACACAGTGCAAAATTGCCATGCGTGCGTTTGATGGCGGCGCGACATTGCAGGTGAGCGCGCCGACGGATGCCTTGCATGCGGCGACCGCGCTCGTCGACGCGTCATGGCGCGTGACACATGAAATGCTGGGGGGCAGACCCTTTGATGTCGCGGCGATTGCCAAAGGTTTGCGTCAAAAAATCTCGGATGAAGTGTCACCCAAAGAAGTGGCGTTAGCTGAACATGCATCGGCGCACGGGCTGACATATCTTGGCCATGACGACAAGATTTCGCTGGGTTTGGGCAAAGGGTCCAAGGTCTATGATGTTGCCGATTTACCGGATCCCGATGCAGTGGATTGGGACAGTTTGCACGACATCCCTGTCGGAATGGTGACTGGCACGAACGGTAAATCCACCACTGTTCGCCTGACGGCGGCGATCGGTGCGGCGGCGGGTAAATGCGTTGGGATGTCTACCAGTGATTGGGTCCGTGTTGGCGGCGAAATACTGGACGAGGGCGATTATTCAGGCCCCGCAGGTGCGCGCCTTGCGCTGCGAGACCCGCGTGTTGACTTGGCAATCATTGAAACCGCGCGTGGCGGTCTGATGCGACGCGGTTTGCCTGTTCCGACGGCAGACGCCTGTTTGCTGACCAACGTAGCGGCCGACCATTTGGGAACCTATGGCATCATGGATGTCACAGCTTTGGCGGACGCAAAGTTTCAATTGGCCGACGCAATCCGCCCTGGTGGGAGGTTGATTTTGAACGCCGATGACCCTGAGCTGGTCAAGAGAGCGGCGCAATTTTCGGGCGACATCACGTGGTTCGGTCTTGAATTTGATCGCGCTGTTTTGGACATCTGGATCACGGGCGGCGGGCGTGTGGCATTCGTTGAAGACGGGCAAATGGTTCTGGCGCGCAACGGCATCGTCGAACCTGTTTTGGCTGTGGCCGATTTCGTGCCTGCGTTGGGCGGCGCTGCAAAATTCAATGTTTACAATGCATTGGGCGCAATTTGTCTTGCCGATGCACTGGAATTGCCGATTGATGCAATGGCGAAGGGTCTGGCAGGCTTTACCGACACACCGGACGAAAATCCGGGGCGCGGCAATTATGTGAAGGTTGGCGGCCTCAACCTTTTGATTGATTTCGCCCACAATCCGCACGGGGTTCGCGCCTTGTCATCTGCCATCAAATCAATCCCCGCAGAGCGGCGTTTGGTGATTGCCGGACAAGCTGGGGATCGCAGCGACAAAGACACCTGCGACATGATCCAAGCGATATGGACGTTTGAACCGGATATGGTGGTCGTGGCGGAACTTCCAGATTTACTGCGGGGTCGAAAGCTCGGTGAAATGACCACAGTGATTGTGGACGAACTCAAGCGACTGGGGTCTTGCAACGACAATATCATCACCACCGACACCGAATACTCGGCAGTCGTCAGGGCAATGGAATGGGCACGCCCGGGCGACTTTCTTGCGCTGTTGATCCATGATGACCGCATTGAAACGATGCAGTTGCTCGACAAATTAACCAAAGCGGGCTGGCAAGCCGGCGATCCTTTGCCAGCCTAGCGCGGATCTAGGGTTCAGGTTCAAACACCTGCACGACAGGGTCCATGGAACTGGAAACAGCGGCGCGTTTCATGCCGTCGCTGTTATAGGGCATCGCGATATGTCCGGCAGCATCAATCGCAATCAGCCCGCCATCGCCGCCAAATCGCGCAACATCGTCCAGCACAGCGCGACACGCTTTCGTCAACTTGACCTTGCCGTAGCGCATGCGCGCGGACACGTCGTAAGCCGCGTTTGCGCGCATGAACGCTTCGCCCAGACCCGTGCACGACACCGCAACCGTGTCATCAGCCCATGTGCCAGATCCGATAATTGGCGTGTCGCCGACACGGCCAACCAGCTTACCAAACGTGCCACCCGTTGACGTGCCAGCGGCCAATTCGCCATGAATATCAAGTGCGACAGCCCCAACGGTGCCGTGATTGGCCTCCTCGTTGGACCCATGCGACACATGTTCTGAATAGTAGGTATCAGCGTCGTCAACTTCCGCCAGCCCAGCAGCCCGAGCCGCCATCTGCGCCCCAGCGCCCGCCAACATGACATGACGCCCGTCATCCAGTACGACCTTGGCCGCGCGAATGGGGCTTATGATGCCCTCAATTGCGGCGACGGCACCTGCGCGCCGTTCCGGTCCATGCATGATCGACGCATCCAGTTCAAACCCGCCCAGCGAATTCGGCGCTGATCCTTTGCCTGCAACATACAACCCCGACGCCTCCATCTCCTCAATAGCCCAAGCAACAACGTCCAAGGCCGACTGCCCGTCCACAAGCATCCCCTGCCCCGCGGTGATCAGCTGTCGCATATGTTCTTTTTGAACTGTGTAATCCACGCCCAATCGCGCTCCGGCGCCACCGTGAAGTACCAATGCGTATGTCATGTTCGATCCATTCCTATTTGGCAGGGTGACAACAGCGGCAGGCCATATGTTCGGCTTGGCTGGTCCCTGTGCAACCCCATACAAAACGCAGCCGCATCTTTGAAGGCATCAACTGTGACATGTAACGCATGAAACTTGTTTCATTGCCCAATGGCCGTTCGGCAGGATGAAATGTGGCGTCATATTCGCCTATATTTGATCCTGCCTTTTCAGGAAACGTCCCCCCAGAGAAAAGGCGGGGAAATTTTGTCCTCACTCGACATCACCGTTATTTCTTGATCAAGTCGGCGTAAGGTTCGCATCACCTGTTTGATGCGATCAACGCCAGCGCGACCGGAGGCATATGACCGACAAACCCATCATCGTGATCGGCGCAGGGATTTGTGGCCTGTCCACCGCAATTTGGCTGCAACGATCCGGCCATTCGGTCCTTCTAATGGACAAGGGGCTGCCGGGTATGGGGGCGTCTTACGGAAACGCGGGCCTGTTGGCACAATGGGCAATTGCGCCCGTGACGTCGCCATCTTTGTGGCGGGAGGCTCCCAAGTACCTGCTGGATCCAAACAGCCCCCTTTTCATGAAATGGTCCTATTTTCCAAGACTTCTGCCATGGCTTGGCAAGTTTTTGTCACACGCAACCGATGCCGGAACCCGACGCATCGTCGCAAGCCAGATACCGCTCGTTTGCGATGCAGTGGATCAGCACAAATCACTTGTGCGCGGCACAGATCTGGAAGGCTGGGTGTCTGACAGCAAGTTTAGCTATGCGTATAAATCCAAGGCGCATTTTGACGCTGATGCCTACACGTGGGACCTGAAAAAATCCGCCGGTTTTGAACCCACTCTTGTGACAGGCGACGCCGTACAGGAATGTGAACCAATATTGGGACCCGCCGTTCAGTGTTTGGCAGTTCTAGAAGGCCAAGGCCATATCGTGAACCCGGGTCAATACATCACCGAGTTGACCAAATATTTCACTAAGAAGGGTGGCAAATTCATTCAGGCAGAGGTCCGCGATCTGCACAAAATAGATGGACGCATTTCCCATATTGAGACTGATAAAGGGTCATTCGAGTGTAGCCACGCCGTGATAACGGCTGGCATCTGGTCAAAGGACTTGATGAAAAAGATTGGCTTAAAAGTGCCGCTGGAAGCTGAGCGCGGCTATCATGTTGTATTCGAGAACCCGTCAGAAATGCCGCGCAATCCGATGATGATTGCCGCTGGAAAATTCGCGGTAAACCCAATGGATATGGGCTTGCGATGTGCCGGCACTGTTGAACTTGGGGACCATCACGCAGGCCCAAGTGCCGCCCCGATCAAGCTGCTCATGCGGCATGCGAAAGAAGTTTTTCCCAACCTCACCTATTCGGGAACTCAAGAATGGATGGGATTTCGCCCATCCACACCGGACAGCCTCCCGTTGATCGGCGAGCTTGGGGATTCAGGAATTTACACTGGATTCGGCCATCAACACGTCGGTTTAACGGCAGGTCCAAAAACCGGTCGCCTCATCGCACAGATGATCGACGGCAATACGCCAAACATCGATATGTCACCCTACGCGCCAGCAAGGTACGTTGTGTAATCAACATTCAGACCGACAATGGGATCGGACTTGTTTTGTCGGACCACTTCAACGAGTGGCCCTTACAGATGTCTGCTTTGGCGCGCCTGCTATGTAAATTTCCGGAATAACTTTGTTTGATCAAACATGACTTCCAATGTCTCCATCCGTTCTTTGGTCTCGCCCCAGTTCAGATTTTGCACGGACGAAATCATTGTTTCGATCAAAAGCATGGTGGTCGCCGCGGAATCCCATGCTGACGGAACAACGATCCGACAACTCAAACTGATGTCAGCCAGATGATGCACGGGTGAACGCCATTGATCGGTAAACAAGATTATCTGGGCACCACGGGCGTGGGCCATTTCAGCCAATTTTAGGGTGTTGTTTTCGTAGCGGCGCACATCGAAGATGACAAAAACGTCGCCCTTTTTGGCATTCAACAGGTAGTGCGGCCATGTGTTTGATGTGGACTGAACATGCGTCAAATTTGGTCGAATGACCTGCATATGCAGGTAAAAATATTCCGCCAAAGTATGGGTAATCCGTCCACCGATAATGAAAAGATGGCGTGATTGATCCGCGACCAGCCCACAGGCCGCATCGAACTCGACAGGGTTAATCTGGCTTAGGGTTAAGCGGATATTGTCCATCACCGCATCCGTAAACCTGTTTAAAAGATGTTCGGATGGGGCGGCCTCCGCCCACATGTCATGCTTGGCAATCGGGTTTTTCACCTTGGCGCGCAGTTCCTCGCGCAGTTCCGCTTGAAAGTCCGGATAGCCTTTATAACCTAGCTTTTGCACCATCCGTGCGACGGTCGGGACCGATACGTTTGCATCCTTGGCAAGGGCCGTTAACGGACCAAGACCGGATGCAGGGTAATTTTCAAGGATCGACAGGGCCAGTTGGCGTTCAGCGCGCGTTAGATCATCCAGCTTTTGCTGGATGCGGTCTGATATTGTCTGCGTCGCCTCGGCCATCAATGCCTCCATTTTGTTCTTTTTATATCAAAGCGACCCTATCTGTGAAATTACTTTCACAATTTTATTGACTCTTATCGGGCCGAGCAAGCACGCTGTGATCAAGGAGCCTAGATGAATCACCTTCAGCGAGCCATACCACACGACCCGGTTTTGGTCCTCAATCCTGAGGGGCGATCGAATGTGGTTGTGGTGTGCGAACATGCAAGCCGGTTTATTCCACCCGAATTTGAAAATCTTGGATTGGATGACCTTGTACGGCAAAGCCATATCGCGTGGGATCCCGGCGCGCTGGGCGTGGCACATCGTTTGGCAAAATGCCTGGACGCAAAATTGATCGCATCGAACGTGTCGCGGCTGGTCGTCGACTGTAACCGCCCCCCGTCGGCGCGTGATGCCATGCCCGAGCGAGGCGAAACGATGGATGTTCCGGGAAATATGAACCTAACGGCAGCGCAACGCGACAAACGAACCAGCCGTTATTATGATCCGTTTCACGCCAGCCTTGGTGCGGCCATTGCGGCCATTCAAGACCCGATCGTCGTCACTGTGCATAGCTTCACGCCGATTTTTCACGGAACGCCGCGCAACGTCGAAATTGGCATCTTGCACGATACTGATGATCGTCTCGCCAACACGATGAAGCAGATTGCGCCGTCCCACACGAATTTGAAGGCGGCGATAAACGACCCCTACGGGCCAGAAGATGGCGTGACCCACACCTTAAAAGAACATGCGATCAAAGTCGGCCACCTGAATGTGATGCTGGAAATCCGCAATGACCTGATTGCTGACGCGCAGTCGCAAGACGCCATGGCAACGTGCCTTGCCAAATGGCTGTCGAATGCCCTTGCGATTTTGGGCGTGTCGGAGGGCGTACAATGCTAGCCCTAATGCAGCGATTTATCCGCGTTGTTGACGCTGTAAACTACCGCGTCGGGCGCGTTATCATGTACGGTATCTTCGTTCTGATGGGGATTTTGCTGTGGTCCTCGATCAGTAAAACGTTCTTTTTGCCAACCCTTTGGACACTGGAAATGGCGCAGTTTGTGATGGTTGCCTATTACATCCTTGGTGGCCCCTACTCGATCCAACTGGGATCCAACGTGAGAATGGATTTGTTGTACGGCGAATGGTCAATCCGCAAGAAGGCATGGTTCGATCTATTCACCGTTCTTTTCCTTATCTTTTACCTTTGCGTCTTGCTGTACGGGGCCGTTAGTTCAACAGCCTATTCACTGGGTTATTGGGGCACAGAACCGTTCTCGTTCTTCAGTGGACTGGTCACCGGCGCGGAAGAAATCGGTCACATGGAACGCTCGCCAACCGCATGGCGTCCTTACCTGTGGCCGATTAAATCGATCATGATCTTGGGAATGTTTCTGATGCTTTTGCAATGCCTGTCGGAACTGTTCAAAGATGTCCTGCGCCTTAAGGGTGAATCCGTCTGATGTCATATGAACTGATCGCCACCCTAATGTTCTCATCAATGATGTTGATGCTGCTGACAGGCCAGCGTGTGTTCGGCGCTATTGGCTTTATCGCAGTTGCCGCAGCACTGCTGCTTTGGGGCGACAAAGGCGGCTTTGACATCGGGTTTTCTGCGGCCATGAAGCTGATGAAATGGTATCCGCTTTTGACACTGCCGATGTTTATTTTCATGGGCTATGTGCTTTCGGAAAGTAAGATTGCCGACGACCTGTACAAGATGTTTCACGTCTGGATGGGTGGCCTGCGCGGCGGGCTTGCGATTGGCACAATTGGCC
The DNA here is from genome assembly GCA_017886375.1 of Octadecabacter sp. GTDB lineage: Bacteria > Pseudomonadota > Alphaproteobacteria > Rhodobacterales > Rhodobacteraceae > Octadecabacter. The sequence goes on from JAGGNB010000013.1 coordinate 13,425, forward strand.
TGATGGTGCTGATTTCCGCGATGAACGGGTTGAGTGTGGCAGGCATGGCAATCGGATCCACCATTGCCCTGCCGGAACTTTTGAAACGCGGCTACGACAAACGGATGGTCACTGGCGTGATTCAGGCGGGGTCAAGTCTCGGCATCCTTGTGCCACCGTCCGTGGTGCTGGTCCTTTATGCGATGATTGCGCGCCAACCTGTCGGGCAGCTTTGGCTGGCAGGGGTCATTCCGGGCCTGATGATGGCCGCGCTGTTTATCATCTACATTGTCGTGCGCTGCCGGATAAATCCCGTGCTTGGGCCAGTTTTGCCCGCCAGCGAACGTGACATTCCACGCGCCGAAAAATTGCGTCTGCTGCGCGCGGGCCTGCTGCCCGTCGTTATCTTTGCGGTGATGATGGTGCCGTTCGTGCGTGGCTGGACATCGCTTGTGGAAAGTTCGGCCATTGGCGCGATTGCCGCTTTCGTCGCCGCGGTCATCAAGGGCCGCATGACGCGCGAGGTGTTTGAAAACTCGGTGCGCAACACGCTCGGCATCACCTGTATGTTCATGTGGATTATCCTCGCGGCGCTGGCGTTCGGTGCCGTATTTGATGGGCTGGGTGCGGTCAAAGCGATTGAGTTTGTATTTACCGACCGCTTGAACCTAAGCCCATGGACCATCCTGATCCTGATGCAGCTAAGCTTTATCCTGATGGGCACGTTCCTTGACGACACCGCGATGTTGGTGATCGTCGCGCCGCTTTATGTGCCGCTCGTTGGGGAATTGGGTTTCGATCTAATCTGGTACGGCATCCTTTATACAATCACGACGCAGATCGCTTATATGACGCCGCCCTTCGGCTATAATCTGTTCCTTATGCGGGCAATGGCCCCGCCAGAAATCACCCTTCGCGATATCTATTCATCGATCACACCTTTCGTGCTGATCATGGTTCTGGCGCTTGCCTTGGTCATGGTCTTCCCCGGCATCGCCACGTGGCTCCCGAATTACGTGTATAATTAACCCAATAAGAACCGCCCGAAGCGGTCCAAATTCAACCAAGGAGAAAAGACATGACTTCTAGACGCAAATTTATTCAAGGCGCGGCCGTTGTTCCAGCCGCCGCTCTGGCAACGCCAGCGCTCGCGCAGAATACGATCAGATGGCGCATGCAAACCTACGCCGGCGCCGCGCTTGCGGCCGAGGTGATCGTGCCCGCAATTGAAATGTTCAACAAGATCGCGGGCGACCGCATGCAGATCGAATTGTTCTTCGCAGACCAGTTGGTCCCAACGGGTGAATTGTTCCAAGCAATGCAGCGCGGCACAATTGACGCGGTGCAATCGGACGACGATTCAATGGCATCCCCAACCGAAGTGACCGTTTTTGGTGGCTATTTCCCGTTCGGATCACGCTACTCACTCGACGTGCCAGTGCTGTTTAACCAATACGGTTTGAACGAAATCTGGGACGAGGAATATTCCAAAGTCGGCGTGAAACACATCAGCGCAGGTGCATGGGATCCGTGCCATTTCGCCACCAAAGACCCGATCCGCAGCTTGGCTGATCTTGAAGGTAAACGTATCTTTACGTTCCCGACCGCTGGACGTTTTCTGACACGCTTTGGCGTCGTTCCGGTCAACCTGCCATGGGAAGATATCGAAGTGGCGATGCAAACCGGCGAACTTGACGGCATCGCATGGTCCGGCATCACCGAAGATTATACCGTCGGCTGGGCGGACGTGACCAACTACTTCCTGACCAACAACATTTCTGGCGCATGGGCGGGATCGTTCTTCGCCAATATGGATCGCTGGAACGAACTGCCAGACGATATGCAAACGCTGTTTCGCGTCTGCTGTGATCAATCGCACTACTACCGCCAGTGGTGGTATTGGGGCGGCGAAGCGGCCCTGCGTGTCAATGGTCCAAAGCTGGAATTGACCACCATTCCAGACGCGGAATGGGACACCGTCGAAGCGGAAGCCCAAGTGTTCTGGGAAGAAATCGCAGCTGAAAGCGATGTTAAACGTCGCGTGGTTGATATCTTCAAGCAATACAATGCTGATATGGTGGCGGCAGGACGCCCCTACCGTTACGGCTAAACAGACCCTCTGGGGGCGGCGTTGCGTCGCCCCCGAACCATTCTCGCGAAAATTGGATAAAACATGCCCGGCACACTGACATTTGACGACCTGAAATCCCGCGTGGCGGACGGATCAATCGATACCGTCTTGGTGTGTTTTGTTGACATTCAGGGCCGCCTGACGGGCAAGCGTTTTCATGGCGTTAACTTTGTCGAAACCTCGTTTGAAGAAACCCATTGCTGCAATTACCTGCTGGCCACCGACCTCGAAATGGCGACGCCAGATGGCTATGCGTCAACCAGTTGGGAAATGGGCTACGGCGACTATGTCATGAAGCCAGACCTTAGCACGATCCGCCCCGTTCCGTGGCTGGACGGCACCGCGATGGTGCTTTGTGACGTCCTGGATCACCACACACATCAACCCGTCCCCCATTCGCCGCGTGCAATCTTGAAGAAGCAAATCGCGCGGCTTGAAGCGCTGGGGTTCGAGGCAAAGATGGCGACCGAACTTGAATTTTTCCTGTTCGAGAAAAGCCTTGATGACATTCGCAAATCTGACTTTCGCGATATGCAGCCAATCAGCGGCTACAATGAGGACTACAACATTTTCCAGACCACCAAAGAAGAAGACGTGATGCGGCCAATCCGCAACCACCTCTTTGCGGCGGGTCTGCCGATCGAGAACACCAAAGGCGAGGCTGAGGCGGGTCAGGCGGAACTGAACATCCGCTACGCCCCCGCGCTCGATTGTGCCGATCACCATTCCATCGCCAAACACGCCATCAAAGAAATCGCGTGGCAAAATGGCCGCGCCGCAACGTTTCTGCCCAAGTGGCACAAAGACCGTGTCGGGTCTTCCAGCCATGTACACCAGTCGCTGTGGAAAAATGACGACGCAGCGTTTTTTGACAAGTCGGCAAAGCACGGCATGTCCGAGGTGATGTCGCACTACATGGCGGGATTGATCAAATATTCGCCCGATTACACCTATTTCCTCGCGCCGTATGTGAACAGTTACAAGCGTTTTTCAAAAGGCACCTTTGCGCCGACCAAAACCGTCTGGTCCGTGGACAACCGGACGGCGGGGTTCCGTCTGTGTGGTGAAAACACCAAGGGCGTGCGGGTCGAATGCCGCATTGGGGGGTCAGATTTGAACCCTTATCTTGCACAGGCGGTGATGATCGCTGCGGGGATCAAAGGGATCGAAGAAAAGATGGAACTGGCCCCCGCAACGACGGGTGACGTCTATGAAGACGCCAAGGCCGCTGATATCCCGCAAACTCTGCGCGCAGCCACAGAAACCTTGCGAGGCTCGCAATTCTTGCGCGACGCCCTCGGAGATGATGTGGTTGACCACTACACCCGCGCCGCCGAGTGGGAACAAGAAGAATTTGACCGCGCCGTGACCGATTGGGAAATCAAACGCGGCTTTGAAAGGGCTTAATTGTCATGACAATCCAATGCATCTCACCCATCGACGGCTCAGTTTATGCGACGCGCGAGACGCTGTCGCGGACGGACGCAGATGCCGCAGTAACACGCGCAAAAACCGCGCAGTCTGAATGGGCGGCGCGCCCCTTGGCGCAGCGCATCGCACTCGTTCAGGCAGGCGTTGCCGCTGTTGGTGCCATGAACGACGAAATCGTACCGGAAATCGCGCACCAAATGGGCCGGCCAATCCGGTATGGCGGTGAATTCGGCGGCTTCAACGAACGCGCCAGTTATATGGCCGAGATCGCCGAAACCGCTTTGGCCGACATTGTGATTGAGGACAGCGATGCATTCCGTCGTGTGATCAAACGTGTGCCGCACGGGATCGTTCTTGTCGTGGCACCGTGGAATTACCCCTACATGACTGCCATCAACACAGTCGCCCCTGCCCTCATTGCGGGCAATGCTGTCTTATTGAAACATGCGTCACAAACGCCGCTGGTTGGCGAACGGATGGTCGCGGCGTTTCAGTCCGCAGGAGTCCCTAAGGATGTGTTCCAGAATGTGTTTCTGGATCATCAAACCACGTCAGACCTGATCGCAGATCGCGCTTTTGGCTTTGTGAATTTCACAGGGTCCGTGGGTGGCGGCAAGGCAATGGAACGCGCGGCGGCGGGTACGTTCACCGGCATCGGGCTGGAACTTGGCGGCAAAGATCCGGGCTATGTGATGGACGATGCCAATCTGGACGCCGCAGTCGATACATTGATCGACGGTGCGATGTTCAATTCCGGCCAATGCTGTTGCGGGATCGAACGGATTTATGTTCACGAAAGCCTGTTCGATGCTTTTGTCGAAAAATCCGTGGCAATCGTGAACGGCTACAAGCTTGGCAATCCACTCGATCCAGAAACGACCCTTGGTCCGATGGCCCATGTGCGTTTCGCCGATGAGGTACGCGCGCAAACTACTGAGGCGATCGCGGCTGGTGCCACTGCACAGATTGACCCAGCACTTTTCCCGCAAGATGGCGGGGCCTATCTGATGCCGCAAATCCTGACAGACGTGACCCACGACATGCGGGTCATGCGCGACGAAAGTTTTGGTCCGGTGGTCGGCATCATGGCAGTCAAGGACGACGCCGAAGCGATCCGTCTGATGAATGACAGCAACTTTGGCCTCACCGCATCGTTGTGGACCCAAGATGCCAAACGCGCCGAAGACATTGCCGATCAGATCGAAACCGGCACCGTGTTTATGAACCGCGCCGACTACCTCGATCCGGCGCTGTGCTGGACGGGATGCAAAGACACCGGACGCGGCGGTGGGTTGTCCGTCATCGGCTATCACAATCTGACCCGTCCAAAATCATACCACCTTAAGAAAGCCTAAAAATAATGAGCATTTCCGCAAACTGGTCCTATCCAACCGCCATACGGTTCGGTGCAGGACGTATTTCCGAAATCGCAGATGCCTGCGCCGTTGCTGGGATCACAAAACCACTGTTGGTTACTGACCGTGGCCTCGCAAGCATGGAGATCACGACCAGAACGCTCGACCTGCTGGAAGCCGCAGGTCTTGGCCGTGCCATATTCAGCGATGTTGATCCAAACCCGAACGAAAAGAACGCCGCCGCAGGCGTCAAAGCCTACAATGAGGGCGGCTATGATGGTGTCATCGCCTTTGGTGGCGGATCCGGTCTTGATCTGGGTAAATTGGTGGCGTTCCTCGCCGGACAGACCCGTCCTTTGTGGGACTTTGAAGATATTGGAGATTGGTGGACCCGCGCAGACGCCGACGCGATTGCACCGATTATTGCGGTTCCAACGACGGCCGGAACAGGGTCCGAAGTCGGACGCGCATCGGTTATAACAAACTCTGTGACCGAAGAGAAAAAGATTATCTTTCACCCGAAATTCCTGCCCACAGTTGTCATCTGCGACCCCGAATTGACCATCGGCATGCCGAACTTCATCACCGCAGGTACCGGTCTGGACGCCTTTGCCCATTGTGTGGAAGCGTTCAGTTCGCCCCATTACCATCCGATGAGCCAAGGCATGGCGCTTGAGGGCATGCGTTTGGTCAAAGACTATCTGCCGCGGGCCTACGCCGATGGAACAGATATCGAAGCGCGTTCGCATTTGATGTCAGCTGCCATTATGGGTGCGACGGCATTTCAAAAAGGCCTCGGCGCGATCCATGCCCTGTCACATCCCATCGGCGCGATTTATCATACACACCACGGCACGACGAACGCGGTGTGTATGCCAGCCGTTCTTCAATTCAATAAAGCCCCGATTACCGGCGTGATTGGGCAGGCTGCCGACTACCTTGGCATATCGGGCGGTTTTGACGGCTTTTGCGCCTATGTCGACGGGCTAAATGCATCGCTTGGCATCCCAAAAAACCTCGCGGGGCTTGGGATCGAAAACCCCGATATTGACCGCATTGTGAACGGTGCACTGAAAGACCCGAGCACAGGCGGAAATCCTGTTAAGATGACGCAGGAAAACACGACTCGGCTTCTGCTCGACATCATCAATGCATAACCTTTCACAGCCGACAATTTGAGTGGCAAGATCGGTATCTCTGCTTGATGATGTCGTAAATATTTCACGAACGAACACTATGGACTCTCTTTAGACAGGTTGCCTTAATGGTGGCTATCACCCCTCGATTTGATGGAGATTTACTATGAAATTCGGACTGCTTTCAACGACAGCACTTGTCGTCGCTCTTGCTGCATCCTCGGCTTCCGCTGAAACTTTGCGCCTTTTGACTTGGGGCGGCTACGCACCCGAAGATGTTATTGAATTATTTGAGGCCGAAACCGGCCACACGGTTGAAGTCACAACATCCAACAATGAAGAAATGATCGCAAAGCTGCGGGCCACAAACGGTGGCGGCTTTGACCTTGCGCAACCGAGCCAAGACCGGATCGCGAGCGCGCAAGAAGAATTCGGTATCTACAAGCCGATCGACATGTCCCGCGTGGACGGCGCGCAATTCATCCCATCGATGCTCAGCGCGACAGCGACAAATACAACATTTGCCGGCGAAGTATTTGGCCTGCCCCACGTCTGGGGCACCAGTGGTCTGGTGGTTAACACTGCTGAGGCCAGCCAAGTTGTCGACTATACCGACCTATGCGATGCATCTGTCGCGGGCGATGTGTCCTACCGTTTGAAGCGTCCGACACTGATAGGATTTGCCTATGCAATGGGCCTTGATCCATTTGCGGCATATTCGGATCTGGATGCTTATCAGGGCATTCTTGATCAAGTCGAGGAAACGCTTGTCGCATGTAAACCCAATGTAAAAACCTATTGGGACGGTGGCGATGAGATCCAGAACCTGTTGCGCTCGGGCGAAGTTGTCGCAGCAATGGCGTGGGATACCGGCGGTTGGCAGCTGAATGCGGACAATGCAGACATTACGTTCGTGGCGCCTGCGTCCGGTGCGCTTGGCTGGATCGACACCTTTGTTTTGCCGTCACGTGGTCGGGCTGATGATGCGGCCTATGACTGGATTAACTTCGTCATGCGCCCTGACATCGCAGCCATGATCACCAATGCGGCTGGCAATTTTACAGCCGCTGTTGATGGTGACGCGGGTGTTAGTGCAGACCTGAAAGCGCGCTACCAAGCGAGCTTTGATCAGGCGGCCATCGACAACATTAAATGGTATCCGCCAGTGCCAGCTGGTCTGGAAGCCATGGAAGGCGCCACCCTAGATCGCATCAATGCTGCGAACTAAATACCTGTCTTGAACCAATAAGAAGGGCGCAAATCGCGCCCTTCTTTGTGACTTTGAAAGGTCCAGATCAATGGCCCAAACAGCCGACCTTGAATGCCGCGATCTGACCAAAGATTTTGATGATTTTCGCGCGGTCGATCATGTCAACTTCGACGTCCCGCAAGGCTCGTTTTTCTCGATCCTCGGACCGTCTGGCTGTGGTAAAACCACGCTGCTGCGGATGATTGCAGGATTTCAATTTCCAACCAGTGGCGACCTTTTGATTAAGGGCAATTCGATGATTGGTGTCGGACCAAACAAGCGTCCGGTTTCGATGGTGTTCCAACATCTTGCGCTGTTCCCGATGATGAATATCGGGAAAAATATCGGCTTCGGGCTGCGCCAGCGCGGCGTATCCACGGCAGAGATTAAGACGCGTGTGGGGCGGGTGCTTGAACGGGTCGGATTGCCCGGCATTGAAGACCGCCGCATTGACCAGCTGTCAGGTGGGCAGAAACAACGTGTGGCAATTGCACGCTGCATGGTGCTGGAACCGGATGTTCTGCTTTTGGATGAGCCCCTCGGCGCACTTGATTTGAAACTGCGTGAACACATGAAGATTGAACTGAAAACCCTACAGGCCGAATTCAACACGACCTTCGTTTACATCACTCACGACCAATCCGAAGCCTTGGTGATGAGCGATAAAATCGCCGTTATGAATAAGGGTCGTTTTGACCAAATCGGCACGGCCAAAGACCTTTATTATGACCCCGCCAATGCCTTCGTTGCGGGGTTTGTCGGCGACTCGAACCGGTTTGAGGGCAAGGTGAAAGCCCTAAACGGGCAGATTGTCTCGCTCATCACTGACGGCGGTGTCGAACTTCACGGGCACACCACGACACAGGTTCCCAAAATAGGACAGCGTGCGCAAATCTTCGTGCGCCCAGAGGCGATCCAGCTGTCCAAAGACCCGGTTCAAGGCGCCGCCGCCCCCAACGCAAGTGAACGTATTGTAGACAGCGTGTTGTTTAATGGCGCCAACAGTATGGTCATTCTGCGCGATCCGACGTCAGGCGAAACGATCCAAGTCACCCTGCCCCAGACTGGCGAGTTTCTTAGTCTCTCGAAGGGTGAAACCGTTTACACCAGCTGGAACCCCACACAGGCGCGCTGTTTTGCGACCGAGGCTCATTAGATGGTGTCTGACAAATCAAAGCTCGGATTTTATCTGCTCTTGTCGCCGCTGCTGTTGTGGCTGGTGACATTGATTATCCTGCCCCACATCGGCCTTTTCTTCGTCTCGATCAGCGAAAAGGTCGGCGTGCGCGAATATGAAACTGGTCTTGGCAATTACGCCGTTTTCTTTAATGAACCACTGTATTGGCGCACATTTGCGCGCACGGCATATATGTCCATCTTCACAACGGTCCTGACATTGTTGCTGGGGTTTCCGATTGCCTATTATATCGCAAAGCTGACACGCGGGCGCGCGAAGACTACACTGTTTTTAATGTGCCTAATTCCGTTCTGGGTGTCTGAATTGGTCCGCACTTTTGGTTGGATGATCTTGCTGCGCGAAACCGGCGTATTGTCCAGCTTCCTGCAATACACAGGTGTAATCGACGGACCGGTCGAATTTTTGTATAATGACGGTGCCATCATGGTTGGCCTTGTCTACACATCAATCCTGTTCATGATCGTGCCCTTGGTAACGACCCTCGATAGCCTTGACGACAGTTTGATCGAAGCCGGATATGACTTGGGCGGGTCGGGCTGGTCCATCCTGCGCGAGATCGTGATTCCACACGCCATGCCCGGCATTGTGTCCGGCTGTATCGTGGTGTTCATGCTGTCGCTCGGCAACTACCTGACGCCTATCCTGCTGGGGGGCAAAGACAGCTTGTGGTTTACCGGCTTGATATACACCCAGTTTATTACCCGTTTTAACTGGGAACTTGGCTCTGCCTTTGGGTTTCTGCTGTTGGGCCTGTCATCAACGATTGTATTCCTTGGGCTAAAGCTGTCACGCCAATCCCTGTCCA
>JAGGNB010000212.1 GCA_017886375.1 Octadecabacter sp.
GCTGCAACCCATCGCAAATGAGGCTGGCGTCACACTTGCCCAAAACCGCATCGCAGGTGCGATGACCCACTGGCAGGACCGCGCGATCTGGGAAATTATCCAAGCACCCTCCGCCTTTGCGCCGCACTCCCTGACGGGCCTCTATATTCACGACACGCTCACGGCGCGTCTGCATCCAGCGCAAGGCTGCGCCGCTTTGGCAGCGGCAGTATTGGCGCGTGGCGGGGAGATTGTGATGGATGCGCCAGACGAAGGTGCCGTTGTCTGGGCGACGGGGTGGCAGGGCCTTGAACACCTGACCACTCAGCACACACGCATGGTCGGCGCAGGCATAAAAGGCCAGGCGGTGCTGCTGGATTATGATGCCCGCACATCGCCGCAATTGTTCGTCGACGGGCTGCACATCATCCCCCACGCGGATGGCACCACCGCGATCGGGTCAACAACGGAACGCGAATTCGACGATCCAACCAGCACTGACACGCAATGCGACGCACTTGTCGCCAAAGCCCGCGCCGCAGTTCCTGTCCTGCAAGATGCCCACGAAATCTGTCGCTGGGCGGGCGTGCGACCGCGCGCGCGCACCCGCGCCCCGATGCTTGGCGCCCATCCGTTTCGAAATGGTAACTTCATTGCCAACGGCGGCTTCAAGATCGGCTTCGGTATGGCGCCGCTGGCGGCTGAAAAACTGGCGCAACTCATCCTGACAGGCGACAACACAATTCCGCCAGACTTTGATCCGCAAGCGAGCCTTTAGCGCAATGCCTAACGCATTTGGGCTTGCAAGCATTGTTCACCGTTTGGCCCGCGCACCCATGCCGCCCCATCCGCCCAACACAACGTTGCGGAATGTGGCAAGGTCAGCGGTGCCGTCGCGCGGTACGTAACCTCGGTAATCGGTTTGCCCAACTGGCGCGCGCCCATAAGCATCAGATGCTGTGCCAGCAATGGCCCATGCACGACCAGACCATCATATTTTTCGACCCTGCGTGCGTAGGGGCGATCATAATGGATGCGGTGTCCGTTGAACGTCAGCGCGGAATAGCGAAACAACGCAGTGGTGTCGAAATTTACCACTTCTGACAGCGCCTCATCCGTCCTCGCGTCAGGGCGCGCTGGCGGCTCACCACCGTCTTCGCGATAGACCAAATCCTGCCACTCGGTCAGTGCGACGGTCCTGCGTTGGCGAATATCATGGCGAATCCGCACGAACGCCAGCGGTCCGGATCGCCCCGTCTTGCGCGTCACGCCTTCAATCACTGACGTCTTTTCAGCCACAGCACCTGCCATCAGCGGGCCATGAAACATCAACCGCCCCGCGGCCCACATCCGTCGCGGCAGCCCCATATCGGGGACAAATCCGCCAAGTGCTGGATGCCCGTCACGCCCGAGGGTCTCAGGCGACTGGGGATCCCAGAAATAGATGTGATGAAAAAACGGCGGCAACGCGCTGCCGCTTTCAATGGTTTGATCCATCCCCAACGTCGCCTGCAATGCCCGCGCACGTGCAGGATCCATTACATCGGTCAGGGTTTGCGTCGCTGTGCTGTGTTCTGTCATAACTTCTGCTTATCAATCCGAACGGAGCCTACAAGTGCCCAGTCTTACATCTTTAGATCATCTTGTCCTGACTGTTAGGTCAATCGACGAATGTACAGCGTTTTACAGGACCGTTTTGGGCATGACGCTGGATCAATTTAAGGTCGCAGACGGTACCACCAGAACCGCCCTGAAATTTGGTCAGCAAAAAATCAACTTGCACCAAACTGGCGCTGAATTTGATCCCAAAGCGGCACATCCGCTGTCTGGAAGTGCTGACTTTTGTTTTCTCAGCGACACGCCCATCGCAGATTGGGTTACGCATTTCGCAGCGTTGGACGTGCCCATTGAAGACGGCCCAATCCAGCGCACTGGCGCGACGGGGCCAATCATGTCGATCTACATCCGCGACCCCGACGGCAATCTGATCGAAATCGCCAATCCGGTTTAGGATATATCGCGCAACGCCGCCATCAGATCATCCAGTGTCTTTTGATAGTGCCCGCTAATTAGTTTGCCGTCTGGATCGAACTGCTCGGAACTCGCGGCGAGCAACATTTCAGGGCCCTGCAAAATCAACGGGCGAAACGGCATCATGCAGGCCCGCAATGCGGTCTGTGTCCGCTCGCCGCCGGACCGCCCAGCCGTGGCGGACATGATCGCGACGGGTTTGGCTGACCACGGTGCGCCGCTCGTGCGGCTGACCCAATCCAGCGCATTCTTCAAAACACCCGAAATGGATTTGTTGTACTCTGGCGTTGAAATCACAACGGCCCGCGCCCCCATGATCTGATCCGCTAGGGTCTGCACATCTGCTGGAATGCCACCTTCGTTTTCCAGATCCCCATCGTAAAGCGGCAGACGCAAGTTGGCGACCTGCAGATCACCGCCAAAAGATGCCGCCGCCGCGCGCATCAATTTGGTGTTCGTCGAATCGCGGCGCAGTGATCCGGATAGTCCAAGAAGATAAGACATGGTGCCTCCAAGCAATGTTGAATTGACTAAATAGAGTCTTTGCACTCCCTGACCAGTGCCCCATGGTATCGCCAAGAAATTGGAGAATATTTATGCAACGCCCCATGACACGACACGGCGGTCAAATCCTTGTCGATCAGCTGGTCCGCTTCGGCGTGCGGCGGGTATTTTCTGTTCCCGGTGAAAGTTTCCTCGCCGCGCTCGACGGTCTGTATGACGCGGGCATCGACAATATCGTTTGCCGTCAAGAGGGCGGCGTTGCGATGATGGCGGACGCCTACGGGAAAATGACAGGTCAGCCCGGTGTGGCATTCGTCACCCGCGGCCCCGGGGCGACAAATGCCAGCGCGGGCGTGCACATTGCCATGCAGGACAGCACGCCGCTGGTGTTGTTCGTGGGCCAGATCGACAATCGCCAGACAGACCGCGAAACATTTCAAGAGGTTGACTATAAAGCCATGTTTGGTGGCCTGGTCAAATGGGTGGCTCAGGTCGATCACACGGATCGCTTGCCTGAATACATTGCTCGCGCGTTTCGTGTCGCGCAGTCTGGTCGGCCCGGTCCGGTGGTTCTGGCGTTGCCTGAAAACATGCTCAGCGCAAAGGCCGACGTGCCTGATATGACAGGCGAAATCCACCACGCCCAGATGATCCCCGAACTGCCAACGTTCCACTGGATGCTCGACCGATTGGCCGACGCCAAACGGCCCCTCGTGGTCATCGGCGGGTCGCAATGGTCGCCCAAAGCGGCAAAGGACCTAGAAGATTTCGCAACGCATATGGGTCTCCCCGTCGCGGTCGGGTTTCGCCGTCAGGACTACATGGACAATCGCCATCCCTGCTTTGCGGGCGACCTGAATGTGGGCGTAAACCCCAAGCTTGCCCAGCGGGTGCGCGACACGGATTGCCTGCTCCTGATCGGAACGCGTTTTGGAGACATTGAAACCCAAGGCTACACCTTGGTCGATCCCGCCAATCCCGAAAAAACCATTCTCCACATCCATTGCGACGCCGATGAAATTGGCAGGGTCTACGGGGCCGATATTGGTCTTGCGTGCCGTGCCGACATTGCTATCGCAGGCCTGCTCAAAGCCAGCCGTGAACACAGCTGGGATGATTGGCGCGATTGGACCAAATCCGCGCGCGCCGACTACGACACATGGAAAACACCCCATGAAACCCCCGGTGATGTGAAGCTGGAACAGGTCATCACGTGGCTGTCCGACACCCTACCTGACGACGCAATTCTGACCAACGGAGCGGGCAACTACGCCGCCTTTCTGCACCGCTATTTCGTTTATAAACAACACGGCACACAGCTCGCCCCGACGTCGGGATCAATGGGCTACGGCTTTCCCGCCGCCATATCGGCCTCAATCGAACACCCTGACCGCACAGTGGTTTGCCTCGCGGGGGACGGTTGTTTCCAGATGACCTGCAACGAACTTTCGACCGCCGCGCAACACGGCGCCACACCCATCGTCGTGGTGGTTAACAACGGGCGCTACGGTACGATCCGCATGCATCAGGAAAAACATTACCCGGGTCGCGTGTCTGGCACGATGCTTGCCAACCCCGACTTCGCAGCCCTCGCCCGCGCCTACGGGGGCCACGGCGAAACGGTCACTAAAACCGCGGACTTCGCCGATGCTTTCAAGCGCGCACAAGACAGCGGCACCTTCGCGGTGATTGAACTGGTCGTCAGCGAAGACGCGCTGTCGACCAGCCTGACACTTAGCGGGCTTGCCGCGCCCTAGCTTCATCACAGGTGAAAAATTCGTTTTTCACCTCTTAAGGCAAATACAACTCAATTCTGGCGTCTACCCCGCCAACTGCGCCCGCAATTTCGCGCCAATCTCATCCACATGATCTTGGGTGATCGTCAATGGCGGTGACAGGCACAACGCGTCGCCCACAGGCCGCACAATCAATCCCGCGTCCCACAATCCCGCGTAGGCTGCGCGCCCTGCATCCCCGACAGCGCCGTCCTGTTTCAGATGCACCGCACCAAGGATGCCGCAATTGCGCACGTCCATCACCGCAGCAATATCGGTAAGCGAATGCAGCATATCCTCCCAAGGGCCGGCCATCGCCGCCGCGTTCTCGAAAATCTGGTCATCGCGGTAGGCATCCAACGTCGCGATACAAGCCGCTGACGCCAGCGGGTGGCCGGAATAGGTGTAGCCATGGAACAGATCGGGCATTTTTGCGGGGCCGTTGCGGAATGCATCCCGCACTGCCGCCGTCGCCAAAACGCCACCCATCGGCACTGTCGCGTTGGTCATGCCTTTGGCGCAGGTCACAAGGTCCGGCTGAACCCCAAACGCTTCAAACGCAAACGGCGTGCCCATGCGACCGAAACCGGTAATAACCTCATCGAAAATCATCAGAATGCCGTGCGCATCGCAGATTTCACGCAGGCGTTTCAGATAGCCAACAGGCGGTGGGAACACCCCACCAGCGCCGGAAACCGGTTCAACAATAACCGCCGCAATCGTCTGTCCGCCATGTAATTCGCACAGGCGTTGCAGATCATCGGCCAGTTCGGCCCCATGTTCTGGCAGCCCGCGTGAATTGGTGTTTTCAGGCAGCCACGTGTGACGCATGTGCGCTGTGGACGGATAAAGCGTGCCGAATTGTCCCTTGTTCAGCCCAAGCCCGCCAACCGACAGACCGCCAAAATTGATCCCGTGATAGGCCTTTTCGCGGCCCACCAGAATGCGCCGATCCCCGTCACCGCGTGCGGTGTGATAGGCCAGCGCGATCTTCAGCGCCGTATCCACCGCCTCGGACCCCGAATTGGTGAAAAACACATGATCGAAACCGGGCGCAAGCGCTGTGACCCGCGATGCCGCTTCGAACGCCAGCGGATGGCCCTGATTGAAGTTATGGACAAAATCCAGCGTCGCCGCCTGATCCTGAATGGCCTTGGTAATCGTTGGGTGATTGTGCCCCGCGTTACAGCACCAAAGCCCGCCTGTGCCGTCCAGCAATTCATGCCCGTCAATTGTGGTATATCGCACGCCTTGCGCCTTCGAGATCAGGCGCGGGTTTTCTTTGAACGCCTGACTTGCGGTGAATGGCATCCAAAAACTATCAAGGTCGTTGGGCACCGTCGGGTTTGTGCGGGCTGTATCTGGCATGGGGGGCTCCTTTGGAAAGACCCTGACACGCAAATTTTGCGCTGCCAAGCCTCCTGATCAGCCCTTGTGCTGCTTGGGCAAGAACGCCTCAACCGCGGCTGACGCGATCACGATGACATTTCCGTTGTCTGGGTTGGTCACGTTCAAGCCGCCCTTCACCGCTTGGACCGTTGCGCGGCCCCTTGGCAATCCGTCGACCAACGCGAGGCAATCCACCGCGCCCGGATCTTGAACGCCAACGGTCACGACCACGCGCATCGCATCGTGGCTTAACCCCGTGGCCTCAAACAGTGGGATCGACGAATGGCGCAACGCATCTTCAATCGCACGGCGCGCAGCCTTGGTGTAATCCTGCCCATAAAGATCATTCCCCATGCCCATTTCGATGATAAATCGCTGATCAACGCTCATGCGGGCAACTCCAATGCAACCGACAGCGCAACATTCGCGATCACTGTTGGCAACCCGTCTGGGCGTGGCACATCAAGCCCGCCCTGCACGACCACAAACGTCAATTGCCCATAGGGAAAGATATCGCGCAAAGCATCTGTATCGACACGGTCGGGCTGCTGCACGCCAATCTCAACCGTGATCTGCATCGCTTCTTTGGGTTGGCCGTACAGTTCCGCCAGATTGATCGAATTGTGCCAAAGCGCGTCCTGCAACGCCCGCTTTGCGGCCTGCGTATAATCCTGACGGCGTAGCGACGTGCCCATGCCAAATTCTGTTAACAAACGTGTCATTACGTCCCCCTCAAAGCCACTTTAATGCGCGAAACAGCAGGTACAAAACCAGCCCAAGAACCACCGATGAACCACATAGCGCGGCAAACGCCCACGGCGTATTCATTCCCGGCATGCCGGCGATATTCACCCCGAACAATCCGGTCAAAAACCCCAGCGGCAGGAAAATCGCGGCAACAATGCTCAGGACATAGCCATTGCGCCCAAGTGCTGCCGCCGTTTGCATATCAAGATGTTCCTGCATCACCGCCATCCGGTCACGCGCGGCGTCCAGCGCTTCGACGGTGCGTGCGGCGCGGTTGGCGGTTTCCAGCACATGGGGCGCAGATTCAATATCGGGCAAGCCACCTTTGGCGACACTAAAATCAACCAGCGCTTCGCGTTGCGGGCCAATGAAACGGCGCAGTTTGATCAACGACTGGCGCAGATCAAGCACCTCGTCCGCGTCAATCTGTTTGCGCGTCACCATCATTTCCTCAAGCTCGTCCACGCGGTCTTCCAACGTCAGCGATACGACCTCAATGCGCCGCGTTAGCCCCTCTGCAATCTCCGCCAGAAACGCCGAAGGTGTCTTGGCGCCGTGGCCCAACGCCATCTCCTGACGCGCCGCATCCAACGCCATGATCTTGCGCCTGCGCACGGTGATAACGCGATCCGCCGTCGCCCATATCCGCAGGCCAACCATATCTTCCGGCATCGCCCCGGGGTTCAGGTTCACACCGCGCAAATTAATCAACGCGCCCTCGGTGAGCATATCAAACCGTGGCCGCGTTTCTGGCAATTGCAGTGCGGCGGCAACCGACGCGGGTACAGCGTCGCGCAACCAATCACCAAGCGCCGGATCGGCCAGATCAAAATGCAACCATCGCCAACCCGCGCCCTGTGGGTCGTCCACCCCACAAGGCGTCGCGACCCCGTCAGGGGTAATGTCAAACGCACAAACGGGGGTCGGCAACATGCTTAGAACTCCACGCCGATCTGCGCCTTGATGCCACTGCGGAACGGATGCTTGACCAATTCCATTTCAGTGACCAAATCCGCAATCTCGATCAGGTCAACATGCGCATTGCGCCCCGTCAAAACCACATGGGTCATGTCGGGCTTTTCATCGCGCAGGAATGCGACGACATCGGCAATTGGCACGTAATCATAGCGGATCGCGATGTTGATCTCATCCAGCAGCACCATAGAATTGGCAGGGTCGCGGATCAGCTCTTTGGCCTTTTCCCATGCGGCCATCGCCATTTCGGTGTCGCGGGTTTTGTCTTGGGTTTCCCACGTGAATCCTTCGCCCATTGTGTGAAACGCACATTCATCGGCGAACTTGGACAGGATCAAATCGCGCTCTCCTGTGGACATGCCGCCCTTGATAAACTGCACAACCGCGCAGGGCATGCCGTGGGCGATATGGCGGAAAATCATCCCGAACGCAGCGGATGATTTGCCCTTTCCCTTACCTGTGTGAACGATCACCAGACCTTTTTTGTCGGTCTTGGTCGCCATGATCTTATCGCGCGCGACCTTCTTTTTGGCCATCTTCATAGCGTGGCGGTCTGCGTCTGCGGTGGGATCCACCGGCTTTGGGGTTTTATCGTCAGTCATGTTTATGTCCGATGCGAAATAAAGGGTTTGTTAACCGTTTCTTGACAGAAACCTTAACAGACAAGAAGGGGCGTTGGAATGTGGATCAGGACAGGACTGTCAATCATATCGGCGATCGGCATGGCAGCCTGCGACACGCCGTCACCGGCGTTCCAAGGCGTGCCCGCCCAGATCGTCACCGTCGGATCCAGCGTTTTTGAGGTGCGCCGCCTTGGCACACAGGTTGAACTGCTGCGGACAAACACCGAATACGCGCCAACATTCGCCAGCATCATCCCCCGCGCCAGCCAAGCGGTGTTCATCGCCACAGGCTGCACGCCCCGCCCACAAAGCTGGGAGGGCGAACAGACCCTCATGCAGGTCGAAGTCGACTGTCCTGATACCTAGCTAATACCTAGCGCAGCTGTACCGTCACAGGATTATAGCCGAAATCGTCGTTCAGATTGTCGCGGTTCGCTTCATTGACCGCACCGATGATGATGGCGCCCAAAAGACCCGTCCCAGCGGCAGACGCATTGCGCTGCTGCGCCGTCATATTGACGACGCTCGCCGTGACCGACGCCGATGTCGTGTCCGTCGTGCAGCGCACAAATAATGCTGGTGAATTCGGGCCATAGTCAGGAACAATCAGATTGGCCGGTGTGGTGAATGTGGCCTTATAGACGCCGGAATCCAAAAGACACGGAACACCGGATATTTCACCGAAACCTCCATCGCTCAATTTTCCGCTGGTTCTGATCTGAACCGTGTTTTGCCCGCGAAACGCTGGCACAGGGTTTCCGCCTGCGCGTGGCCGTGCATAAACATCGATCCCGACTGCATCGCGTGCGACGTTTGGTGTGACTGTTATTGGTGGTTGCGTGATTTCCGCTTGCGTACAGCCCACTAAAGTTGCGACCAGCACACCAAGTGCTGCGAATTTCTTAATTGTCATAATGCGTTACCCTATTTTCCCTCCCGCTACCCTATTTGAGGCCGCAGTAGATGCGCAACCTTTGCGTGCGACGGGTTCACCAGAATTTCCACCGTCAAAAAACAGCTTTTTAATTAGTGGCCAAATTCCACATTTTTCCCCCTATCCTTATTACCAACACCTGCAATGAGGGATGTAGAAGGGGGCGGTCAGCGGTTTGTTTAACCAGTGTCTGCTTATTTGAACCTGACGGTGTGGCACATGCGGCGTCAGGTTTGAGGCGGATCGTCCTCTTCGCCTTCCAGCGCGGAAATCGTGCCTTCATTTTTCGGTAAATCATCGGACGGCGCTGCCCAATGTAGCCGTTCTTCCCAATGGTAATGCTCGGTCGGCACGAACGCCTGCGCGTCATCCAAAAGTGCTGCATAAAAGTGGATTTCATCGGGCCAGCGCGATGATCTGTACGCCACAGGCGCACCGCAGGTCCCACAGAAATACCGAACCTGCCCGCGCGTGCTTTGAAACTCTGACGGGGCGTCCTTTGTCCAGCGCCACGTACCGTCCGCAACACCTACAAACGTGGTAAACGGACTTGCGGTTTGGCGCCGACAACTTTCGCAATGACAATGCCCTGCAAACAGCTCCGCACCATCATATTCAAACCCGATCCCACCGCACAAACATCGTCCTGTCTTCATGCCAACAGCCCCCCTATTCGCGCCCGCGCCGAATTGCTTTTGGGAACCCAAAGTCCGCGATCAATCGCTTCTTGCAGGCGCTGCGCCATTTCGCGCAGGGCAGGGGCGTTGTGTTCTGCGATAAAGTCGCGCGTGTCGTCATCCGCCAGATACGCCTCTTCCACGAGGTCGAAATGGTGATTGCGCACAGCGCCCGTCGTTGCCGCGAACGCGAATAAATAATCCACCGTCGCCGCCATTTCGAACGCCCCCTTATATCCGTGGCGCTTGACCCCATCGATCCATTTCGGGTTCACAACGCGGGACCGGACCACCCGCCCGATTTCATCCTCCAACGTGCGAATAATCGGACGTTCGGGGCGCGAGTGGTCGTTGTGATAAATCGGTCTGTCGCGCCCCTGAAGACTGGCAACCGCTGCGGCCGCTCCACCCTCGAACTGGTAATAATCGTCGCTGTCCAACACATCGTGTTCGCGGTTGTCTTGGTTCTGCACAATCGCCTCAACCTGACCCAACCGCGCCTCGAACCCGACCCGATCGCGCACGCCTTCCGCGCCCGCGCCGTAGGCGTATCCACCCCATTCGAGGTAGGCATCTGCAAGGTCATCGCGATTGCCCCACAGCTTTTCATCAATCATCGCCTGAAGGCCCGCGCCGTAAGCACCGGGCTTTGATCCATAAATCCGCGCGCTTGCCTCACCTGCTTTGGTTCGCGCCGCCGCGGGGTTCTGATCCGCACTCTCGTCCAGCGCTTGAACCGCCTTGGCGGCGCTATCAAACAACGCAATCAACTGTGGGAACGCGTCGCGGAAAAATCCGCTGATCCGTAGGGTCACATCGACGCGCGGTCGCCCCAAAACACCCTCCGGCAACACCTCAAACCCTGTGACGCGCCGGTTCGCGGCGTCCCATTTCGGCTTTACACCCATCAACGCCATCGCTTGTGCAATATCGTCGCCACCGGTGCGCATGTTCGCGGTGCCCCACGCCGTAACCAACATCGCACGCGGCCAATCGCCGTGATCTTGTAGATGCTTTTCAATCAACAGGTTCGCGGATTTCCAGCCGAGCTTCCACGCCGTCGGTGTCGGCACGGCGCGGGCATCAACAGAATAAAAATTCCCACCCGTCGGCAAGACATCCAAACGTCCCCGCGTCGGCGCGCCAGATGGCGCAGGTGCCACGAAATGCCCCGAAAGCGCGCTAAGAAGCCCCGCCCCTTCGCGCGGTCCACACGCGGCCACCACAGGTAGGATCGTCTGCATAATTTCCGCAACGACCTCTTGCGATCTTGGGCCGGGTCCATCGTGTTTCCCGTCAAGGATATCCTGTGAAAACAGTTCCAACCGTTCAACAGTATCGCCCTGCGTGCGCCACGTATCAGTGCTGACAGACTTCAAAATGGCAGGTCTTTCGGCGGCCGGTGCCGCCATCTCACAATCCAGCGGATCAAACCCCAACGCTAAATCCACAGCCATTGCCCGCAACAAGGATGCATCACGCCCTGTCCCGTCACCACGCGGCACGCGAGCCAGCGCAATCGCCAGATCGCGTTCCAACGTGCCAACGGGCGATTGCCCGAACACATGCAGCCCGTCGCGAATTTGCGCCTCTTTCAGCTCACACAGATAGGCATCCAGTTTCGCCAGATCACCGTCTTCGTCGCCTGCAAAGCCTGCGTCTTTGCCAAGACCAGTGACCTCTGACAGCGACAAAATCTCACGCCGCAAAAGCTCAATCCGGCGCGGATCAACACCTGCCGCCTCATAGTATTCATCAACCAAAGCCTCCAGATCGCGCAGCGGTCCATAGCTTTCGGCGCGCGTCAACGGTGGTGTCAAATGGTCGATAATCACCGCCGCTGCGCGGCGTTTCGCCTGCGTGCCTTCACCGGGATCGTTGACGATAAACGGATAGATATGGGGCGTCGTCCCCAGCACGACCTCTGGCCAACAGGTCTCGCTCAGCGCGGTCGCTTTGCCGGGCAACCATTCCAGATTTCCATGTTTGCCCATGTGCACAATCGCGTGTGCGCCCCAGTGGTGACGCAGCCAGAAATAGAACGCCAGATAGTTGTGCGGCGGCACCAAATCGGGGGAATGATAGGTGTCGGTGGGGTCAATATTATATCCGCGCGCAGGTTGCAGCGCGACGACGGCGTTGCCGTAGCGGTGGATCGACAGGGCAAAGCCTGTGTCTGAGCGACCCTTCGGGGAGAGTTTATTGGCCAAGATGAAGGGATCGCGTTCCGGCGCGCCCCAACGGTCAATGATCTGCTCTCTGACCGACAAAGGCAGCGCGTCAAAGTGTTGTTTGTAAATGTCGAGCGGTAGGGTTTCGCCACCCATCCGGTCCGCGCGATCCGTCAGCCAGTTCGTCGGCCCCGCCATCATGGTGTCCATCAACGCCTGTGCGTCAGCGGGGGCGGCGGTGTCGTAGCCCTGCGCCGCCAATAGTCCCAAAACATGGACCGTCGCTGCGGGCGTATCCAGACCCACACCATTGGCCAGCCGTCCATCCTTGTTGGGGTAGTTGGCCAGTACCAAGGCGACTTTCTTATCCGCTTGCGGCGTCACCCGCAGCTTGGCCCACTTCGCCGCGAGGTCGGCCACAAATGTCACGCGGTCGCCCACGGCGCGGTAGGTGGCAATCGGGCATTCGGTGGCCGCATCGAAATAGGCCTCCCCCTTGAAACTGATCGCGCGCGACAAGACGCGGCCATCGACCTCGGGCAGGGCCACGTTCATCGCGATGTCGCGGGCCGATAGACCTGCCAAACCTTCAGCCCAAGCGGCTTCTGACGACGCTGCCAAAACAACCTGAAACACGGGCGCGCGGTTGGTGAACGGGGCTGCCAACGGGTTCTGCGTCGCGCTGTCGCCAGCATGGGGTGATCCGACTGCGAAGCTGGTGCAGTTCAGGATTACGGCAGGTGGCGCGTCGGTGAACAGGTGTTCCAGCGTCGCCTGCGAAAGCGGGTCTTTCAGCGACGCCACAAACACGGGTAGGGGGTTCATCCCCCCGCGCAGCAGCGATTTCACCAACCGGTTGATCGGGTTCAACCCCGCGCCCTGCACCAAAGCACGATAGAATATAATCGGCACGACAGGGGCGCCATCCGTCCAATCGCGCCGCGCGGTGGCCAAGTCTGAAATCCCCGCACCGGGCCAATACACCCCCGCCTTCAGCAATGGCCGCGCGGATTCCGGCGGATCGCCGCCATCCAACATGGCCTTTGCAAAGGTCAAGAAATTCGTCGAATTTTCGGGCCCACCTTCGACCAGATAGGACCAAAGCGCGTCGTAATCCGCGTCCGCAACCGTCGACAGGGCGCGCAGTTCTTCGTCGGGTTTGTCATCACCGGGCAGCAGCGCCAAGGGCACGCCAGCTGTACGAAGGCGTGCGGCGTATTGTTCAACGCCGTATTTCCAATACCCGACACCCCCCAGACACCGCGCGATCACCAGCCGCGATTTGGTCGCGCAGGTGTCCAGATGCAAATCGACCGACATCGGATGGATCAGGTGCATCATGCTGGCCAGCCGCAGTGTCGGCGGTTCCGCCATTTCGCCGCGTGCTGCAGACAGGGCCGCCAATTCCGTATCGGCCGCAGAAATCACCACCACATCCGCAGGCGTTTGCCCCAGATCAACGGGTTCTTTACCGTCATCAATCGCACCCGGAGTTGCCGCCAACAAATGCATCAGATAAACGCCTTCCAAATAGGAGAGTGATTATGGATTATAAAGCATCTGGCGCGCCTAAAGGCCCCAAAGGTCAACCGCGCCACCAAGAACACAACGCTTTCGGCGGCAAGAACCCGTCCAATAAGCGCCCAACCAAAGAAGAACTTCTCGCCAAGATGAAAGCCAACGCCGAAAAGGCGAGCGACGAGGCCGCGAAAGACTAACGTCACAGGGATTTCTCCATAAAAATTGAGAATTGGTCCTCTTCGTAGTCGCCAAACGGGCCACAAATCATGAACCCGTGGCGCGCATAGACTTTGTGCGCTGCGTACAAAAGTGACCCTGTTTCCAGACGCAGCATTGGTAATCCAAGGCTGCGTGCATGGTCTTCGATCTGGCGCATGATCGCATCAGCGATTCCTTGCCCGCGCGATGCTTCTTCAACGAACATCGACTTCAGCTCGCCGTAGGTGCCGTGATCTGCCAAGGCCCCAACGCCGACAATCACATCACCGCGCCGAGCCGTGAAGAAATGAATGTTGTCGGCAGTAAGGGCTTCAATGCTCAGATAGTAATTGTCGGCGGCTGGAAACAGGCTTTGCAATAACGCATGGCTCGCCTCAAGCAACGCGCGGGCTTGGGGGGCGAACGGATCGCCTGTTTCGACAACGATCATGCCCGCAAGGCGGCATCGATCTCCGCCTGTTTCAGCCCTGCCTGACCGATGACAACCAGCCGCGTTACGCGCGGGGCCGTGCCAAACGGGCGGTCGAAATACGTATCCACACGCGGACCAACGGCCTGCAATGTCAGGCGCATGGGCTTGCCTTGAATGGCGGCGAACCCTTTGAGGCGCAAAATATCATGGGCACGGATCACATCGGCGACCTGAATTGCGAACGCATTCGCATCCTCAATCTCGCCCAGTTCAACGACAAAGCTCTCGAACTCGTCGTGGCCGTGCGCGTGTTCATGGCCAATTTCATGATCGCCATGATCATCGTGATGGTCGTCGTCGTGATCATGATGGTGGTGATGCACCTCATGGCGCAATTCCAGATTACCCTCAGCGCCGACACCCTGACCAAGCAAAATATCAACCGGCAGCGCGCCCATCGTCGCAGTCACAACCTGAACACCTTCGCGGGCTTCGGATTTCAGCGCCGCGCGTAGTTTGTCCGCTTCGCCGTCCGCCAGCAAATCTGCCTTGTTGACGACGATCATATCCGCGCAAGCAATCTGGTCTTCAAACAGCTCCGACAGCGGCGTTTCGTGGTCCAAATTCCCGTCCTGCTTGCGTTGGGCATCCACGGCGGCGACGTTGTGGGCAAACTGCCCGTCAGACACAGCCTTGCCATCCACGACCGTAATTACCCCGTCAACCGTCACGCGGGTTGAAATTCCGGGCCAGTTGAACGCGCGCACCAGCGGTTGCGGCAGCGCCAGTCCGGATGTTTCGATCACAATATGATCGGGCGGATTGTCGCGACCCAGCAGCATTTCCATCGTCGGGATGAATTCATCCGCCACCGTGCAGCAGATACATCCGTTGGACAATTCAACGACGTCGTCTTCGCTGCATGTTTCAATCCCGCAGCCTTTCAGAATATCACCATCGACGCCCAGATCACCAAATTCGTTGATGATCAGCGCAATGCGCTTGCCCTTGGCGTTTTCCAGCATGTGCCGGATAAGCGTGGTTTTACCCGCGCCGAGAAAACCAGTAACAACGGTGGCAGGAATCTTGGCAGCCATGGAGTGTATCCTTATAAAGTGGTTCCAATGTGTGGCCCGGATGGGGCCGAAAGGAAAGTCAGATGGCCGACACTTCTGCTAAAAAGGGCGACCGTTTCATTGTGTGCACCGGCTGTTCAGGCGGTGCGGATTTGGCAAAAGCCCTGATTGGACGCGTCAACGTCGAAACCACGGACTGTATGAACGTGTGCGACAAACCCATCAGCCTCGCGGTGCGCGCCGAGGGGAAGGCCGCGTATTTGTTTACCGGCGTTGATCCAGACACCCCCGAAGACATCGAAGCCTTTGCCAAACTTTACGCCGCCAGCCCCGACGGGCAAATCATGGACGCGCGGCCAGCAGGGGCGTTGCGATTTTGTCTTGTCGGGAGGATTCCCGCATAGAAATGTAGAGAGAATTCCCGCCTAATTCTCACGCGTCCAGAACCATGCGGCGAAAAAGCCAAGACAGGTCCAGCCCACAGCGGCGGCGCCCAAACTATAGGACACGAATTGCGCAGATAATTCCGGTGGGGCGACCCCCCAATAGGTATCCAGTTGCGGTGCACCGATAAACTGCGGCGCGGCCAACAAAGCGACCCCCGCCAAGGCAATCGGTCCCCGCGCAAACGCGATCATCCATAACCCGATGCTGGACGCGACAATCGTTCCCAACCACCACGCCTGACGCGCCTCAACTTCGGCGCCAATCGTGCCCGGCAAAACCGGTGGCAGACCCATCGCTGGTGCCATTTGAATGGCGATGAAACCGGCCAAGCCCCAGATGATCCCGTTGCGCGCCGTGATCCGGGTAAACCCCTTCATCTCGGTCAAAGCCATGGCGGCCAGCAATAAGAATCCGAAGCCGACATAGGTCACAATGTTGAAACCGACGGTCATCAAATGACGGCCGAAATCACCGCCCATTCCAGGCGATCCGCGGTCGCTTTGTGGTGATCCATCCGCGCCAAAATGAATCCGCGCGCCGGTCTCAAAGAGTTCCCCTTCAAGCAGCGTCGGAATAACGAAATAGAATTGCAACAGGGCGGCAATCAGCCCTGCGACAACGCCAGCGAACACTGCGCTGGTCAACAAATTCTTTGTCATTTTGTTTAAGCGTCTGCCTTAGTGGCAGGGAAATGCCATGGCGTGGCGCTGGTCGTGGGCCGCATCATGCAGCACGGACGCTTGTGCATAGCCGGATGCGAACAACAGCATCAGGCCAGCAAGGGCGGCGAATGCAATTGGCAACAGGGCTACGTCTGCGCGGGTTTGGGTGCGTGCGATTGTTTTAACGTCAGCAGTCATGTGTCGTCTCCTTTGTCCCGTCATCCCCGACGGTTGGTTTCATCACGCATGGCAGGTCTCCTGGCTCGCGGGTCAATGTGCGCTTCGCCCCCTTCCCGGTTTCCCAGTGGATTGGACGAACACTCACCGCTTACAGTCGCGGGGGCGGCTGTGGCATTTGGCCTCCTAAGTGGATCGGCCTGCACCACATTCCCATTTGATCCACACTCCGGCTTGGCCGGACTGCAATGAACCATGCCCGTCCGTTGTGCGCTGTGCGGTGGCACCGGTCAAGGCCGTTTCCGGCGCCTTTTGGCCGTTACCGACGCACATGCGATAAACGCTGGAGCCTCCGGCGGGGATACTTAGAAAGCAAAGACTGGCAAGAAACCGCAATATATTGTGGATAACCCGCTTGTTTTGGGCATATCCGGTAGGTGTCCGTTGACTCGTGTGCACTGTGTTGGCGACACTACGGGCTACAGAATCAATCAAGGCAACCCACATGCGGTTTTCCCGCCTGCGACTTAACGGCTTCAAAAGCTTCGTCGACCCGACCGACCTGATCATTCAGGACGGGCTGACAGGTGTTGTCGGGCCGAACGGCTGCGGTAAGTCCAATCTGCTCGAAGCGTTGCGTTGGGTCATGGGCGAAAACCGCCCCACTGCGATGCGTGGCGGCGGCATGGAAGACGTGATTTTTGCAGGTGCATCGACCCGCCCCGCGCGCAATTTCGCCGAAGTTTCACTGGTGATTGATAACGCTGAACGCCTCGCCCCTGCGGCGTTCAACGACACAGATAATCTTGAAATTGTGCGCCGGATCACCCGCGATGTTGGCTCGGCCTATAAGGTTGGCGTCAAAGACGTGCGGGCGCGCGATGTGCAGATGTTGTTTGCCGATGCGTCCACTGGTGCCCATTCCCCCGCGTTGGTGCGGCAGGGCCAGATTGCGGAACTGATCAACTCAAAACCCAAAGCCCGCCGTCGAATCCTCGAAGAAGCGGCGGGTATTTCTGGCCTGTATCAACGCCGCCACGAGGCGGAATTGAAGCTAAAGGGGTCTGAACAGAACCTCGCGCGCGTCGATGATGTGATTGAACAACTGGCAACGCAGCTCGGCGCGCTCGCCCGCCAAGCCCGTCAAGCCGCACGTTACCGCGCCATCGGTGACGAGTTGCGCCAATCTGAGGGCCTGCTGCTGTACCGCCGTTGGAAAGAAGCCGACGAAGCCCGCGCCGCCGCCGCCGATCAGTTGCGCACCCGCACCACTGAGGCCGCTGCGTCTGAGACCGCCGCGCGTCAATCTGCCAAGGTCCGCCAGACATCCGAAGACGCCCTACCTGCCCTGCGCGAAGAAGAAGCCATCGCCGCCGCCGTCCTGCAACGCCTCCATGTTCAGCGTGACACGCTGGCCGACCAAGAAGCCCGCGCCAAACAGACCATCGAGGTCCTGACCAACCGCATCGCACAGCTGGCCCTTGATATGGAACGCGAGGCTGGCCTCAACAAAGACGCGGGCGAAACGATTGAGCGTCTGGAATGGGAAGCGCGTGAGATTGCCAAGGCGGGTGCCGGGCATGATGATCGCCTTGAGGATGCCCGTGTTGCATCCACAGACGGGGCCCAAATCCTCGCGGATCGCGAAGCCACGTTGGGTGAGATAACCGAAGACGTGGCGCGACTGGCCGCACGTCACCAATCCGCACAACGCCTCATTGATGACTACCGCAAAACGCTTGCGAAAAACGAAGCCGAAGCCCAGCGCGCCATTGCGGCACGCGGCGACGCAACGGCTGCCCTCGCCAAAGCGGCGCAGGATTTTGAGGCCGCAAAAACCAGCGAAGCCGTCGCACGCGCAACCGCTGATAAAGCCGAGGATGTCTTGGCCGAAGCCGAAGCCGCCCGCGCCGACACACAAAACCGCGAAGCCGACGCGCGCGCCCTGCGATCAGAGGCCGAAGGCGAAGCAAACGCCCTGCGCGCTGAAACCGGCGCTTTGGCCAAACTTGTGGACCGCGACAGCTCCGAAGGATCCCAGATTCTTGATCAATTGCGGGTCGAGTCCGGCTACGAAAAGGCCCTTGGCGCGGCGCTTTCCGATGACCTCAAGGCGCCCGCTGTCACACCCGACATGGGATCGGGCTGGGTGGCACTGCCCGCCTACGCCAAGCCGCAATCGCTGCCCGAAGGCGTCAAAGCCCTGACCAACTACGTGTCCGTGCCCGAAGTTTTGGTGCGCCGGATGGGGCAGGTCGGGCTGGTTGATGCAGGCGACGGTGCGCGCCTGCAAAATGGCCTTGAACCGGGTCAGCGGTTGGTCAGCATCGAGGGCGATCTGTGGCGCTGGGACGGTTTTCGCTCTGCCGCTGAGGACGCACCATCGGCGGCGGCATTGCGGCTGCAACAGCTTAATCGCTTGGAAGGGCTGAAAAAAGACCTCAACGACGCGACCGCCAAGGCCGACGGCATGCGCCAAGCGCACGAAATGCTCACCACCCGTCTGGCGGAATTGGCGCGGGCTGATCAGGCCGCGCGCGATGCCCGCCGCGCGGCCGACGGGGCCGTGGGGGATGCCAATCGTGCGCTGTCGCGTGCCGAAGCGGACCGTACTTTGGCGGACGGTAAGCTGGAATCCAGCGGCCTCGCTGTGGCACGCTATGAGGATGAGGCGATGGGCGCCCGCACGGCGCTTGGCGAAGCCGAAAGCACCCTCAAGGGATTGGGTAATCTCGATGAGGCGCGCGGCCAAGTCGAAGACATCAAAATGACCGTCGAAGCCGCGCGCATGACCATGATGTCAAAACGGTCCGGCTATGATGAGGTCCGCCGCGAGGGCGAAGCCCGCACCAAGCGTGGCCAGGAAATCACCAAAGAAGTCAGCGGTTGGAAACACCGCCTCGAGACAGCAAAAAAACGTTCCGATGACCTGCAAGAGCGCAAGGAGACGTCACAAGACGAGTTGAAAGAGGCGATGACCGCGCCCGACGAAATCGCCGCCAAACGCGATGAGCTTGCCGATGCAATCGGCGAGGCTGACGGACGGCGCAGCGACGCGGCCGACGCGCTCGCCCTGTCCGAAACCGCCCTGCGCGATGCCACCATGGCCGAACGTGACGCTGAACGCGCGGCATCAGAAGCCCGCGAAGCCCGCGCAAGATCAGAAGCCCGCGCCGACGCTGCCAAAGAAACCACTCAATACGCCGCGACCCGCATCCATGAGGCGTTAGAATCGACGCCAGAAAATCTGCTCGAAAAACTTGACGTTGATCCCGACAAGATGCCTGCATCCGACGCGATCGAAAATGACGTCAACCGTCTGAAACGCCAGCGTGACGCTTTGGGTGCTGTGAACCTGCGCGCCGAAGAAGACGCCAAAGAAGTGCAGTCGGAACATGATCTCCTCGCCCGCGAAAAGACCGACCTTGATGATGCAATCCGCGCCCTGCGCACAGGGATCGCAAGCCTCAATAAAGAAGGCCGCGAACGCCTTCTCACCGCGTTTGAACAGGTCAATGAGAGCTTTGGCACCCTGTTTAAACACCTGTTTGGCGGCGGCGAAGCCAAGCTCGTTTTGGTCGAATCAGATGACCCGCTTGAGGCTGGCCTTGAGATCATGTGCCAGCCACCGGGCAAAAAGCTCAGCACGTTGTCCTTGCTGTCGGGTGGTGAACAAACCCTCACTGCGATGGCGCTTATCTTTGCCGTCTTCCTCGCCAATCCGGCGCCAATCTGTGTGCTGGATGAGGTTGACGCACCCCTTGATGATGCCAATGTCACGCGCTTTTGCGACATGTTGGATGAGATGACGCGCCGCACCGATACGCGCTTTTTGATCATCACCCACCACGCCGTCACCATGTCGCGGATGGATCGTTTGTACGGTGTGACGATGGGCGAACAAGGCGTCAGCCAACTCGTCTCTGTCGATCTGAAAGCGGCGTCAACGATGGTGGCCTGACGCAGCAGAACCCACCACTAGAACGGCAGTTTTTCGACTTTCTGGCGCAGTGCCAAATTCGCCTCGACCAACAATCCTTCGGCCTTCAATGCTGCGATCAATGCGGGGTCTGCCGTTTGGGTGGCCGCATAAAACCCATCAATCTCGGCGGCGGTCGCCGCGTCCAGAAACTCCGCCAAGGGTTCGTTGAACCGATACGCCCCGTTGGTCACGCGGTGTGGCATGGCCGAAAACCATGCGGCGCGGTCCTGCGCGTGGAAATGCAGGACCGTCAAATCTGGATGCAACGGCAGGCGAATCTGCGGGCCATCCACCCCGATCGTCCCCGCATGAAGGCGCGGCACAAACCCCGCAATGCCAGTGCGAAACAGGCTTTTGCCGACCTTATGGCTCAGCATATTTTTGCGCAGGATCAGCGTGTATTGGCCCAGCACCGCGTGTCTGCGTTCAATCGACAGCCCGTTGGGAAACGGCAGGCGAAACTGGCGGGCGGTGAAAATGTCGTCGGGCAATGTGGGGTCGTGCAATGCCTCGGCAGGGGTCGCCCGCAGAAACGGGCTACCGTCTGTCCAATCGGCCAGAATGTCGGCCATCGGGCGTTTCGGGTACAGATATTCGTCCACATCCAAGTGGGCGATCACGGGCAGCGCTGCCAGCCCGTAAATGCGCTGGATATTGTGCGATTGCCGCGCTTCTTGCTTTTTCGGGCGGAACCCCTTTTCGGCCCAATAGGCGGCATCGCATTGCACCGCCGTGACCCCGTCCAACTGGTTGATCACGTGCGCCGACACCTCATCGGCGTCGTCCAAATGCACCCAGATATGGGCCGCACCAATGTGGCGATGCCACGCGATAAACGCCAAAATCTGAACAAGCGGCGCCTTTACGGTCGTGCAGACGCCCCATTGGTGCGATTGTTCTGACATCAAAGCGCGTTCAGCAACGCAGCTGTCGGCCATGCATCCGCAGGCAGCCCAAGCCGCGTTTGTTCCGCTTGAATGGCGATGCGCGACCGCGCGCCCAAAATACCGTCTGCCCCGCCAACATCGTGCCCGCGCGCTTGTAGCTTGCGTTGCAGGGCCAGAATTTGCTCACCGCTTAATCCCGCATCCGGATTGCCCGCATTATAGACAGGCGCCCCCTGCAATCGTGTGCCGAAATAGGCCGCCGTCAGCACATAAACAAACGATTGGTTCCACTCGAAGTAGACATCGAAATTCGGATAGGCAAGGAACGCTGGCCCCTTGCGGCCCATCGGCAAAATCAAATTCGCCTGCAAATCCGCCAAGCTGCCGCTGCGCGCAGAAACGCCCATTGCCGCCCAATCACTGGCGGCCAATTTTGTTTCGGTCCCCGACAGCGCCCAGTCCATATCGGCGGGAACCGTGACTTCCTGCAACCAAGGCTGCCCCGCCTGCCAGCCCAGCGATGACAACACCGACGCCCCCGACAACAACGCATCTGGCGCAGACGTTTTCAGCGTCACATGCCCGTCACCATCCCCGTCACGACCGTTTTCAATGATGTCACCGGGCAGCATCTGCACCATGCCAATTTCACCAGCCCACGCGCCTGTTGTGGTGGCGGGGTCAAAATCGCCGCGGGCAAACAGCTCCATCGCGGCGAAAATCTGTGGGCGGAACAGCTCTGGTCGGCGGCAATCATGCGCCAAAGTCAGCAACGCGTTGCGGGTGTTGAAATCACCCTGCACCGCGCCAAAATCTGTCTCGAATGCCCAGAACGCCAGTAAGACACCGCGCGGAATCCCGAACTCAGCTTCAATCCGATCAAATATGGCATCTTGACGTTGTGCCTGTGCACGCCCGTTTTCAATCCGGTTGTTTGATATCAGGCGCCGCGAAAAATCGATAAAGTCCCGTTGAAAGAACCCTTGCGATCGATCCGCAGTCAACACCGCTTGATCCTGCTGCGCGCCCGCCAAAAACCCCTCAGCGGTGGCGCGATCAATGCCTTTCGTCGCGGCCTCATCGACCACCCCGCCCAAGAAGGCGGAAAACGTGCCGCCGCAGGTTTGTGCCGCCAGTGGTGTGACAAAGACGGGTGCCGCAATAAGCGATATCGAAACGATCAGTGACTTTAGCATCGGACCTCCATGTGTTGGCGGCAGGTTAACGCACCATCACAGCAGCGCAATCACAACCGCGCCACCGAATGCAACTGCGGCGGTCATGGCCCACACCTTCCACAGCAACCCGATTGCGCCGTCCACATCGTCTGGTCCGGCGTCCTTGCGCCCGTCAGGGTTCACCCACGGGAACTCCTCGCGCATA
>JAGGNB010000128.1 GCA_017886375.1 Octadecabacter sp.
GTGCAGCAATTCCTGCCACTGGCGCACCATGCCCAGACGTTCGTTGTTGAGGATGAACTGTTTGACGGGCAGGCGGTATTGCACCGCCGTTCCCAGTTCTTGCATGTTCATCAGCCATGATGCTTCGCCTGCCACGTTGATGACCAAGGCATCCGGATGCGCCATTTGCACACCAATCGACGCCGGATGACCGTAGCCCATGGTGCCCAGACCGCCGGAGGTCATCCACTGGTTGGGGTGTTCAAAGCCGAGATATTGCGCCGCCCACATCTGGTGCTGGCCCACTTCGGTGGTGATATAGCGATCCGCGCGATCCTTGGTCAGCGCCTCAAGCCGCGAGAGCGCGTATTGCGGCTTGATGATCTTGCCCTCTTGCTTGAACGACAAGCAGTCGACTTTGCGCCATTCCTTGATTTCTTCCCACCATTTGCCAACTTTTTCTGCGTTGGTTTTGCGGCCACGGGATTTCCAGACCTTTAACAGATCCTCAAGCACATGGGCGACGTCGCCGACGATGGCGATATCGGTCCGAATGACCTTGTTGATCGAACTCGGGTCGATGTCGATGTGCGCCTTGATCGAATTTGGCGAGAATTTATCCAGCACGCCGGTGATGCGGTCGTCAAAGCGCGCGCCGATATTGATCATCAGATCGCAATCGTGCATCGCCATGTTCGCCTCATACAGCCCGTGCATGCCCAGCATTCCGAGCCAGTTGTCGCCCGATGCCGGATAACAGCCCAGACCCATCAGGGTCGAGGTGATCGGGAAATTTGTCGCCCCGACCAGTTCGCGTAGCAATTGACTGGCCGCGGGGCCTGAGTTGATGACACCGCCGCCAGTATAAAACAGCGGCTTTTTGGCTTTTTCAATCGCGGCAACCAGATCGGTGATGCCGCCAATGTCGCCTTTGACCTGGGGTTGGTAATGCGATCTGGAGGGCTGCGGTTTGGTGTAGGTGCCATTGGCGAACTGCACGTCCTTGGGAATGTCGACCAGAACGGGGCCGGGGCGACCGGACATGGCGACGTGGAATGCCTCATGTATAACGCCCGCCAGTTTGTCGGTCTCTTTGACCAGCCAGTTGTGTTTGGTGCAGGGGCGCGTGATGCCAACGGTGTCGGCTTCTTGAAATGCGTCCGACCCGATCATGAAGGTCGGGACCTGACCGGTCAGAACGACGATTGGAATTGAATCCAGCAGCGCGTCCGTCAGGCCGGTGACTGCGTTTGTCGCGCCGGGGCCTGATGTTACCAGCGCAACACCGGGTTTGCCTGTGGATCGCGCGTAGCCTTCGGCGGCGTGGACTGCGCCTTGTTCATGGCGCACAAGAACATGCTTGATCGAGTTTTGCTGAAAAATCTCGTCATAAATCGGCAGGACAGCGCCACCGGGGTAGCCAAAGACCGTGTCAACGCCCTGATCTATCAGAGCTTTAACTACCATTTTCGCGCCAGTCATGTGAGCAGACATTGTATTTTCCTTGTCTCAGCTTTTCGCGTGTTCGCGGTATCGTCGTTTCTGTGTCGTGTCGTTGTGTCCATCCGGACAAGTATATCGCATAAAAAAGCCCCCGAAAATTCGGAGGCGCATGGGAACCATTATGGTCAACCTTTACAGGCCCATGCGCGTTCGTCCCACCACTAGAAGAATGCAAAGCATTCGAGGTCTCCTTTTGCGTTGCGGTTATTATGCCTTTGTGGGCAAGGGGGGTCAACAGCCAGAATCGCAAAAATGTCGTTTGGGGACTGCTTTTCGCAACTTTCTTTCAAGGGGTGGTGGGCGGCGATGGATTTGCACTGCTTTTTGCCGGTTTGCAGCTAAGGTAGCAGGCAAGTAGGTGTGTTCAGCCAACAAGACTCTGGCGGGTCCGACCACGTCGTGATCGGAATTCTGACCGTGTTGGACGGAGCTTTGATTTACAACACACATGCTTAAGAGATGGTCTGCGAAAATGTTGATCCAGCAAAAAACGTGATGCAGCCACCGAGTGGCGTCGGCGTCCAAGGATCGCCCTAGCGCCGGTTTCTACTATATAACCCGTGTTCAGGATTGTGGCATGGGCCGATTAGACGGTCATGCGGTCCCGTTTGGTGGCGTTGGCGATAGCAACCTTGATCTCTTTTGAGCGAATCAAGAGCGGCGAATCGCTGCGCCTGCGGAGCCTCATTTTTGAGCGAGTTGGGGAGGCGTTCCGTGTGAGCGCTAACAAGTGACCATATTGGTAAAGATTTCTTACAATAAAGGCCAAATGCGGAGTTTTAGGCCTTCCGCAATTGGAAAGGGACTAGTAACGTCCCAATACTTGAAACGATCTGCCTGCACCTTGGGAGAGGTTGTAAGCGTTTAATTCCATGGGAGGATATACCATATGGATCGTCGCTCTTTTCTGAAGACTTCTGCCCTTGGCGGTACAGCCGCTGCCGCAACGACATTGGCCGCACCTGCATACGCACAAGGTAACCGCACGCTGACGATGGTCACTTCGGTGCCAGACGGTTTCGCGGTTTTTGATGACGCTGCGGTGAATTTCATCGACCGCGTGAATGCAATGGCTGACGGCGCAATCACCATCGAAAAGAAGGCCGCTGGCCAGCTTGTTGGTGCGTTCGAAGTGTTTGATGCTGTTTCGTCCGGTCAGGCCGACATGTACCACTCTGCCGATTACTATTTTGGTGGTCAGCACCCTGGTTACTACTTCTTCACAGCCGTGCCATTTGGCGCGACAGGTGGCGAGATGGCCAGCTGGTACTACCACGGTGGCGGATCACAGCTGCATGACGAACTGGGCGGTATCTTTGGCCTGAAATCTTTCCTTGCGGGTAACACCGGTCACCAGCCAGGCGGTTGGTTCAACAAGGAAATCAATTCTGCAGCTGACTTGCAGGGTCTGAAATTCCGTATGCCGGGCCTTGGTGGTCTTGCACTGGGTCGCACAGGTGCGTCCGTGCAAAACGTGCCGGGCGGTGAAATCTATCAGGCCCTTGCGTCTGGTGCGATTGATGGCGCCGAATGGATTGGTCCATTCGCTGACGAACGTCTTGGTTTCCAGGAAGTCTGTGAGTTCTATTACACAGGCGGCATGCACGAGCCGGGTTCGGCACTTGTGGCGTCGATGAACCTCGATGTTTGGAACGAGATGACACCTGCAATTCAGGAAATCATTTCGACCGCAGCTGCGGCAACCCACCAGTGGTCCTTGTCCCAGTCAAACTACAACAACGGTGCAGCACTTGACCGTCTGAAGTCGCAGGGCGTCAAGGTTCTGGAATTCTCGGACGACGTTTGGGATGCATTCGGGACAGCTGCCGCTGGGGCACTGGACGAATTCATGGGTGACGAGCTGTTTGCACGCATCCGCGAAAGCCAGGAAGCCGCAGTGCGGTCCACCTACGATTGGACGTCTGTGTCCGACGATGTCTACACAGCACAGCGCGCCCGCGTCATGGGCTAAGGCTGCTTGCTGATCCCACTCGGGATCAGCCCATGAAAATAGGATGGCCCTGCCAAAATTGGCGGGGCCTATCCCTACCACGCGCAAAGCGCGTGGCGTAGATTTTTCAGATATTTAGGGGCACGGACATGGAAGAAGACGCCGCAAACGCAGGTGGGTTCTGGTCATCCTATGAAAATGGTTTCACACAATGGTTGGAACGGCTTCAGGGCAATGCCCCTGAAGGGTCGGACCCTATCGCAGCTGCCACGACGTTTCTTGGCGCGCTTTGGAACACGTTTGTGTGGCTTTTCGCAAATATCGTCGAGGCGATTTACAACATCGCTTTCGCTGTCACCCATCCAAGTGTCTGGCTGGACTGGTTAAGTTGGACCAACACGACCGAAGACAAGGAATCGCTGATGCGGTTCATTTATTACGGCGGCTCGCATGAGCTGTTTTTCGCGCTTTTCGTGTTGTTTCTGGCACTTACGGCTGTAGCGCTCCTGCACCGCCCCTTCATGTGGGGCTGTGTGCGGGTCTTGGAAGGTTTTGCCAATAAGATCGGGCGCACGTTTGCTTGGGCTGGCCTGTTGATGGTGTTGGTCCAGATCATGATCATCTTCATGCAACGGGTTTTCGCGGTGTCCGAGCTGTCGATCGGCTTAGGCATTGCCATGACGTTTGATGTGAGTTGGTGGGCCGAGAGCCTGAAACTGTACAATGCGATGATCGTTTGTCTTTGTGTCACTTACACGTTTGTGCAGGGCGGTCATGTGCGGGTTGATCTTGTCTATTCCGCCGTTGGCCACCGCGCCAAGCGCATCATTGATATGATCGGATCCATGGTCTTTATGGTGCCGGCGGCGATCCTGACCTGGATGTATGGCTGGTATTTCTTGTGGCGTCATCTTGTGGTGCCCAATCCGTCGGCGTCCGACAGTCTTGAACGCCTGCTGAACAAGGCCCGCGCGGTGCGCTGGAATGTTGAAACCATCGGGTTCAGCCCGAACGGGTTCAACGCCTATTTTCTGTTCAAAGTTCTGCTCGTTACGTTTACCGCACTGGTTTTGCTTCATTCCGTTGCGTTCTTCTACCGGTCCTATCTGGAACTGGTTGAGGGCGAGGAAAGCATCAATAAATACCTCGACAAGGACTCCCTTGGCGAAGGTGAAGAAGCATATGAGGGAACGCACTAATGTTTTTCGGACTTGATGGCGTAGAAATTGGCCTAATTATTGTGTTCTTGTGCCTCTTCTCGGGCATCCTTTCGGGCTTTCCGGTGGCGTTTGCCATCAGCGGGGCTGCGGTTATTTCGTTTGCGATCATCGCGGCTTTGGACAGTGGTGGCTATCTGATCCACCAAGCGATTGACAAATCATCGGCCGAATACAGCGCACTTATCGCCGACGGAATCAGGAGCGACGTTATATCCGTGTTCCGATATCCCGACTTACCCCGAATAGGGGAGGCTGTGTTTATCGGCGGTTGGGAAACGGCGATTGACCGCAATCTGTCATTCGTTGTGAACCGGATGAACGAACGTGTTCTGGCGGGGCAGTCGATTGAAACGCTGCTTGCCGTTGCGATGTTCGTCCTCATGGGCATCACGCTGGAACGGTCCAAAATTGCTGACGATTTGCTGACCACCATGAGCCGCGTTTTCGGCGGTCTTCCGGGTGGTTTGGCCGTGTCGGTTGTTGTTGTGGGCGCGTTCCTTGCGGCGTCAACGGGCATTGTCGGTGCAACCGTTGTGACCATGGGTCTGTTGTCTTTGCCAACCATGTTGCGGGCGGGCTATTCCAAAGAACTTGCGACGGGTGTGATCGCGGCGTCTGGCACCTTGGGCCAGATCATTCCGCCATCCATCGTGATCGTTCTGCTGGGGACGTTGGCGGGTGATTTGTATTCCGCAGCGCAAGAAACCCGCGCGACCCTTTTGGGCTGTTCGGACGCGCTGACCTATCTGGGTTCACCCGCGGTTCTGTCCGTTGGCACGCTGTTTCAAGCGGCGTTGCTGCCTGGTATTTTGTTGGCGTTTCTTTATGCGGCATATGCGTTTTGCTATGCCTTGCTGAATCCAAGCAAAGCGCCAGCGGTGTCCGTCGGTGAGAGCACAGATGAACCGATCACGCGCGGCGAAGGCCTGACATGGTTCCTCGCGGTGCCGGGTGGTTTGGTTATCCTGCTGGTGTTCTTGATGAACCTCGGCGTGGTGGGCAGCCAGTCTATCATCGTCGACAGCTTTACCGACACTGGCCAGACAGCCAGCCTGCGCACGAACGTGTCGACGGAATGTTCCATCGCAATGCAGGAGCTGCACGGCGATGAGGCGTGGTCGACTGCCGTTGCCGAGCAAGCAGCGATTGATGACGCGGGTGGCGTGATCGAAGCACGCGAACTGGGCGATGAGGAACGCGCCGAACTGGTGACGCAACAGGCTAACAACGCGCCAAAAATTGGCACAGGTATTGCCGTTCTTGCGCTGCTTTTGACACTGGTTCTGACAACGGCGCGCGGTGTTTCACCAAGTGCAGCTTCCGGACCGCTGATCGTTGGCGGCATCGGGATCTTGTTGATGTTGCTGGCTGACGTTGTGTTGATCGGGGCGCTCACAACGCCCGGTGTGACGACGTTGATCATCATATTGCCGCTGCTGTTGGTGATGTGGTCCATGCGGCCAGCCTTTGCGCGTTTGGCCAAAAACGATCTGTTGCGTGTGGTCTTTCCGCCGCTTGTGCTGATCATTGCGGTTCTCGGTTCTATCCTTGGCGGAATTACCAATCCGACACCGGCGGCCGCATTGGGTGCGG
>JAGGNB010000165.1 GCA_017886375.1 Octadecabacter sp.
AATTCGCGCAAGACCTCCAAGGCGTTTCCACGCCGCAAAATCAGCCGCGATCCCGCCGCCGTCAAGGCCGTGCCAAAAACCCGCACACCTTCTCCAAGGCGAAATTTCGGCGCAGCGCCGTGGCCCTCAACGACCTCGTCACAAATGAACAGCGCAATAACAGGCCGCCCAGATGCGCAGGCCGCCGACAGCGCTGCATTGTCGCCGATGCGAAAATCCCGCCGCACCCAGTAAATAACCGGTTTCAAATCGCGCTCCTTTTACTGATCCGAAACATAATCCGCCAAGCGCTGAAGCCAACCCGTCATTGCTTTTAATTCTTCCCCGCAGGAAGCGCGCTGGCGGGATCAGAAATATGGAAGACTGGAAGCGGCGCGTTTGTTGGTTCACAAACAGCGCCGCCCCCTGTCGTTTAGGCGTTCACATCAACGACAACGCGACCCTTGACCTGACCCTTTAGAATATCGCGGCCAAGTTGCGGCAGATCGGACAGAACCGCGGGCTGCACCATGGCCTCCAACTTGTCCATCGGCAGGTCTTTGGCGATCCGCGCCCATGCCCGCACGCGGTTATCATAGGGCTGCATCACGGAATCGATTCCCAGCAAATTCACACCGCGCAGAAGGAACGGAATGACCGTGGCCGGCAGACCCGCGCCACCCGCCAAACCCACAGCCGCCACTGATCCACCGTATTTGATCTGTCCCAACAGCCGCGCCAGCATTTCACCGCCGACTGCATCGACACAACCACCCCACATTTCGGCTTCAAGCGGGCGTTTGACCGTTTCGTTCAAGTCCTCCCGCGCAACGATCTGCGTCGCACCAAGAGATTTGAGGTAATCTGCCGTCTCCGGCCGCCCCGTCACACCAGCGACGTCGTGGCCCAGATTGGCCAGAATGGCCGTGGCCACCGACCCGACACCACCAGCCGCCCCCGTAACCAACACAGGCCCGTCCTTGATGCCGTGATCCTCAAGCGCCATCACCGCCAGCATCGCCGTGAAGCCCGCGGTGCCAACAGCCATCGCCTGACGCGTGTCCAGACCATCGGGCAGCGGCACCAGCCAATCGGCTTTGACGCGCGCCTTTTGGGAATATCCGCCCCAATAGGCCTCCCCGACGCGCCATCCGGTCAACACAACCTTGTCGCCAGCCTTATAGCGCGGGTCATCGGATGCCTCGACGGTTCCAGCAAAATCAATGCCCGGAACATGTGGATAGTTGCGCACCAAACCGCCACCCGGTCCCACGCAAAGCCCGTCTTTGTAGTTCACCGTGGAATATTCGATCGCGACCGTGACGTCGCCTTCTGGCAAACGATCCAGCCCGATCTGCTGCACAGATGCGCTCGTCTTTCCGTCATCGTCTTTTTCAACAACCAATGCATTGAACATCGAAATTCTCCCTTTTTCGCCCTGAAATTTGTTCAGGGCTGCATCAAATCCAAAATGTTTCTTGTACCACCGCAGGGAAAACGCCCGCGTGGGTGACCACGTCCAGATCGGTCGCAGGGTCCCAATGGGTCATCCGCACCATTCCGATGGCCACGTTCGTTTCAAAGTCAGGCGACCAGGTGGCGGACGTCACTGTTCCCACCTGCGTTTGCCCGTCCATCAGTGGCCAGCCGCGATCGCATGGCGGCAAAGTACCTTCAATCCGCAGCGCCCGTACCTGCTTGACGGGCCCTTCTTTGGACACCCGCAACAGCGCATCACGACCAACGCAACCGATTGCCGTTTGCGTTGAACAGAACCGTCCCAAGCCCGCTTCGTGCGGTGTGTTATCGCGGTTCATGTCATTGCCATACGACAACAAACCGCCCTCGATCCGCTCAATCAGGTTCGGACAACCAGCATGGACATCAAGATCCTTGCCCGCCTCCATCAGCGCATTCCACAGCGGCATGCCAAGGTGGCTGCCCTCGACATACACCTCAAACCCGCCTTGGCGTGAATAGCCGGACCGCGCAACGATCATGTCATGGCCTTGGAAATCGAAATGCCCGTAGCGAAAAAATTTGAGGTCTTTGACCTTGTCGCCAAACACCCGCGCCGCCAGTTCGTCTGCCTTGGGGCCCTGAATGGCCAGCGGCGAAACATCGGGTTCGTCAACCAAGACATCTAGGCGAAGACCGTACGCTAGACCTTTGATCCAGAACAACAAATCACTATCGGCAATAGACACCCAATAGCGATCTTCGCTGATCTTGACTGCCACAGGATCATTCAGCATCCCGCCTGTCTCATCCACCATCGGGACATAATAACACATGCCCGGCAACATCGCCCGCAGATCGCGTGGCGTCAGCATTTGCATCAAACGCCCTGCATCGGGGCCACGGATTTCCACCTGCCGTTCAACGGCGACATCCCAAACCTGCACCGCAGATTTCAAATGATGATAGTCTTCGACGATTGAGCGGAAAACAGTGGGCAATAACATGTGGTTATAGACGGTATATCCCTTTACGCCCGCCGCCTCTACGCCGTCCGAAAACGGTGTGCGGCGAATGCGCCGCGATCCTGAAATAACAGCCATTTTAGCTCTCCGGCATGAAGGGAAGATCGGTTGGCTGCGGCGTTTGCCCTGCAGCCGTCAACATTGCGTGAATCTGACCCCGATGATGGGTCTGATGGTTAAAGAAATGAGTGACGCAGAGGGCTTTGGGTTCAGTCAGCTCCCGCCCACTCATGCCGGAATACCACGTCAGATCACCGGTCAAGTCCGCGGGTTTTATCTGAGCAGCCCATTCGATCATCCGCCCATCTGCGTTCGATCGAAGCCGGTCCCATTCGGCCTTATTGGCGGTCAGTCGGGTGTTACCCTCGACGTCCACTGATGGACCAGCACCACCATCAAACCGAGACATCCACAAAAGATCACCCCAGAGCAGATGGTTTACCGTCTCGAAGATCGACCCGAAGAACGCCCCGCGATCAAGGCACAATGCGTCTTCATCCAACGCTTCAATATGGCCTCGCAACCCATTGTTTTGCCACTGGTTATACCGCGTCATTGTTTGGCAGTATTCAGGCGAAATCACGGCTTGGGACCTTTCCAATCAATTGGGCAAATCTCTGCCGACATCCCGCCAAAATCCCAGACGCGACCATAATCACGCACTTTGGATTTCAGACCCTTGGCGGCAATAATGTCAGGCCCCATCCAGTATTTGGAATTGGTGATCATTACCGGATGATCGGGATCACCGCCGTCAATCATCTCAATCTCACCAGCAATCTTACGCCCGATGTAAAGCCCGCGCTTTTTGCCGTCGCGGGTGATTTCGACCTTTTCACGCTCGGCACCGATAATCTCGGACACGAGGAACGTGAACAGACCTGTCGTGCCGCCCGCCGCGCCGCTGAAGATTTTCAGCAAGCCGTTGTAGGCTTTCTGGCTGGACCGTTCGTCAACATAGGCCGCAACGCGCCAGTTGCCTTCGCCCATGCGACCCGGAATATCGACCAGCAGACCAACGTTCAGACCTGACAGGTCCTCGCCCTCGAAATGTCCCTCATCAATGGCGAT
The DNA here is from genome assembly GCA_017886375.1 of Octadecabacter sp. Taxonomy (GTDB): domain Bacteria; phylum Pseudomonadota; class Alphaproteobacteria; order Rhodobacterales; family Rhodobacteraceae; genus Octadecabacter. The sequence goes on from JAGGNB010000165.1 coordinate 3,534, forward strand.
CGCCATCCACGCGTGACAATGTCCTTCTGTCGGGGGATGCGCACCAAGCGACACGACACAGGGGCAAAACAGGTTGCATGAGCAATTCAGGAAAAGCTCGCCTTTGATGGCCCAATCTGTTGGCTCCATCTTGCGGCGCAACGGGTTACTTTCCACGCGACTGTCGATGCGCTGGCTGACCGCCAGTTTGTCTGCGGCGGGCCGCTCTTTTGAAGCAGTTTTTTTATCGGCCATTCGACTTCCTCTCAAAGGTTAGCCCAAACGGGCAATGCTATGCCTGCAAGGATCAAGACGACCCCCATCGGCTTTGTGACAACATGCCCGACGGCGGGCAGTTTTTCCAAAATCATGAACAACGTCGCAAGGCCCATCCACAACAGGCTCATCACCCCGCCAACGAAACCCAAGGCCATGAATCCCCAACAACAGCCGACGCAAAACGCGCCAAGGCCCAGTCCCATGCGCAGTCCGCCGCGAAATCCGGTTTTCCAGTGTCCGACAAAATACATCATAGGGGCATGGCAAACGCCGTGGCAAACTTCCTTGGCGCGGCTAAACTGGAACAGGCCAACAACAATCAGCAATGCAGCGGCGATCCAGATGTTCTTGGCGATGCCGAGCATGTCGACCATCCCGCCAAACAACAGCACCAGTTGGATACCTGCAATCACAGCGGCAAAGGCAACCCAAACGACAAAATACCCCAGCAAAACGCCCAGCCAGCCAGCCCGGGAGCCATTGGCGCTGACGATCAGGTCTTCGTAGGACCGCAATGTCGGGACCAGAGTGGGCAACATCATAGCGGCCATCATGATCGCCCACATTGAAAATAACGGGCCGAACCGCGCCATGGGCATGTCCATCGGCATCCGAGGGTCCATCGCTGCCATTGTCGCCCCCATATCGCCGGGACGCCCGATCAGATCAACGTCCATGCCGATCGCCATCATGAACATCATCGACCACGCCAGCACAATGGCCACGAAAAACCCGATCCAAAGGGCCGACCTGATGTTAAAAATGGTGCTCACGTATCGTCCTCCCAAACGACTCATCACTTGCCAAACAAATGTCAGACATTTAAATGTCTGACAAATGAAAAATGCACCTGACCTTTCCGCCCAGATTGCAAAATCCATCCGCGACGCGATTGTGTCCGGTGATTTGCCCATCGACGAACGCCTGCCAAGCGAGGCTGAGCTAAGCGAGCAGTTCGCAGTGTCCCGCTCAACCGTGCGCGAGGCGCTAAAACGGCTCGCTGCACAAAGCCTGATCCGAACCCAGCGCGGTGCGACGGGCGGAGCGTTCGTAAACCGTTTGACGTTTGAGCAGGCTTACGGCCAGCAAATCACCACCTCGGCGTTGCTGTTGTCGATGAATGACGTGAATTTCGACACCGCCTGCGAAGCACGGTTTGCGCTGGAACGTGCCTGCGCGCCCTTGTCAGCGCAGCGCCGCACGGCAGACCACCTCGCCACGATGCGCGCTGAAATCACCCGACAAGCGCAACCCGGTCTTTCGGACGAAAGCTTTTGTGCATCCGACGTGGCATTTCACCGTGCCTTGGTCGATGGCGCGGGCAATCCGGTGTTGTCCTACCAATTGGCCGGCGCGGTTGAAGCGATTGAACCGCTGATGAACATGATCACGTTCACCGCGCGCGACCGCAGCCATATCGTCGGGCTGCACACCGCCATCGCCGACGCGCTAGACGCCAGCGACGCCCCACTGGTCGACAAACTGCTTGCCGACCTGGCCACTTACACTGCGCAATTGGGCCAATCCGTCGCGGCAGAAAAGAATGGCGCAAAGAAAATCACACCCAAAGCAAACTAACCCCGCGATCCGCTCGTATATCCCAATAAGAGCAAGGAGAGATCATGGACATCGTCAGCATCATCATAGCCATCTGGACCATCTTTATCGGTGGCGTCGGCTTTTTGGCCCCCCGCTACACGGCAAGTGCGCTTGATCTTGAGACCACAGGATCGACCATGGGACTAAGCGAACTTCGCGCAGGGTCTGGCGGTTTATACGTCGTTGTCGGGCTGTACTGCGTGATCACCATGAACCCGTGGGGTTATTTCATGCTGGGCGTCGCCTACGGCGGCGCGGGCCTAGGCCGCGGCCTATCGATCATCCTCGACAAGCCACCGATGCAAAAGGCGCTGACCTTTCTTGCACTGGAATGGCCGCTGGCCGCATGGCTCATCTGGATGAACTGGCCCGCCTGATCTGCGATACCGCTTGAATTGCGCGCCCTGCCGCCTTAACTGTTAGATGTCCTTCGGGACTATGGATATAAACGCGCTTGCAATAAGCGGATCGGACCCGGGGGCGGTACCCGGCGTCTCCACCATCACGCCCTTTGCTGGGATGGCTCATTTGGCCGATATGGGGACGAAATAGGATCGACGAACGTCTAAAGAGGTTAGCTTTATCTCGGCGAGTTACCACCGTATCGGTACATCAAAGCTAGTTGCAAATGACAACAATGCTCAGGTAGCACTCGCAGCGTAAGCTGTGCGTAATACCGAAACTTAGTCCTTGCGCCTAGCAGCGTAAGGCGGGGCCCGCCGGAGCCTGGCAACAGAATCCGGCACCTTTTCCCCCTTTCAAATGTTTAAATGTCGTTTGCTGCTGAACTGTCGCCGGTGTTTGTACGCAAACCCCTGTGGCAACAGAATCCGGCACTTTTACCCCTCTATCAATTCAAACAAAACCCCGCCAAGCTGGGGTCATGAAGACCTTATTGAGCGCATTCTTTCTGGCCGCCGCCCCTGCATGGGGCTGTGACACCGCCCTTTTACTGACAATCGACGTTTCCAATTCCATCGACCCTGTTGAATACAGGTTGCAAGCCGACGGCATGGCCGACGCGGTGCTGGACGCAGAGGTGTCGGAGGCGTTGATCAGCGGCCAAGTCGCCGTCGCCGTCATTCAGTGGTCCGGCGTGGGTCGCCAAGAACTGTCGCTGCCTTGGCGGCAATTGCGTTCAATCGCCGATGTGCGCGGGTTCGCAGTGGACGCGCGCACCATGCCGCGCGCCTTTGTGCAATCGGACACCGCAATTGGCGATGCGATCCTGTTCGCGCTTGATCAGTTCGGCAATGCGCCAAACTGCAACCGACAAGTCATTGATATATCTGGGGATGGCACCCAAAATTCCGGCAGCGACGCGCGCATCGCGTCGCGTGAGGCAGAGCGGCGCGGCGTGACGATCAACGGCATCGCAATTGAAAGCATGGGGATCGCGCTCACCACATATTTCAGTCGCTCTGTCATCACCCGCGACGGATTTGTCATCACCGCGCGCCGCCACTTGGACTACCCCCGCGCGATCCGCGAAAAAATCCTGCGCGAAGTGTCACGAATCTTCGGGTGACCCTGCTGCTTACAGCGGCAAAGCGACGGTCGATTTGATCTCTTCCATGCTCAGCAATGCCGTCACATTAAACACCCGCACCTCTGATATCAGCGCCTGATAAAACACATCATAGGCCCGCGCATTTTGCACGCGGACTTTCAGGATGTAATCAATATCACCCGCTAACCTGTGTGCCTCTTGCACTTCGGGGCGATCCATCAAGGCTTTCAAGAACTTGGCCTGCCAACCCGCCTCATGTTCCGACGTGCGGATCAGCACGAAAAAACACGCCTCAAACCCAAGCGCCTCGGCATTCAGCATGACCGTTTGCTGGCCAATCACCCCTGCGTCACGCATTTTGCGAATCCGGTTCCAAACCGGCGTCTTTGAAGAGCCGACAACCCTAGCGATTTCATCCAAAGATTGCCCCGCATCGCGCTGCATGGCGCGTAGAATTTTCCGGTCCAGCTCATCTATCCGAACGTCCATTCGCTTTTTCCTCTCCTTGGGAAACATCTTGACTGATTTGTGACATACGACGAACACACGTCCCTTTCAACCCGATGAACGGCGCAATTGGTGGAATAATATTCTATATTGAGGTCAAGCAATCGGGACTCACCAACATGAAACACTTCCCCATCTTCCTCGCCGTGCAGGGCCGCCGCATCGTTTTAGCTGGCGGCGGTGACGCGGCACTGGCCAAACTGCGCTTGTTGCTGAAGACCGAGGCGAGGCTGACGGTGATTGCCGCGCAGGCCGCACCACAAATCCATGCATGGGCCGCAGATGGCCGCCTGACCCTGCTGAGCCGCGCAATGGAACCCGGCGACACGATGTGTGCATCGCTGTTTTACGCTGCCCATGAGGATGCCGTTGAGGACGCACGCACAGCCACCCTCGCCCACCGCGACGGCGCTTTGGTCAATATCGTCGATAATCTGCACGACAGCCAGTTTATCACCCCCGCCATCGTGGATCGTGATCCCGTCACAATCGCCATCGGCACCGAAGGCGCGGCGCCCGTTCTGGCCCGCGCAATCAAGAAAGACCTCGAAGAACGCCTGCCCGCGTCGCTCGGCACGCTTGCGCGCATCGGCAAAGGGTTTCGCGGTATGGCCGAAAAGCTGCCATTTGGCGCGGCGCGCCGCAATTTCTGGTCTGATTTCTACTTCAACGCAGGCCCCCGCGCCGTCACGCAAGGCGAAGACGCGGTTGAACAAGCCCTCGACACCCTGCTGGATGACCATCTGAACACAGACGCCAAACCCGGTCACATCGATCTTGTTGGCGCTGGCCCCGGTGATCCTGATCTGCTGACGCTGAAGGCCCGCAAAGCCCTCGATAAGGCCGATGTGGTGATCTTTGATCGGCTTGTGACGCCCGAAATTCTGGAACTGGCGCGGCGCGAAGCGATCATGATTGATGCAGGCAAGACAGGTTTTGGCAAAGCCATGGCACAAGACGACATCAACGCTTTGATTGTCGAACATGGATTGCGCGGCCACCATGTTGTGCGCCTCAAGGCGGGTGATCCAACAGTCTTTGGTCGCCTCGATGAAGAAATCGACGCAATCACATCTGCTGACCTGTCCTACACCATCGTCCCCGGCATCACCGCCGCGTCTGCCGCTGTGGCAAACATCGGCCAAAGCCTGACGCAGCGCGGCCGCAATTCTTCCGTGCGCTTCATCACCGGCCACGACACCAAGGGTTACGCGGATCATGACTGGAAAACATTGGCCGAGGCCGGCCAAGTTGCCGCGATCTACATGGGCAAGAAATCCGCGCGTTTCATCCAAGGCCGCCTGTTGATGCACGGCGCGGACCCGTCCACGCCCGTCACCGTGATTGAAAACGTATCGCGCCCCGATCAACGCGTCATCGCCACCATCTTGGGCGACCTTGAACCGACAATGACCAACGCGAACCTGTCAGGTCCCGCGCTGACGTTCCTTGGCCTCGCGCCTCGGGCAGCATTGGCGGTCGCTGAAACTGAAACCCTCACTCAGGAGGCCTTGTAAGATGCCGAAAGATTTCACCCCGAAAGTCGTCACTGCAAACCGTCTGATGGAAGGTGATGCTGTCTGGCTCACCGCGAACGGCTACTGGTCCAGCGACATTCACGACGCTGAATTCATCACCGATGAAGGCACCGCAAACCTGCGCATGCTGGACACCGAAACGCAGGCACATCTGATTGCCGGTGCGTATCTGGCGGACGCCGCGATGGGCGACAAAGGCCCCGAACCCACCCACTTTCGCGAAGACTTTCGCACACGCGGACCATCCAATTACGCCCACGGCAAGCAAGTCGACAAGGTAGATAACAATGTATAAATACAATGACTTCGATGAGAGTTTCGTGCGGGAACGTGTTGCGCAATTCCGTGGTCAAGTTGCGCGTCGCATTGACGGCTCCCTCACCGAGGATGAATTCAAGCCCTTACGCCTGATGAACGGCCTTTATCTGCAATTGCATGCCTACATGCTGCGCGTTGCCGTGCCCTATGGCACGTTGAACTCGGCGCAAATGGACATGCTCGCGCATTTGGCGCAGACCTATGACAAGGGCTACGGCCATTTCACCACCCGCCAGAACATCCAGTACAACTGGCCTGAACTGGGCGACGTGCCCGACATGCTGTCCAACCTCGCGGACGTCGGCATGCACGCGATCCAAACCTCTGGCAATACAATCCGCAACGTCACGGCGGACCATTTCGCAGGCGCCGCCGCGGATGAGATTGCCGATCCGCGTCCCGTCGCTGAATTGCTGCGTCAATGGTCCACCGACCACCCTGAATTCCAGTTCATGCCGCGCAAATTCAAGATCGCGATCACCGGATCACCCAATGATCGCGCCGTGACCAAAGCCCATGATATCGGCCTGCGTATGGTACTGCGCGACGGCGCTGCTGGCTATGAGGTCATCGTCGGGGGCGGTCTTGGTCGCACGCCAATGATCGGCAAGGTCATCACCGACTTCCTGCCGCAAGCGGATCTGCTTCCCTATGTCGAAGCGATTGTATCTGTCTGGAATCGTCTGGGCCGGCGCGACAACAAATATAAGTCCCGCATCAAGATCACCGTGCACGAACATGGCATCGACGAAATCCGCCGCCTCGTGGACGCGCGGTTTGCGGAAATTCGCCCGTCTTTCAGTGGTGTTGACCAAGATATGCTGGCAGAAATCGAAGCACAGTTCGCGCCACCTGCGTTCAAAACCGCCGACACAAAGGGCTATGAAGCCGTGCGTCTGGCCAACCCCGCGTTTCGGTCTTGGACGGACACGAACCTGACGCAACACCGCGCGGACGGCTACGCAATCGTCAGCATTTCCATCAAAAAACACGGTGCGACACCAGGCGATGCGACGGCGGATCAGATGCGGGTCATGGCCGACCTTGCCCGCACATATGGCCATGATGAATTACGCATCAGCCACGAACAAAACGTCATCCTGCCGCATGTGCACAAATCGGACCTGCCTAAACTCTACGCGGCACTTCGCAGCGCAGACCTCGCGACAGCCAACATCGGCCTTGCGTCCGATATCATCGCCTGCCCCGGCATGGATTACTGCGCACTCGCCACCGCGCGATCCATCCCTATCGCGCAAGAAATCGCGACACGTTTTGATGAATTGAAAATTGAGCACGACATCGGCGCGCTCAAGATCAAAATATCGGGCTGCATCAACGCATGTGGCCATCACCATGTGGGTCACATCGGCATCCTTGGCCTTGATCGTGCGGGCGTGGAAAACTACCAGATCACGCTTGGCGGGGATCACACAGAAACTGCCGCTGTCGGGGAACGCGCCGGACCGGGGTTTAGTGCCGCTGAAATCGTGCCTGCGATCGAACGCCTTGTGCTAGGGTATATGGACCTGCGCCAAGCCTCGGATGAAACGTTCCTAGAGGCTTATCGTCGCCTCGGCGTCGCACCTTTCAAAGCAATTCTTTATCCACAGGAGAAAGCCAATGCCGCTTGATGGACAAACCCAAACGCTAAACCGCATCTACAAAGACCGTGACGCGCAGGACGTATTGGCCCATGCCCTCACCAGCTTTGGTAAGATGGCGTTGGTCAGCTCATTTGGCGCAGAAAGCGTTGTTTTGCTGCATATGGCAGCGCAGATTGATCGTACGGTGCCGGTGTTGTTCATCGACACGGAAATGCTGTTCGCCGAAACGCTGGAGTATCAGCGCGACGTGGCGTCCTCACTTGGGCTGAGCAACGTGCAGGTCATTGGTGCCACACGCGACACCCTATTTGAACGCGACAACGAAAATCTATTGCACCTGCATGACCCTGATGCCTGCTGTGCCTTGCGCAAAACCGAACCTTTGCAAAAGGCGCTAGCGGGCTTTGACGGCTGGATTTCGGGGCGCAAACGCTATCAGGGGGGGGACCGTCACGCGCTGGAGCTGTTCGAGGTTGATCGACCGCTCGGTCGGATGCCCCGTATAAAGGTCAATCCGCTGGCGCGGTGGGACAGCAGCGATCTGCGTGATTATATCACCGCGCACAATCTGCCGCGTCATCCGCTGGTGGCGAAGGGGTTTCCAAGTGTCGGCTGCGCGCCGTGCACCACGCGCGTCGGTTCCGGTGAAAATACCCGCGCGGGCCGCTGGCGCGATACGTCTAAATCGGAATGCGGCATTCACTTTGACAACGGCCAAATCGCCAGACGTGCATAACCGGCGCGCATAATTGACGGGCTTGGCCCAAAGGATAGATCATGACTGTACTTGTAAACGACACGGGCTTTGCCGCCGACGATTGGACGACTGGCTTCGTGGTGATCACAGAACTGGCCGCGAATGATTGTAGCGCGGTGGCTGTTGATCTTGCGTCTGACGCAGAACCTGGCGACCTTGCGGGCCTGTTGGGCCAGATTGATCTGATCCGCATCGATTTCCCCAGCTTTGCCGACGGGCGCGGGTTCACCATCGCCGCACAATTGCGCCGTATGGGGTTTGTGGGTCGGTTGCGCGCACGCGGCCACGTAATTGCCGATCAATACGCCATGGCACGACGGTCCGGATTTGATGAGGTCGAGATTTCTGACGACCTTGCCGCCCGCCAGCCGGAACCACAATGGCTGGCCCGCGCCGATTGGCAAGCCCATGACTATCAGGCGCGACTGCGCGGCTAAGCATCACTTAAAATATCTCCCCCTTTAATTGACAGACATCAAAGCGTAACAGAGGGGCGTAGGCTTAGGCCTGCGTCAATATCACATGACAGAAATGATACCCGTGCCCAATACAGCAACCGCGACCAAAGCCGTTCCCGCCCTGCCCGACGCACAGATTGTGACGCAGGTGAAACACTACACAGACCGCCTGTTCAGCTTTCGCTGCACGCGGCCCGCGTCGATGCGGTTCCGGTCCGGTGAATTCGTGATGATCGGGTTGATGGGTGATCCACACCCCGAAACCGGCAAGGTCAAACCATTGCTGCGCGCCTATTCCATCGCGTCCCCAAACTGGGACGATGAATTGGAATTCTATTCGATAAAGGTGCCGGACGGCCCGCTGACATCGCGACTGCAACACATCAACGTCGGTGACGAAATTATCCTGCGGCCCAAGCCCGTTGGCACCTTAGTGCATGATGCGTTGCTGCCCGGAAAACGGCTTTGGTTCTTTGCCACTGGCACGGGTTTCGCGCCCTTCGCCAGCCTGCTGCGCGAACCGCAAACCTATGAAGATTACGACGAAATCATCATCACCCACACCTGCCGTGAAGTTGGTGAACTGACCTATGGTCATGATCTGATCGAAGGCCTTAAAACGGATGAACTGCTCAATGAGGTCATCGGTGACGGGTTTTGGAAGAAGATCAAATACTACCCGACCACCACCCGCGAACACAGCCCCAAGATGGGCCGGATCACCGATCTGATGCGGTCCGGTGCGGCGTTTGCCGATCTTGGCGTGTCCGTGCTGAACCCCGATACCGACCGCGCGATGATCTGTGGCAATTTGGCGTTCAATATCGAACTCAAGGCGATGCTTGAAGAATACGGGCTGATTGAAGGTGCCAATTCCAACCCGCAGCATTATGTGGTCGAGAAGGCATTCCTAGACTAAACAATTGTTACCGAACAAAAAAAGGGCCGCTCACCAATATCTGGTGGGCGGCCCTTTCGATTTGTCGTTCAGCAAGTCTTACATGCCGAGGGTTGTGCGCAAACGCGCGAGGGTGCCCTCAAGCAGATCAGGATTGCGCTGCGCACCGATCAGGCCAGCACGGGTCACGGCCTTTGTCTGTGCATCCAGATCGGAATTTTCGATCATCGCCGCAACGGTGTCGAAATCAAAGCCTTCGGGTGTCAGTGCCGCACTCATGTCAGTGCTCACCGCAGCGTCGCCTGTCAATGCAGCCACATCGTCAACAAGGTCAGTCACAGCGCCTTCAACGGACTCGACAACATCGTCGGCCATATCTGTCACTGTCTCTACGCTTTCAGCGACGACTTCTTCTGCAGCTGTCGTGGCTTCGGCAGCAGCCTCTTCCAGAGCGGCGGCAGCTTCGGCAGTGGCGGCTTCAGCAGCGGCAGCCAATTCAGCAGCTTCAGCAGCGACAGCCATGGCTTCTTCTTCGGCAGCGGCAGCAACGGCGGCAGCTTCCAATTCGGCAGCAGCGGCCATTTCAGCGGCCTCTGCTTCAGCAGCAGCAGCTAGCTCAGCGGCCTCTGCTTCAGCGGCAGCAACTTCAGCGTTCGACGGCGCGCCTGAGAATACGTCAACCGGGCTTTTGCCGTTAACGGCCAATTGGTAGCCAAAAAAGCCTAGTACGGCGATGGCTAGAATTGCGATCGTGCCTCTCATATTCTTCGTCCTTCAAGTATTTATGGCCGCCAAATGGACCTCGCGCGAACATATGCCATGCAGAGCATGCAAAGAAAAGCCGAGAAGCGCGTCGATGGTCCAACGACAGTCAGGATCACTTTGCGCATTTTCGCCATGGTGTGCTGCACTTATCCAGCTTGGACACATCGCAAATCATAATACCCTCACGTCGTTTGCGCCTTGAAGTGCGCCTCGTGCAGGTTTACATTCTGGCACTGTACAACAAACAATCAAAGGAAAAGTCCAATAGCCCGCAGACCCCATAACGCGCCACCACAGCGCGACACAGGCCCCCGCGTAAATGATCGCATTCGCGCCACTGAAATTCGTCTTATTGGCGCAGATGGCGAAAATGCCGGCGTTGTGACGCCTGAGCGCGCTATGCAGATGGCGGAAGACGCTGGGCTAGATCTGGTTGAAATCTCACCCAATGCTGCACCGCCCGTGTGTAAAATCATGGACTTCGGCAAGTTCAAGTATGAGACGCAAAAGCGCGAGGCCGAGGCCCGCAAGAAACAAAAGATCATTGAGATCAAAGAGGTCAAGTTCCGGCCCAACACCGATATCAATGATTACGACGTCAAAATGCGCAATGTGTATAAGTTCCTTGAGAACGGCGACAAGGTGAAGGTCACCTTGCGATTCCGTGGTCGTGAAATGGCGCACCAGAATCTGGGCCGTGAACTGCTGGAACGTGTCGCAGAAGACACCAAAGAGCAGGGCAAGGTTGAAAACTTTCCAAAGATGGAAGGCCGCCAAATGGTCATGCTGATCGGACCGCTGCCGCAGAAATAACTGCACCTTTTTTGGGTTTAGATTTGGAGCGTCGTTCTTGATTGAACGGCGCTCTTATCGTTTGTTCGACATGTCGTTCATGAAAAAGGCCCGCAGCCCTTATAGGGACTGCGGGCCTTTCTTGTCATTGGATTAAACGGTTAGCGCAGCAGCTGGGTAATGTTGCGGACAGTGGCGCGTCGGTTGGCCTGTTCTGCCTCTAGCGTCTGAACTTTCAGCAGGGATTCACCGTAGCCTTGCGTCACAAGGTTCGCGGGGGGCACATCAAAGTATTGCGTCAGCGCCAATGCGACAGTCTCCGCGCGCCGATCCGACAGCGCGAGGTTATACCCTGCTGCCCCAACAGCGTCCGTGTGACCCTCAATCAAAAAGACCTCACCGGGTCGTTCAACGATCAAGTCTTTGATGGCCGTGCCGAGGATCGCCAATTCCCGTGACTGATCAGGCTGGATCGCCGCTGAGCCCGATGGAAAGGTGATCGCGCTGAGTTCAATCACCGGAGACAATTCGCGCACCTCGCGGATGGAACGCACTTGGCGAAGCGAGAACGTCCGATCCAGCGGGACAGCCATTTCAGCCGCCAATGCAGCGCGCAATTGCGCCTCGGTGAAAGTCGATGACGCTGGTCGCGTGGGGATGGCCGCACGCGGCAGGGTCGATACGTCGATGGCGCGTTCTTCTCGTGTGTCATCGAACAGTTCAATCTGGCTGCCATCCACTTGGATTAGTGCGCGGCGCAGAACGCGGCCATCAGCGGCACGGATCGTGACGACTTCGCTACCATCTGCGCGGGTGACGAATGTGCGGGTGGATCCGTCGTTGAACGTTTCGGTGCGCACGTCCGATCCAGGCTGGCGCAACAGCACATCATCATCCTTCAGGACGCGCAATTGTCCGTCCGTGCCTTGCAACACAACGCGGTCGCCAGAATTTGAGACAACTTCATCGCCGTTGGACAATATCGATCCAATCGCAACAGCGCCTAGACCGACCAACAGCGCCTTTTCGAAATTGGACAACCCGCGATTATTGTTGCCGGAAGATGCAGCAACATCGCCGGTTGCGGCGGTCTCAAAATCCTCATCTGCGGTGCGAACGTCACCCTCAACCACGGTTTCAGTTGTGATTTCGCCCTCGACTTCGCTGTCGGATGCAGCGGCGGCGGTTGATGTTTCTTGTACGGTTTCCTCAGGCGTCGGCGGCGCTGCCGGAGTCACCTCTGCGGCTGGCGCTTCTTCTGCCACAACCTCTGCGGCTGGCGCTTCTTCGGCCATCTCTGCGGTCGGTGCCTCTTCAGCAGGAGCTTCCTCAACAACAGCTTCTTGCGTCACCTCTTCTGCCGGGGCTTCCTCGGCGGCAACATCTTGGGTTGGTGCTTCTTCAACAACAGCTTCCTCAGCGGGTGCTTCCTCAACAACAGCCTCCTCAGCGGGTGCTTCCTCGGTAACAGCCTCCTCAGCGGGTGCTTCCTCAGCAACAACCTCCTCGGTTGGCGCTCCCTCAACAACAGCTTCCTCAACTGGTGCCTCTTCAACAACGGGCGCTTCCTCGGCAATAGCCTCCTCGGCCGGTGCTTCCTCGGCGACAACTTCTTCAGCTGGTGCTTCCTCTTCGACGGCAATTTCGGCCTCACCTGCGGCTTGCGCCTCTACCTCCGCGCCAATTGCGCCAGACAGCGCGTCCGCACTTTCAATCAGTGTGCCATCAAGGGTGCATGGCAGTTGTGGCGCAGCCGGATCGCAGATCGGCGCCGTTTCTTGCGACCATGCTGGTCCGACAGCCATGCTTAATGACAGGACGAGCGACGTTGATGAACGAAATTTTGAATTAGACATTTGAAACCTCTGATTTCTAAAATTCTATCAATCTGGGATTGCAGAAATAACCAGCAATGTATCTTAACATTTCTGGTATATTTTCGCCGCTTGCGGAAAGCCGCCGACAACACTGCGTATGCCCGCTCAAAGCCATGAAAAAGACCCCTACGACACTGTCGCAGAGGCCCTATTCAGGTTGTAGCCGCCGAGAAATCAGATTGCAGCTTTGAGTGCGCGTCCGGTCATGACCTTAACGAGATGGGCGCGGTATGCGCCCGATCCATGCAGATCGGCAATCATGCCGTCACCGTCCAAAGACAGATCACCTAATGCGTCGGCTGTGAAATTGGCACTCAGCGCGGCCTCGGCTTCGGTCCAGCGGAACACGCCACTTTCAGACGCGCCCGTCACGGCCACACGCACCCCATCTGCATATTTTGCGACCATCACACCCACCAAGGCAAACCGCGACGCGGGCTGTACGAACTTTTCATAGTGGGATTTTTCCGGCACCGGAAACCGGACCTCGGTGACAACCTCGCCCTCCTCCAAAGCGGTCGTGAACATGCCTTGAAAATAATCGTCAGCGGCAATTTCGCGGCTGTTGGTGATAATGCTCGCGCCGGACGCCAGCGCTGCCGCCGGATAACAGGCGGACGGATCGTTGTTGGCCAAACTGCCGCCGATGGTCCCGCGATTGCGCACCGCAGGATCACCGATCCGCGCCGCCATTGCCGCCAAGCCAGGATAGGCCGTGGCCTCGCGTGCAACGGTTGCATGGGTTGTCGCGCCGCCAACGCAAACCTCTCCAGCGTCGGACATGCACACGCCCTGCATTTCACCGATTGCCGTCAGGCTGACCAAAATCGATGGCATCGCAAGGCGCTGCTTGAGCGTCGGGATCAACGTCTGCCCGCCGCCCAGCGCCTGCGCGTCTTCTTCTTTCAATGCCTTCACGGCGTCCGCAATGGTCGAGGGACGTGTCATTTCAAAGTTATACATCTCTCAAACTCCTTTGGCGTTCATGGCGTCCCAAACGCGCGACGGCGTCAGGGGCATGTCGATGTGGGTGATATTTTTGCCTCCGCGTTGCAGCGCGTCGATGACAGCGTTTACGACAGTTGGCGGCGATCCGATCGCCCCCGCTTCGCCGCAACCTTTGACGCCCAACGGGTTGTGCGTGCACGGTGTGCCGTCGTCGTGGTTCACCTGATAAAACGGCATATCATCCGCCCGTGGCATCGCATAATCCATATAGGACGCGCTCAGAAGTTGGCCGTCGCTGTCATAGCTGGTCTGTTCAATCAAGGCTTGCCCGATGCCTTGGCCGATGCCGCCATGCACCTGTCCGGTCACGATCATCGGGTTGATAATATTTCCAAAATCATCCGCTGCCGCAAACTTTTCGATGGTGACTTTTCCGGTTTCGGGATCGACCTCGACCTCACAGGCATAGGCACCAGACGGGTAGGTAAAGTTGGCTGGGTCGTAAAACGCCGTCTCCTCCAATCCCGGTTCGATGTCTTCGATCGGGTATTGGTGCGGGATATAGGCCTTCAGCGCGACTTCGCCGAAGCTCACCGATTTGTCGGTGCCTGCAACGGTGAACTGGCCATCAACCAGTTCAATATCTGCGTCCGACGCTTCCAACATATGCGCTGCAATCTTCTTAGCCTTCACGATGATCTTTTCCGTCGCACGAACCATTGCCGACCCGCACACCGCTAGCGACCGCGACCCGTAGGTTCCCATGCCGAACGGAATTTTCGCCGTGTCACCATGGACGATTTCAATGCTTTCGGGATCAATCCCCAACATATCCGCGACGATTTGTGGAAAGGCTGTTTCGTGCCCCTGCCCGTGACTGTGGGCCCCGACCATCACGGCCAGACTGCCCGTGGCATTCACCCGCACGGTGGCTGCATCATACAGCCCTACACGCGCACCAAGGATGCCAACCAGATTGGACGGCGCGATACCGCAGGCCTCAATATAGGCGTTCAAGCCCAGCCCGCGCAGTTTCCCATTTTTCGCGCTCTCGATGCGGCGCGCCTCGAATCCGTCGCGATCAATCATCGCTTCAAGCTTGTCCATCTGACGGTCGTAATTGCCGCTGTCGTATTCAAGACCCGCGGCAGAGGCATAGGGATACTGATCAGGCTTGACGAAGTTCATCCGACGCAATTCAACGGGGTCCATTCCAAGTTCGCGCGCAGTCATGTCGATGACCCGTTCGATGGAATAGGTGGCCTCTGGTCGCCCAGCGCCACGGTAGGCGTCAACGGGCGCTGTATTGGTAAACACCGCCTTCACGTTCACGTAGACATTGGGCACCGTGTAATTGCCCGCCATCAATGTACCATGCAAAAACGTCGGTGTGACGGTGGAAAAATTCGACAAGTACGCGCCAACATTGGCCATTGTCTCTGTGCGGAACGCGATAAATGTGCCGTCTTTTTCGCAGGCCAGTTCGATCTTGGTGACGTGATCGCGCCCGTGGGCATCGGTCAGGAAGCTTTCAGATCGTGATGCGGTCCAGCGCACGGGGCGCTTTAGCTTTTTGGACGCCGCCAGCACAAGCGCCTCTTCGCCGTAGTGATAGATTTTTGAACCGAACCCACCACCCACATCAGGTGCAATCACCCGCAGCTTATTTTCGGGAATGCCCAGCACAAACGCCGAAATCAGCAGCCGTGTCAGGTGCGGATTCTGGCTGGTCGTATAAAGCGTGTATTCACCCGTGCCCTTGTTGTAATCGGCGGTAGATGCACGGGGTTCCATCGCATTGGGCACCAGACGGTTGTTGACCAGTTCCAGCGTCGTCACATGGGGTGCGGCCTTGATTGCGGCATCGGTCGCCGCGCGGTTGTCTTCGATCCAACCCCAATCAAAACAGACATTGGTTTCAATTTCGTCGTGGACAAGACTGCCGCCTTTGACCGCGTCGGCCATGTTGATGACTGCTGGCAGTTCTTGAATATCAGCTTCAATTGCTGCCACCGCGTCCATTGCCTGCGCGCGGGTTTCAGCGATGACCGCTGCATAGGCGTCCCCGACATGGCGCACCTTGCCGTGGGCCAATACGGGGCGCTTGGGTTCTTTCATCGGCTCACCGTCGCGGGAATTGATCAGCCAGCCTGCGGGGTTGCCGCCAACCTCGGCGAAATCCGCCCCTGTGAACACCGCCAACACGCCGGGCATCGCCGCAGCCACGCTGGTATCAATTGATTTGATCACCCCGTTGGCGACGTCAGATCGCGCGAACACTGCATGGGTCTGACCCTGCAGTTGGATGTCATCGGTATACATGCCTTCGCCAGTCAAAAACCGGATATCTTCGCGGCGCAGCGTGCTGGCGCCGATTCCGCCGTCTGTTTGTGTGTTGTCTTTGGGCATTTTCAGTCCTCCCTAAAAGCCGCTCACCTGCTTTACTGCGCTGCCCTCGCCTCCCCGCGAAAACAGCCAAAGCTGGATGGGCTGGCGAATTTATTCAGCGGCGATGGCGGATACGTCCTGTCCGGACGCGGCCATGATGGCTTTGACGATATTGTGGTAGCCCGTGCAGCGGCAGATATTGCCGTCAAGATACGTGCGGATCTCTTGCACTGACGGTTTCGGATTTTCCTTGAGCAGGGACGCCGTCGACATCACCATGCCCGGCGTGCAAAAACCGCACTGCAATCCGTGGTGGTCCTGAAATGCCTGCTGGATCACATTCAGCGTTCCGTCCTCATTGGCTTGTCCTTCGATCGTGCCAACATCCGCGCCGTCTGCTTCGGCTGCAAACATCGTGCAAGCCTTTACTGCTTCGCCATTCACATGCACCACGCAGGCGCCGCATTGGCTGGTGTCACAGCCGATATGTGTGCCCGTCAAATTCAAATCTATGCGCAAAAACTCCGACAGCAGCGTGCGTCCTTCGACGTCACCGCTAACTGCTTTGCCATTCACCGTCATTGAAACCTGTGCCATGTGCGATCCTCCCAGATGTGCAACTGTTGGCTGAGTTAAACACGCCATCAACGATCTGAGAACACCTTTTTCGTTAACTTTTATCCCTGTCGCAAAGTTTGCGTCACCTGCGCCATGACACTCACCGCAATCTCGGCGGGGGATCGCCCACCGATGTCCAGCCCCACAGGCGCCTTGATCCGCGCGATTGCGTCCGCGTCAAACCCCGCCTTTTGCAATCGTTCAACGCGTTTGGCGTGGGTCCGTTTTGATCCCAGACAGCCAAGGTAAAACACGTCCGAGCGCAGCGCTGCCATAATCGCGGGGTCATCCAGTTTCGGATCATGGGTCAAGGTCACAACAGCGCAGCGCGCATCAAGACCCACTGCCTGCAATGCGTCGTCCGGCCAATCGTCCAGAATTTGCAGATCGGGAAACCGCGTCGGCGACGCGAATGCGGGGCGCGGATCAACCAGCGCGACGTCATAGCCGCAGGCGCGCGCCATCGGCACCAATAATTGCGCGATATGAACACCGCCAACGACAAACATCCGCAAGGGCGGGTTGTGGACGGCCACAAACGTGCGCCCGTCGTCTTCTACACCGGAACGATCCAGCCGGAACCGGTCAGGATAGGCCTGCGCGCTGTCCAGTTGTCGCGTTGTGCCATCCAAATCTGCGACATAGGCCACCGGCACGCGCGTCTCGCGCTGCGTAACCAGTTGCGCCAAGACATCGACGGCCATCACACCACGCGTCGCTTCTCCGTCTGCCTGTTCGACAACCGGTTCGACCAGCACCTTGATGCGACCACCGCAGGCAAGCCCGACGGCAAAGGCTTCGTCGTCAGTGACGCCGAATTCCAGCAGCCGCGCGTGTTTTTGGTCTGGACCGCCCTCTAACGCCTCAAGCGCTTCGACGATCACCGCGCCTTCAACACAGCCGCCCGACACGGACCCTTCCATGTGACCATCATCACGGATCACCAATTGGCTGCCAACAGGTCGCGGGGCCGAGCCCCATGTTTCAACGACCGTTGCCACAACCACACCGCGCCCATCGCGGAACCAGTCCAATGCCAGCCGTGGAACGCCGCCCAGATCGCTCAATTGTTGTCCGCCACGTCTGGTGGTGGCACTGTAAACACCTGACCTGGATAAATTAGGTCAGGGTCGCGGATGCGGTCGCGATTGGCCTCAAACACTTTCAGGTACAAAATTCCCGATCCGTAGCGTTCCTCGGCAATCGCCCACAGCGTCGCGCCGGGCTGCACCGTGCGTGTTGCCACGGTGAAGTTCGGATTCGCGACGTCGTTTGCCATGGCTGCGATCACATCGGCAGGGTCTTCGCGCAGGAACGGCGTTTCGATGCGGCTGACCACGTCACCCGCCGCGTCAATTTCATCAATTCGCAAGGTGTAAACACCTGTGTTCACATCCGGTAAATCGCCACGCCATGTGCCGTTCGCATCAATCGGCAGGCGGCTGACGGGCGCGTTGTCGACGTAGACTTGCACAAATCCGCCGTCAGTTTGCCCAATGGCGCGGCCGCGCAAGATCACGTCGCCCGAGGGTTCGTAGGTGATGGCATCAAGAGCGACATTGGACATGACTTCGGGCGGCGTGTCGGCGGCGACGGCAGACTGTATCACATCGATACCGTCTTGCGTGATAGCAAGAATTGCGGGGGTGGACGGATTGGCTGGCGCGCTTTGCGCAATTGTCACATCGGGCTCAACCTCAACCCCAACCTGAACCCCAGTGATCGCAACTTCAACCGGCGCAGGATTGGCGGCCAGCACAAATGTTTGCTCTGCCAGTGCTGACGCTCCGTCAGGATCGCTTAGGACTGTCAGCATCCTTGGCGCATCTGAAAAGCCCAAGAACCCGATGATAAAAAATGTGCCGTCCGTGTTGGCCATGGCCCGCTGAACTTCGACATCGTTCACCATCGCGACAACAGGCAAGTCCGGCGGGGCCAGACCGGACACAATAAATCCACCATCCGGTTCGAACCGCATGTCTGTCAAAGTAACTGTGCCGACAGCGGGCGCGTCCGCGGTTTGTTGGGCTTGCGCATCATCACTGGTTGGTTGAGGATTGGTGTCGTCTTGCACAACAGCATCAGGACCCACCGGATCAAGCGCTGCGTCAGCGGCCACATCTTGCCCCG
>JAGGNB010000224.1 GCA_017886375.1 Octadecabacter sp.
TTTCAAGATCCGCTACTTTTTCGTCCAAGAAGTCTGCAACACTTTGATCTGGCTTACGCACGAGCGGGTTCACATCTGGTAGGAAGTGCGCCAACTCGTTGGGCTTATCGAGCCACAGACGGTCCCGTTCTTTGCCACTGACGGCAGCGGCAAGGTAGGTACTGCCGTGATATGCTTTTTGCCTTGAAATAATCTTCTTTTTCTCGGGCTTGCCCAAAAGATTGTTGCGAAAATGAACAAAGCGCAAAGCAGTATCAACAGCTGTTGATCCCCCAGTCGTAAAGAACACATGGTTCAAATCGCCCGGTGCGCGTTTAGCGACTTCGCGCGCGAAACGGGTCGCGACGGAATTGGTGTTATTGAACGGTGAAAAATAGGCCAATTTGCGCGCCTGATCAGCCATCGCATCAGCGATCTCATGACGCCCATACCCAACCTGAACGCACCACATGCCTGCCGGCCCATCGATCAGCCGCTTGCCTGCTTTATCTATGACATAGACACCATCGCTTGCCTCGATAAAGGCACGATCATTTTGACCAAGATAATCCATGCCTTCCCAGGGATGCATGAAGTGATCATTGTCCCAATTCCTGTTGCTGGTATTGTCCAATTTAATCTCCAATGTCATTCAGTCAGTGTGGTCAGGTATTTGTGGATCAGCTCTCTTCGGCTTCCAGATAAACGACGATCAGGCATCCATTTGGTGAATACGATGTGTGTTCCGTGCCTTTGCGCAACCACACAAGATCGCCCGCCCCGTACCGTGTGCCGTCGTGGTCTATAATGTCGCCTTCGATGATATAGAATTCTTCGTCGCTGGCATGTTTGTGGGCAACGGTCGTTTCACCCGCCGCCATCCGGTAAATATGAAAGCCCGTGCCGAGCGGTTTGTCGTCATTGAGCTGAAGGACTGATCCGTCTTCAACCCCGTCACTGATCAACGTCACGAATTTGCCGTTGCGTATATTTGACACACGGCGATCTTCTGGTTTTATGTCGGCAAGGTTTGGCATGTTTTCATCCACAATCATGTTGAGGTGCGTTCCTGGCTTTTGCAGCGAACTGCGTTTGGATAGATAGGATCTGATCGGCTGCGCGTTTCCCACTCTGATAGGCACCGTGCACTGTTGAATAGGTGTGGGTCATCGTCGCCTCACCCGCAAAAAACACACGGCCCGCAAGCGGTTCAGCTAAGGTTTTGCGAGCGCCTGCCCCACCCGGTGTCGCATAGCTATAGGACCCAATGGTATTCGGGTTGCTGCGCCATGCGGTCTCATCTGTGCACAGGATATGCTTTTCCACGCTGCTGCCAAACGTTTCGCGCAATCCCGCAAGGCAATAGTCCGTCGCAGCCCCCGCGCCCTGTCGTTCCAAAGCATCCGCGAACCGTCCGGCGACAAAGCCAACTGCAAGGTTGGTGTCAAACAGGCCAAACAGCAGTGAGCAAAATTCGTCCTTGCTGGTATGATAATCGGCCGTTTGGCCTTGGACTGCGCCCCGCCACTCGGGGTCAAATTCTATGCACACTTTATTCAGCAACCCATTGGGCAGCTGTTCAAGCGCCGCACGTTTCGAGGCGGGCAAAGCTGGCACAAATTCAATTACCCCTGCACCAAGCACACCAGTTGAAACGGTCAGGATTAGATGATCGGCCTGCAGCGTGCCCTGCGGTGTCGTCACTTTGACCCCGACGCCCGAATAATCAATGCGTGTCACTGGGCAGTTGAGCTGAACGGGCACATCATTGTGCAGACGTTTTATGAACGCGCCAAGCCCCCCCTCGACCATCCAGTCACCCTTTGCCTGAGCATAGTTCGAACTGTCTTTGGCTGATGTCACGTCAGCGTCCCCGGCCAGCATTTGCGATATGGAATGCATTGCCGTTTGCGCCCAGCGCCCTTTGGGCATTGCGGATTGCGTTGTTAAATCACCCGCCTGCGCGCCCGCCGCATTGATTGCTGGCCACAACTCGTCTTGGTAATTCTGATATGCCTGAACCTGATCCTCGGGCAGAGTGTGGCCAAGCGCGTGAACCCATGTCCATGACCATGGTTTTTTGTGCAGCTGTGTTTCCGTCTGTTCAGCCAGCCGCGCAAGCGGATTGATCGGAGCAGAATGAAGCCATGATCCCCCACGATCAAACGGCGCAGAAAACGTGGTCGTGTCCGTCACACATCGACCACCGATGTAATCGGCTGCTTCTAAAACAACTGTTTCAAATCCCGCTTGGCGCAAGGATTGGGCCGCCGACAGGCCTGCGGCACCAGCCCCGATAACGATCACATCTAGATTTGCTGGTGGCGCCATTATGCACGTCGCCCCGTATGACGGGTCTTGGCAAACTGCGGCAGTTCAACGCCCTCAAATTTGGCAAGGTCGATAGGGTCTTCGCGATCAAACTTACTGCACATCCGATAGATTTCGAGCATCGGCGCAGGCATCATATCCAAGTTGTAAAAAAACATGGCCGCTGCATAGCGCACTGAACCTGAACCGGCAGCACCGACATTTGCGAATAGAAAACCACTCTGCCGGTCCAACTCAGATTGATCGACCGAAACAGCCATCATTTGTGCGCCGCGTCCCGCAGTGTTGCATTTACGGATGATACATCTTCGTCGCGCGGGGCTTCGTCCAAATTGTAGATCGGCAGGATGGCGCGTAAATGGTCGTGGTGGCTGCGCACTCCGTATTCCAGATCGGACAAATAAAAGCCCTCGAACGAGTTAGATGCCATCGACTCGTTTGACCAAATCGTAAGCTGGATGTCTTCGGCCACGGTTTCGCGATCAATGCGCGCCGCGAGATAGCGCGCGAGGCGTTGCTGGCGATCTTCATTCGGGATGCGATATGTCGCGCTGCGCAGTTTCGTCTTTCCGGTCGAAAGCGGAAATTCTTGGTAAAACAACATGGACTCAGGCGTCACTGCAATCACGGCATTTGGAAATATCCCGTAATAAAGCCACGTTTTATGCAAATGCTCCGGTAAATATGGCTGCGGTTTCGTCAGTTTCTTGTAATTGCGAACCGCCCATCTGCGCCCTTTCGTCGGCGTGAACTGCCCGTCAGAACGCGACACCCCGTCGACAAAAGGTTCGTCCGCATAGGTGAAACCATACAAGTCCTGCAGACCGGGATGCGCCATTGCAACGTGATAGCCTTCGTTATCAACGTCGCGCACGGACTTCCAATTCACCGGCGTTTCTTCAGTCCAAATGCCGTCCGTCGGAACATGGTCCGCCATATTATAGGCGCCCACTTCTTCCTCGATCGGGGCCAATAGTTCCGCGACTGACGGCTGCGGCCCGGACTTGAAACGCAAGAAGACAAATCCATTCCAGATTTCCATATCAATCGCGCGCAGTCCAAATTCATCTTTGTCGAGGTCTGGAAATGTTTCAGGACGCGCGGCACCACGAAGGGTTCCGTCAAGGTTGTAGACCCAGCCATGAAACGGGCAGATCAGCGCGTTCGGGCACGTGCCCTGTTCCTGCGCAACAAGACGCGACCCACGATGGCGACAGATATTGTGAAAGGCGCGGACGTTGTTGTCGTTGTCACGGATAATAATGGCGCGCTCTTCGCACAGATCGAACGTGACGTAGCTGCCCAGTTCCGGAATGTCTGAAATATGGCATGCGATCTGCCAGTGGGTCTTGAAAATCTCGTCCTTCTCAAGCTCCAAAAGAGAGGCGCTGTGATAGCACCAGCCCGGAAGACCACGACGGTCCCAATCCGCAGGCACGCTTACGTCTCTTACTTTTTTGTCCATCGCAACCACCGACTTTCAATTCAAATATGGGGCGTCACCCTGCCCGTCTTATCACCATCAATGCACATCTTGGGCACAATCAAAAACAAAGTAACTGTATCTGACGCAAACACGTTTTCGGCCCAGTGATCCGTAAAACAGCGACATCACCAAGAAATTTTGACTGAACGACCAGTCAGAACTTCGCGCAAACGGTTCTAAGCCAGGCTGACATCCTGTGTTGCTTGACTCAATTGTTTCGAACAGCCTATGCTTCTGAATGACCATTCAGATAGATATTACAGGGAACGCGGCCCGTCAACCCACAGGAACAAAGGCGCATCTGCACAGGTGTACGCCAGTCGGCAACATCATAGGTTCGCGTTAAGGTCTGCCAGCGCCATTGGTAGTGGGACACTCAATCCGGGATAGGAAATAAGACATGAAAGCTACGAAGAGCATATTGGGATATTCAATTGCAACGGCAGTTGGCCTTGTGATTGCAGGCACTGCCCAAGCACAGGACCGCGTCCTCAATGTTACGAACTGGGGCGAATATATCGCCGAAGATACCATCGCAAACTTCGAAGCTGAGTACGGTATCGAAGTCGTCTACGACCTGTACGATTCCTCTGAATCGATCGACGCAAAGCTTCTTGCCGGCAATAGTGGATATGACGTTGTTAGCCACTCTGGCAGCTCCACGGCCCGCCTGATCCAAGCCGGCATTATCGCGCCTTTGGATATGTCACAGCTGGACAATGTTCAACATATGGATCCAGCTCTTATGGCGCAGCTCGCCGCTGATTGGGATCCCGGAAACCAACATTTCATCCCCTATATGTGGGGCACCCACGGCGTGACGTATAACGAAGAACTGGTGCTGGAAACATATCCGGACGCGCCAATCGGTTCGATGAGCATGATCTTTGATCCGGTTCACATGGAAAAGCTCGCGGCATGTGGTGTGTCATTCCTCGACTCGCCCGGCGATATTATCCCGATGGCATTGGCCTACATGGGGCTTGATCCCAATTCGACCAACCCAGACGACTATGAGACGGTTGGTGCAATGCTTGCCGAAATCCGTCCTTTCGTCAAAACATTCGACAACTACGCGTACCAGCGGATGCCACAGCGCGAATTTTGCGTTTCAACTACGTGGGGTCCAGACGGTCTGTTGGCGATGTCCGGTGCGGCTGAGGCCGAAACAGGTGTAATCCTGGATTTCTTCTTGCCTGAAGGCGAAGGTGCAGCCCAGTTATGGATCGACGGTTGGTTGATCCCTGCGGACGCGCGCAACGTTGAAGATGCGCATCTGTTCCTGAACTATATGATGCGGCCAGAAGTTGGCGCCGCTGATAGTAACTACACATGGTATGCGACCGCGAATTTGACGGCCAGACCACTGGTAGACGAAGATGTCACGTCAAGCCCCGCGGCTTTCCCTACATCCGAGCAAGTTGAGCTCATGTACACCACAGCAGTGTTGCCGCCGCGGATAGAGCGTTTGCAAACACGGACTTGGACGAACTTCAAAGCTGGTAACTAAGCGAACTCATTGATCTGAGCGGCAGCAGTCACAAAGATTACTGCCGCTCTCTCGAGACGATCTAACACCGCAATGGGGGCCAAATTGACCGAAACAAACGCCGTTTCCGATACTCCGTGGCTCAATCAGGACGGGCAACAGCCGCTCGTTAAGATCAAGGGTCTTACAAAGAAATATGGTGGATGGGCTGCTGTCGATAATATCGATTTAGATATCTATGAGGGCGAGCTTTTTTGCCTTCTTGGGGGATCAGGCTGCGGAAAGTCCACGCTGCTTCGGATGCTGGCTGGGTTCGAAACGCTGAATTCAGGCACAATCACCATCGACGGTGTGGATATGGCCGATGTGCCCGCCTACGAGCGCCCGACCAATATGATGTTCCAAAGCTACGCATTATTCCCGCACATGAGCGTTGAGAAAAACATTGCCTTCGGATTACAACAGGATCGCATGCCCAAAAGCGAAATTGGCGATCGTGTGCATGAAATCCTCAAGTTGGTTGAACTTGAAAACTTCAAAAAACGAAAACCCAAACAATTGTCAGGCGGGCAACGCCAACGGGTCGCCTTGGCGCGCGCGCTGGTCAAAGAACCCAAGCTGTTGCTGCTGGACGAACCCTTGGCCGCATTAGATAAAAAACTGCGCAAGCAAACGCAGTTCGAATTGGCTAATATTCAAGATCAGGTCGGAGTGACGTTTATCGTCGTGACCCACGACCAAGAAGAAGCCATGACACTGGCGACACGAATGGCCGTGATGGATGCAGGTCGTTTCAAACAAGTCGGCACCCCGACCGAGATTTATGAATTCCCCAACTCGAGGTTTGTGGCGGATTTCATCGGGTCCGCAAACATATTCGAGGGGCGTGTCACCGAAAACGGCGCCGATCATGTCCGTGTAAAAACCGAAATCGGAGAGGTCTTCATAGACCACGGCCAATCGGTAAACGTAGATAGCAAAATCTGGGTGGCCCTGCGCCCCGAGAAAATTCATATCGTCAAATCACAAGACCCCGCCAGCGGCCCGAACCAAGTCAGCGGCGAGGTTGATGACATCGGATACCTTGGTGAAACGTCCATCTATAAGGTCAAACTGCCCAGCGGCCACATCGTTGACGTCACCGCACCGAACCAGACACGCCCCATGAACCGGACACACCGCATCACATGGGAAGACAAGGTTAACATCAGTTGGGAGCCATCAAGCGCGATGCTGTTGACCTCATGACCGACGTCAAAGCCCAGAAGCCCACCATAGCCGCAGCGCCACGCAAAACGGTTTTTCAAAGGTTCATGCGACGGGTGCAAAACAATTTTCGGCTGATCATTATCGCCGTCCCGCTTGTGTGGTTGGTGCTGTTCTTTCTCGCGCCGTTCTTCATCGTTGCGAAGATCAGTCTCGCAGAACTCGCCATCGCCAGCCCACCCTTCACACCTATGATCGAATGGCTTGACGGAGGGGTTGTGACGATCCGCCTCGTCTTTGATAATTTCGCCTACATACTCAACGACAGTCTGTATTTTGATACTTACGTGAATTCATTGAAAATCTCGGTGACGTCGACGATCATTTGCCTGCTGTTGGGATATCCGATTGCCTATGCGATTGTACGATCCGGTCCGGTGGCAAAACCGCTGCTGCTGTTCGCGATTATTCTGCCGTTTTGGACCTCGTTTTTGCTGCGGGTCTATGCCTGGATGGGGTTGCTAGCGGATCAAGGAACAATCAATAACCTTTTGTTAAGGCTAGGACTTATAGATGAACCAATCCGGATGCTTTATACTGAATTTGCGGTCTACGTCGGCATTGTTTACACCTATATGCCGTTCATGATCCTGCCTCTCTATGCGAATATGGAAAAGCTTGATGGCAGCCTGAACGAAGCCGCGGCTGACCTTGGATCACGCCCCACGAATACATTCTTCAGGGTCACACTGCCGCTAACCATGCCCGGCATCATTGCGGGTTCTTTGTTGGTCTTCATCCCCGCGACTGGTGAATACGTAATTCCCGACCTGCTTGGCGGTGGAAACGTTCAGATGATCGGCCGCGTGTTGTTTAACGAATTTTCGAGCAACAGTGATTGGCCCGTTGCGGCCGCTGTCGCCATCGTTTTGCTGTTTCTGCTCGTTATCCCAATCATCATCTTTCAGTACTTCCAAGGCAAAGCATCGCAGGACCCATAGATCATGTATAGCCGACGCTCCCGTTTTCTAACCATCATGCTTATCCTCGGGTTGGCGTTCTTTTACATCCCGATGATCATGCTGGTCATCTATTCCTTCAACGATTCCAAGCTAGTGCCAGTCTGGGGTGGTTGGTCCGTGCGCTGGTATCAGGTGCTTTTTGAATCTGAAGAAGTCTGGAGCGCAGTTGCCCTCAGCCTTAAAATTGCATTCATCAACGCAACCTGTGCGACCATTCTTGGGACCATGGCGGGGTTGGCGATGGTCCGTTTCGGGCGCTTCAGGGGGCGGACATTGTTCGGCGGTTTGCTTGTCGCGCCATTGGTCATGCCCGAAGTCATAACCGGCCTTTCGCTGCTCGTGATGTTCATCGCGCTCAACCAGCTTTTTGGATGGCCAGGTGAACGTGGGTTCACGACCATAACCATCGCACATATTACTTTTTCCTTGGCCTATGTTGCGGTGACGATCCAAGCCCGATTAACGGGTATGGGGGAAACGTTGGAAGAGGCCGCAGCGGATCTGGGCGCAAAGCCGTTCAAGGTTCTAACAGCGATAACACTGCCCCGCCTGACACCAGCGCTTGTCTCGGGTTGGCTGCTGGCTTTCACTCTTTCGCTTGATGATTTGGTCATTGCCAGTTTTGTAACGGGTCCGGGAGCAAACACCTTGCCGATCCTGATCTTTTCACGCATTAGGACAGGCCTTAGACCCGACATCAATGCACTGGCGACGATCATAATTCTTGCCGTTGCGATCTGCATTTCGATCGCGGCTATTTTGATGTTCCGACAGCAACGGGCCGATATGCTGGATCAGCAGATGGCCGCACGAGAGGACACCTAGGGTGGTGAAAGCAATCAAAGACACCGCAACGCGAAAGCGCACCGCACCGCGCGAGGTCCGCCGACGACAGCTCATCATGGCCGCGATGGATTCCATATCTAAGCGTGGGTTTTCGGACACAACGCTGCGGCATGTGACGGAAAAAGCAGAACTTTCGCACGGGGTGGTCAACTACCACTTCGACAGTAAAGAAGCGCTTTACGACGCGACTTTGGGTTTTTTGGCGCAAGAACACTACGACACGTGGACCCGGTATTACGACAAGGCCGGGCCAACGGCGGCGGAGAAGTTGTCGGCAATCATTTGTGCGGATTTTGACAAGAAGACCTGCACCAAAAAAAGGCTGGCTGTCTGGTTTGCGTTCTGGGGTCAGGCAAAGTATCGGCCCAACTATTTGAAAATTCACAATAAGCACGACAACGAGCGATACGAACGGATAATCAAGATTTGCCAAGAGATCATTGTTGATGGTGGCTACGACACTCTACAAGCAGACCGTTTAGCACGCACGATTGAATCCCTATCGGATGGGTCTTGGCTGTGCCTGATGCTGTATCCGGATGTCGCGGACCGCGTTGAATACCGCGAAGATTGCCTACTAGCGCTGGCGCAGTTTTTCCCCAAACACTTCCCGATTGATGGGCCGACCCACCCTTAGCCAGACAGGTCCAGCCCTGCTGCGATGGCTTTGTGATCGGTCATCGGTAGTTCATTATCGCGCGATGATTTGCGCGTAGTATTTTTTGATGTAAGTCGGGACTTTCCACTGACACTCGGTCCCTTTGGGGATGAAAAAGCAATCTCCAGCCTTAACATTATGTGTGGTCCCGTCGCCTTCTGTGATCGTTGCAGCACCTTCCAGCACGTGCACAAACTCATGAATTGAAAATGGTTCCATTTCGAATTCAGCTGTCTGGCAGTCCCAAATCCCGACACTCATGTTGCCGGTATCATTGGTGAACGCCACATGTTCACGCTCGACCGGTTCGCCTGTCGCAGATGTTTGGTTCAGGGGTGCATCAGGATTCACAACAATAACGGCATCTTCAGTGGTTGCCAGCGGCGGCGTCACGACGTCAGGTGCAAGGAGGGTCACAAAGAACTTCTTTAGGTAGCCCTCCTGTTTCCAACTCATCGGGGCGGCATTGCGAAACGCGACGCACTCGCCGCGCCCTGCCCTGACCGCCTTGTCATCTGCGTCCAGCATCGCAAAATCGCCGTCCAACACGATGATAACTTCATCGCCAGGGTACGGGCCGAACGCTTCTTGCATCGTGGTCGTGTCCCAGACGCCAACCGTCAGCCCAATGGCGGGTTCTTCATAGAAGACATGCAGGTGTTGCTGCGGAACGGCCGACTGGAAATCAGCGCTGTCCAAATCAAGCGGAGATAACCCTGCGCCATTCGGCCCGTTGGGATCAAGATGTATGAGGCGTGGCAAGTCGGACATGTGGAACCCTTCTTTCTACTAGCTAAACAAATGGACATCGCTGGATTATAGGCTTGACTCGGGTTCAAAATCAACAAATGATTGAATGACCATTCAGATAGGAAAGACTATCAAATTATTGATTAATAATGATTTTTAGAATTTTAAATTCGACTTAAAGATCATTTTACTATGTAATTTGAAGCCCTGAGGAGGAACAGAATGACCCGCGATCCACGTTTTGATGTCCTTTTCGAACCGGTCAAAATCGGCCCCGTCACCGCCCCAAATCGATTTTATCAGGTGCCACATTGCAATGGCATGGGGCATCAGTACCCGTCCTCTATGGCCGAAATGCGTGGCGTAAAAGCCGAAGGGGGTTGGGGTGTCGTCAACACAGAAGAGTGCGAAATTTCACATACTTCAGAGTTAAGCGGCGCGATCGAAAGCCGTCTTTGGGATGACAGCGACATCCCTGTTCTCGCCAAAATGGTCGACAAAATTCACGCGCACGGCGGGTTGGCCGGCATCGAGCCTGCGCACCTTGGCGCGGGTGCAGCGAACAACTACAGCCGCGAAATTCCCATGGGCCCTGCGGCGCGTCCCATTGATCTTTATGAACCTGTGCAAGCGCGACGCATGGACAAGGCCGACATCAAAGCCTTTCGAAAAATGCACGTCGATGCGGCCATTCGCGCTAAAACAGCGGGCTTTGATATTGTCTACGTCTACGCGGGACATGACATGACGACATTGATGCATTTTCTACAAGCTGACCGGAATGATCGGACGGATGAATACGGTGGCAGCCTGAAAAACCGCGTGCGCCTGCTGCGCGAGGTTATCGAGGACACCAAAGATGCAATCGGCGACACCTGCGCAATCGCGGTGCGGCTGGCTGTCGACGAAATGCTCGGCAAGGACGGCATCTCAAGCGATGGTGAGGGTCGCGAGATTATCGAAATGCTGGCCGAGCTCCCCGACCTTTGGGACGTGAACGTCAGTGGTTGGGAAAATGACAGCGCAACCTCTCGGTTCTCGGACGAGGGGTATCAAACGGACTACATCCGTTTCGTAAAGCAGATCACGACGAAACCAGTGGTTGGTGTCGGTCGTTTCACGTCCCCTGACACGATGGTATCGCTGGTCAATAAGGGTGTTCTTGATTTGATCGGTGCAGCCCGCCCATCCATCGCGGACCCGTTCCTGCCCAAAAAGATTGAAGAAGGCCGGGTCGAAGACATCCGTGAATGTATCGGCTGCAACATCTGCGTGTCCGCTGATTTTCTGTCTCACCCTATGCGATGCACCCAGAACCCAACGATGGGCGAAGAATGGCGCAAAGGTTGGCATCCTGAACGAATTGCGCCGAAAACTGCGGATGAAACCGTGTTGATTGTGGGCGCAGGGCCAGCAGGGCTTGAAGCAGCGCGCGCACTTGGGCAGCGCGGGTATGATGTTACGCTGGCGGAAGCGACGGACACCATCGGCGGTCGCGTCCACACTGAAAGCCAATTACCAGGCCTATCCCAATGGCGGCGTGTCGCGGATTATCGCGAATACCAGATCAGTCAAATGGCCAACGTCGCGGTCTATCTCAATAGTCCACTGACGGCTGATCAGGTTCTGGAATTCGAGGCCAATCATATTGTCCTGTCGACGGGGTCGGAGTGGGACACTACCGGAATCGGGCGCAGTAACCGACGCGCGATCCTGGGCCATGATGCAGGCACCGTGATGGGTGTGGATGCCATTTGCGCAGGCGAAAAACCAACCGGACCGGTCGTCATTTTTGACGATGATTACTATTATATGGCGGGCCTGATTGCGGAAAAGCTGCGCCGCGAAGGTCATGACGTCACCTATGTGACCCCCACGCCCGATGTTTCGCACTGGACGCACAACACAATGGAGCAGTCCCGCATTCAGACGCGATTGATGAAATTGGGGGTGAAAATTACCCCACTGCATACGTTGACCAGAATTTCTTCCGATCATGTGGATCTCACCTGTATTTACACCGATGCCGTTCACCAGATCCCCTGCGCGACCTTGATACCTGTCGCGATGCGCAACCCGCGCGAAGACCTGTTTTCTGCCCTTCAGGGACGCGCGACATCCCTGACCCGCATTGGTGATTGTTATGCACCGGGCACGATTGCCGCGGCCGTTTATGGCGGGCACCGATATGCGCGCGAACTGGGTGAACCGGCCGTGATCGGCGTGCCATTTCGCCGCGAACTCCCCCTATTGGCGGATGATTGAGGGTGGCACGCGATCCCCGATATGACGTGCTGTTCGAGCCGGTAAAAATCGGTCCGGTCACTGCCAAAAACCGCTTTTATCAGGTGCCGCATTGCAATGGGATGGGCCGCAGCTATCCGTCCTCTATGGCGGAAATGCGTCGCGTAAAGGCCGAAGGTGGTTGGGCCGTTGTCACCACAGAAGAGGTCGAAATTCATCCCTCGGGCGATCATTCCCCGTGGATGGGTGGCAGGCTGTGGGACGACCGCGACATCCCCGTTTTTGCGCGAATGTGTGACGCGGTCCATGCGCATGGCGCCCTTGCAGCGTGCGAATTAAACCACGCCGGCGTCATGGCCGCTAACCGCTACAGCCGTGACGTGCCGCTGGCGCCTTCCCATATTCCTGTCGCCATGCCCGATCCTGTCCAAGCCCGTGCCATGGACCTGTCGGACATTCACGATCTACGTCGCTGGCACCGCGAGGCCGCGGTACGCGCCCGCGACGCGGGCTTTGATATAATCTACGTTTATGCGGGTCATCAACTGTCCACGATATCGCATTTCTTGTCACCCTACCGCAATCGGCGCTCGGATGCCTACGGCGGCAGCCTTGAAAATCGCGCGCGCCTTCTGCGCGAGGTTCTTGAAGACACGCGCGACGCGGTGGGCGACACCTGCGCGATTGCGCTGCGGTTTTCAGTCGATGAACTAAAGGGACCGGATGGCATAACCAGCGACGGAGAAGGACGCGACCTTGTCGAAATGCTCGCCGAGCTTCCTGACCTGTGGGACGTCAACATCAGTGGCTGGGAGAATGACAGCGCGACGTCGCGGTTCAAAGCGTCAGGGTATCAGGAAGACTATATCCGCTGGGTTAAAAGCGTAACAAGCAAACCCGTGGTTGGCGTAGGGCGTTACACGTCTCCAGACGCGATGGTGTCGCTTATCAAGAATGGTGTCCTTGATTTTATCGGCGCTGCTCGCCCCTCAATCGCTGACCCGTTTTTACCAAAGAAAATCGAAGATGGCCGCGTTGAAGACATTCGTGAATGCATCGGCTGCAATATCTGCGTTTCAGGCGACAATACGTTCGTGCCCATTCGCTGTACCCAAAACCCAACCATGGGCGAGGAATGGCGTAAGGGCTGGCACCCCGAAAAAATCGCAAAAGCCCATGCGCCAGAATCCGTGCTGATCGTGGGCGCTGGCCCCGCCGGACTGGAAGCCGCACGCGCGCTTGGGCAGCGCGGCTACGACGTAACCCTCGCGGATCGCGCGCAAGACCTTGGGGGGAGGTTACGCAGCGAACGCCTCCTGCCGGGGCTGGCCGAGTGGGGCCGCGTGGTGGACTACCGCACGTGGCAGATCAGCCAGATGGCGAATGTGGACACGTTCGCTAGCAGTGACATGACCGAACAAAGCGTGCAAGAATTCGGCGCCGATCATGTTGTTATTTCGACCGGTGCGCGTTGGACCCGTGATGGCATAGGCCGCGAAAACCCGCGCGCAATCAACATCGAAGACGGGTCCAATATACTGACCCCGGATGACATCATGGCGGGGCGACGCCCTGCTGGCCCTGTGACAGTCTTTGATGACGACCATTACTACATGGGCGGCCTGATCGCCGAACTTTTGAGCAAAGACGGTTTTGACGTCACCCTTGTTACGCCGTCCGCCCGTGTCTCAGAGTGGGCACATAACACCCTCGAACAGCACCGTATTCAGGCACGACTGATGGGGATTGGTGTTAAGGTGAT
This sequence comes from Octadecabacter sp., assembly GCA_017886375.1. Lineage (GTDB taxonomy): Bacteria > Pseudomonadota > Alphaproteobacteria > Rhodobacterales > Rhodobacteraceae > Octadecabacter. The sequence continues at coordinate 13,774 of JAGGNB010000224.1, forward strand.
GCTGTCCCATAACCTGATAGCGGTCGCGCCCGGCACCGCAACTGTCGCCTGTGGTTACACATACGCCACAACAGTGCTTGAAGTTGAAAGTACCGTTTTGGTTACAATGCGCAGCCCTGTTGACGCCCTTTATCAAGCTCTTTCCAAAGCGAACCTGCCAAACCTCGCGCGGATCGGCGATTGTCTTGGCCCCGGTACCATCGCGGCTGCCGTATACAGCGGCCACCGCTTTGCCCGTGAACTTGGGGAACCCGAAATGGGCAACGTGCCGTTCCGTCGCGAACTTCCAGCACTTGCCCCCGTCATTGACAGTGAAAGACCGCTATGACCCGCGATCCCCGCTACGATATCTTGTTCACACCGCTTAAGATTGGTCCGGTGACAACCAAAAACCGCTTTTTCCAAGTGCCCCATTGCACAGGAATGGGCTACATCCGCCCCCGCATGCTGGCCAGTATGCGCGAGGTAAAGGCTGAAGGCGGCTGGGGCGTTATCTGCACCGAATACAACTCAATTCACCCGTCATCTGACGACTTGCGGCATGTCTCGGCGTCTTTATGGAATGACAGCGACATTCGGGCGCATCGCTTGATGACAGATAAAATCCACGCCCACGGCGCCCTTGCGGGGGCGGAACTTTGGTATGGCGGCGCGCGCAGCGCCAACATGATGACGCGCGAAGTCGCGCTTGATCTTGACAGCATGCCGAACAGCGTCGGCCACCCGTTTCAGACGCGCGCAATGGATAAAACTGATATTCGCAACCTTCGGCGCTGGCACCGCAAGGCCGCAATCCGCGCACGCGATGCGGGTTTTGATGTGGTCTATGTTTATGCGACGCACGGCTATCTGCTTGCCAATTTCCTTGATCCAGCGCGCAATACACGCGGCGACGAATACGGCGGTGTTATGGAAAATCGCGTGCGTCTGGTGCGTGAATTGATTGAAGAAACCAAAGATGCCGTCGGCGATAAATGCGCCGTTGCCGTGCGCTTTGCTGCTGATGAACAAGTCGGCGAGGACGGTATTCCAATCACGGGTGAGCGGCGTGATATGTTTGAAATGTTGGCCCCCCTACCCGACTTATGGGACATCAACATTGCTGACTACGGCGTTGAAATGGGTGTCTCGCGGTTCACCAAAGAAGGCGCGTTGGAACCCTACATGGACTTCGTGAAATCCGTCACCGACAAACCCGTCGTGACTGTCGGGCGTTTCACATCGCCCGATACGATGGTCAGCCAGCTTAAGCGCGGTGTGACAGACCTGATCGGTGCCGCGCGTCCATCTATCGCCGATCCGTTTTTGCCGGCCAAGATAGAAGCAGGTGATCTTGGCGCAATCCGTGAATGTATCGGCTGTAACGTTTGCTATTCCGGTGACAGCTTGGGCGTGCCGATCCGTTGCACCCAAAACCCCACGATGGGTGAAGAATGGCGCAAGGGCTGGCATCCCGAAAAGATTGATCCCAAAGGAAGCGACACCCGCGTGCTTGTGGTTGGCGCCGGTCCCGCAGGTATGGAAGCCGCGCGTGCTTTGGGACAGCGCGGCTACGATGTGATGTTGGCAGAAGCCACCCGTGAATTGGGTGGCCGCGTGCGGCGCGAAGCAACCCTGCCAGGCCTCAGTGAATACATCCGCGTTAAAGATTACCGCGAACAGCAAATGTTGGAGATGCCGAATGTCGAGGTGTTCCGCGAAAGCCAGATGTCCGCGCAGGATGTCCATGCAGTTGAGGCCGATCACGTCGTCATTGCAACCGGCGCGCACTGGCGCAAGGAACGCTTTGATGGGAACCGCTATGTGTCGGTCACGCCGGACGGCGCTGATGCGCATGTCCTAACACCAGACGACATTATGGATGGCAGAATGCCCGATGGCCCTACGCTGGTCTATGATGAAGACGGCTATTACCTTGGTGGTGTCATCGCAGAAAAACTCCGCGCCGCGGGACTGGATATCACCTATGCCACCCCAGCCGACGTGGTCTCGCAGTGGGCGGAAAATACCTCTGAACGCTGGCGTGTCCGCAGCCATTTAATGAAGCTGGGGATCAAGATTGAACTGTCAAAATCTCTGACAGAATTTGACGGGAAAACGGCCCGACTGGCGTGTGAATATGGCGGCACGGTCACTGACTTAAAGGTGCGGACGGTGGTGATGGTAACCCAACGCAAGACGAATGATACGCTCTACAATGACCTCATAACAGGCGCAGGTGGCGATCGCGCAAAACTACCATTTACGCTGTCTCGCATCGGAGATTGCGACGCCCCTGCTATCATCGCCGCTGCGGTCTATGCAGGCCACCGCTACGCCCGCGAACTTGATGCACCAATCGATCCTGATGAACCACTACGCCATGACCGCGTCGACGTTGGTGAAACGCCTGAAGGGTCATACTTGATGGGGCGCACCTAATGACAACAACTGCGCCTGAAACCCAGATTGAGGGTTACCTTGAGATGCTTCAGCGCTTCTATGAGGAAGAAATCGAAGGGTCCGCCTATTTCGATGCATTGGCAGAGAGGTTTAGCCATGCGGAACAAAGGCGCAAAATGCACCTTATGGCGCAGGTCGAACGGTATGCAGCAGCTGCCGTCGCGCCGCTGTTGGCCAAATATCACCTGATCGCGCGCGACGCCGCCGTTTTACAGGCTTCTGGGCATAAGCAAGCGCAGAATGTGATGGCTGACTGGCCGGCGCTCATTTTTGAAATGCGGCGCACATTTCCGGACTATATGCCTGAATTTCTCGCAATTGAGGATTTGGCCCCACCGCAAGACCTCCCCCAACTCAAAATGCTGACAGCCCATGAAATCGCCGCGATCGCATTTCTTGAGGCTGAGGCGAAGGGCGACCCAGACAGCGATGCTCCGCTGATAAACTACCTGCGCACCGGCACCGCATGAAGCATCTTTTCTCACCCCTCGCGATACGCGGACACACCCTAAAGAATCGCATCTTTTCGACAGGGCACATGACGGTGATGCTAAAAGACAACCTGCCAACCAAACGCATGGCCGCATACCATGCAGCGCGCGCAAAAGGTGGTGCGGGGTTGATCATTATTGAGGCCGCCCGCGCACATGTGTCGGGCATGTCCGGACGCCCCGCAATCCGCGCCTATGACGACGCCTGCATCCCCGGATATGCCCGTATCGCGCGCGACTGCCAGCAGCATGGCGCCAAAGTCTTTGCGCAATTGACCCATCCGGGCCGTGAAATGACGACCGCCATGGACGGCACACAAGCCGTTGCGCTGGCCCCGTCAGCAGTTCCGAATGAACGGTTTCACGTCATGCCCCGTGCGATGACGACACAAGACATTACCGACATTGTTGCAAGCTACAGTAACGCTACATCCCGTCTGAAAAAGGCCGGTCTTGACGGAGTTGAAATCGTCGCCTCGCACGGCGTTCTCGCCGCCCAGTTCCTGAATCCGAAAGTCAATCTGCGCACCGATACATATGGCGGCAGCCGCGAAAATAGAATGCGATTTCTGTGTGACATCCTACGGGCTGCAAGGTCCGGCGCCGGTCGTGATATGATTGTGGGTGTGCGCCTGTCCATAGATGAAAAAGACCATGACGGACTTGAACCGGATGAGATGATCACTGTCGCCACGTCGCTCGCAGATCAAGGATTGGTGGATTATCTGAACGTCACAGCAGGCACATCTGCGGGGCTTGCTGGATCAACCCATATCGTGCCCCCCATGGCCTTTGAGACCGCATATACCGCACCACTGGCCGCTGCGATAAAGGCCAAAGTCGATGTTCCAGTCTTTGTTGCCGGACGGATTAACCAGCCACAGATCGGCGAACAAATCGTGGCGTCCGGTCAAGCTGACATGTGCGGTATGACCCGCGCACTGATCGCAGACCCGTTAATGCCTAACAAAGCAAAGGCCGGGCATCTGGATGACATTCGCGCCTGTGTCGCCTGCAATCAGGCCTGTATCGGGCATATGCTGAATGGCTATCCGATTTCGTGCATCCAGCACCCAGAGACCGGTCGTGAGCTGGAATTTGGCACGCTTAAGCCTGCGACATCGCCAAAAAATGTCCTTGTGGTTGGGGGTGGGCCCGGCGGGCTTAAGGCTGCGGCCATCGCAGCATCGCGCGGCCACCATGTCACGTTGCTTGAAGCCCAAAGCACCTTGGGCGGTCAGGTGCGGCTGGCGCAAATGCTGCCCGGGCGGGCCGAGTTTGGCGGCGTCACTGACAATCTAGCGCGCGAGGCCACTCACGCTGGCGTCGATATCCGTCTGAACACACGCGCCACCCGTTCAACGATTGAGCAACATCAACCCGATGCTGTCATTCTTGCTGTAGGCGCAAAACCCCGCACAGCTGCACTGGAGGGGGATGGAAGTGGTCATATCGTTCAGGCCTGGGATGTGCTGCAAGGTCGCGCAAACGTCGGGAGCAATGTGGTCATCGCAGATTGGCGTGGTGACTGGATCGGGCTCGGCCTTGCGGAAAGACTGGCGCGGGATGGCTGCCATGTTCGGCTGGCAGTCAACGCGATCACCGCGGGCCAAGCAATCCCGCAATATGCGCGCGACGTGTGGCTTGGGACATTGCACAAGCTGGGCGTGGACATCATTCCCTACATGCGATTGTTCGGCGCGGATGCCGACAGCGCCTATTTTCAACACACGTTAAGCCAAGAGGCCGTTATAATGGACGGCGTCGACACTGTCGTCACGGCATTGGGGCACGACCCTGAAACCGCCCTTGCGGATGAACTGTCAGGTCACATCAAAGACCTTCACCTAATTGGTGATTGTCTCAGCCCGCGCAGCGTCGAAGAAGCCGTCCTGGAGGGGCTTCAGATTGCTGCACAAATATAGACCTACAAACATGATACGACGAAACAAACGTTAAACCGAAAAGGATCAAAGACCATGGACATGACAAAACACTACGTGAACGGCGAATGGGTCACTCCGCTGAGTGATAAGACCATGGCGGTCCTTAATCCTGCGACTGAAAAGCAGATCGCGACGATTGTCTTGGGGAACGACGCGGACGTGGATCGCGCCGTGGCGGCGGCAAATGCGGCACTCAAGACCTATTCGCGCACCACAAAGGCTGAACGCCTTGATCTTTTGCGGCGTCTGTTGGCCGAAACCCAGAACCGGTTCGAGGATCTTGCTCAGGCAATTTCGTCCGAGATGGGCGCCCCCATTTCGATGGCCCGAGACGCGCAAACAGACGCAGCAGTCGGGCATCTGCAGGGGTTCATTGACGCGCTTGAGGCGCAGCCAGAACGCGAAGAGCACGCCAACGGTGATGTGTTGTTGCGTGAACCTATTGGCGTTTGCGGTCTTATCACGCCGTGGAACTGGCCGATGAACCAGATCGCTCTCAAGGTTCTTCCGGCGCTGGCCAGCGGATGTACATGCGTGCTTAAACCGTCAGAACACACGCCTCTCTCAGCTGCGATTTATGCTGAGATTATCCATGCTGCGGGCTTTCCTGCGGGTGTTTTCAACCTCGTTCACGGCGATGGTCCGACTGTTGGCGCGGCGATGTCGCGACACCCCGACATCCAGATGATGTCGTTCACCGGATCAACACGCGCAGGCACAGCCGTCACCAAGGATGCGGCCGATACGGTCAAACGCGTCACGCTGGAACTAGGCGGTAAATCCCCGAACCTTGTCTTTGCGGATTGTGACCTTGAGGAACGCGTGACGGAATCCGTTCTTGAATGCATGTATAATACGGGCCAGTCCTGCGACGCGCCAACGCGCATGTTGGTTGAAAAAAGTTGTTACGCACAGGTTCTCGACATCGCCAAGGCCGCCGCGATCAGCCAGACTGTTGGGGATCCAACCCTTGAAGGGGAACACATCGGCCCGCTCTTTGACCGCATCCAGTTCGACCGCGTTCAGGCGATGATCGCCAAGGGTATCGACGAAGGTGCCACGGTGCTTGCCGGGGGCCTTGGCAAGCCTGATGGCGTTGATGCGGGCTGGTTCGTTAAGCCGACCATTTTCGCTGACGTACGTAACGATATGGCGATTGCACAGCAGGAAATCTTTGGCCCCGTTCTTGTCATCATCCCATTCGAGGACGAGGCGGACGCGATCGCAATTGCCAACGACACGCCCTACGGGCTTGCCGCGTATCTTCAGACTGGCGATCCAGACCGCGCTGAACGTGTCGCAGGCCAGCTGAAGGCAGGTGCAGTGCATATCAACGGTGGTGGCTTTAACTATGGGTCGCCCTTTGGTGGCTACAAACAATCCGGCAACGGGCGTGAAGGTGGCGCAATGGGTCTAGAAGATTATCAAGAGATCAAGACACTTCATTTTGGATAAAGATGAACACGACCGCCGGTGCTGTCAGACGAATGCGAACCAGTTTCAGTTGGCCGCCAAACGCCGGAACCTATGCTGAACAAAGTTGGCGCCACTCAGCGAGAGCGGCGGCACGGTTAAGCTTGAAATTGCCTCTGCTGTAGAGCGCGCGCTCTTGATTGAAATGGTTGTCGATGGAGGCATGAACGGCGACGAATTTCTGCAGACTTCGCATGCTGCGGAACCGTTGCATGGCTCGCTCCCGTCGTCGAAACGGAAGGTGGGAATTCTCAGCCGGACTGTTCCGCCAGCGGCCAGTTTCCCGCTTGTCGGCATTGCCGATTTCCTCCATCGACGCACCGTAGGATTGCAGCTTGTCGGTCACCAATATATGAGGGCCGCCGTGTCCTTTATTGATTTCTTGTGGAATTTCAATGCCGCTTTGCGATCCCGTCGCTTTGTGACGAAGGACTCCAGCGCTTCACCCTCGTGATCAACCGCGCGCCATAGATTTTGCACCGGATATATACACCATGTCCCTCGCAACCCTTGGCACTGCCGGTTAACCTAGGCAACGTTCGCGCCGTTCTACTCGGCGCTAAGCTATCGTTCCAAACACTTCCGCAGCTACGCTCTCGCCAATCGCAAGTGCGCCCTCAATTAGACCAGGGCTCAATTCCGACACCTCTGACACAGCGAACCGAACTCGGCCATCGAGATGCGGTTGTCTGAGCACGGCGGGGCCGACGTCTGGATGGGCGGCGGGGTGGGAGACGTCCAAGTCTGTCACGATACGAGGGTTCGCCGCCCAGTCTTCAACTACAAGCTTTGTGGGATTTAGTGCTGCTTTTCCAAAACATTCGGAAAGCTGATCCAAAATGGCCTGTCTGAGGCCTTCAGGGTCGTTTCGCCGTTGTTCCGGCGGCCAACTGATAAAACCAAATATCGCTGCAGAAGTGTTGTCGACGCCAGTATGGTCGTGCGCCTCGATTAGCGGCCCGCTGCGACTTGAAATCCTGCCGGACAGCCCGGCGTCTCGCCAGAAAGGGCGCTCATAAAGGGCAACGGCTTTGGCGTGAGTAGCCATCCAGGTTGGTGTGATGAGCATTGCATCGATCAGGCTCGGCGGCGCCCAAGGAAGGTTCAAGGTCGCGGCGGCGACCCGAAGCGGAACTGCAACAATCACCTTGTCCGCGATGACGACTTCACCTGAGCCAAGCTGAACGGCGACTTGTTTTTCTCCAACTTCAGAAATTCCAGTGACCGAGACCGATGTCCGAATGTTGGCATCGCCAATTCGGTTGGCGAGGGTTTCAATCAAGGCCGTCGGACCGCCGACGATGCGAACCATACCATCCTGCCCAGGCAAAGGTTGGCGAACCGGAACCGGACCGTATCCTAGGATCACGGCATCGCCTTCGTTAAATTGTTCGAAAGTCGACAAACCAAGTTTTTCGAGCCATCGCGCGGCTACGGGTTGATACTTTGGCCAAACCCAGGTCGGGCCGAGATCGGCAAGAGCGTGCTGACTGACAGGATCACGCAGCGCGCGAATTCTGCCTCCGATGTGCGTGCCGGCTTCGAGGACTTGAACCTTGGCGCCTGCCTCGCAAAGTGTTGCTGCTGCCGTCAGCCCAGACAGGCCTGCACCGATAACGACTATGTCCAATATTTCACCTCAACGGTTGTGACAGAAGTAGAAACCAACTCCAATGATAGCCGAATGCAGCATTCGCGTGGCCTATGCAAACCCCACAAGGGATCAATTCCATTCGGCAACGCCTTCGAAACGGGAGCGACTAACGCACATGGTGCTCGGAAAGGGGAAACCTCACCTCAACCTGATTTGTGCAACAAAGCCGTTGCGACCGATAGCTCGGTCACACCGCACGCAGGTACGGAATGGCACAGGACAGGTTGCGCAATAACAACAACAAGAACCCAAATCACAACCTTACGAAATTTCCGTCTGTCACACGTAACGGGGTGCGCATTTCCCCTGTGAAGAAAGCGCCTAGGAAGGACCCAAACACTTCAGGGTTGCGCGTTTCATTCTGCCACAAAGGGCGCAAACTGGACTTTCGCTGCGAGCGCTACGTCACACAATACCGGACATTTGGTATGCGCTTACCACGCTCGGTATTCGACCAACCTGTAAGGCTGAGATACCCTAAATAGGTCTATTCGACATAAACACGGTGGTTACGTAGACCCCAGTCGGCAA
>JAGGNB010000173.1 GCA_017886375.1 Octadecabacter sp.
TTTCATTTCTGGCAGTCCGGACAACGATATTTTGTCTGGTGGCAGCGATACTGACACGATCTTTGGTGGCGACGGCGACGATATTTTGTCGAGCGATCGTTTCGATGAGAATTTAGTTTGGTCACGTTGTGAAGATGAAGTCTTGCATGGTGACGCTGGCTGAAGCTGCATGCGCGCAACCTTATCAGTAAATAGCCAAATCGGTTAATTCGCGTTCGGGGGAACGGCCTACCCGCGCGGGGCCAATCTTGAAAAGCACGCAGGCCGTCGTGCGCCCTAAACCTGTTGGAGGGCGCGGCCGTTGCGGTTGTGGCGCGTGATCAATTCGATCTGTTCGCGCCGCGCCGGAATGTGGACCGCGGGGGCGGGGGTTATGCCCTGCGACAGTTCTGGAAACAGCGTCAGGATTTCAAGGCGCGCGTCGTGCGACAATGCCGCCATCGCGGCGGGGCCTGCAAACAGGCTTTCGGTTTGTGCACCGTCCGCACTGATGACTTCGTGTTCGTCAAATAACAGGTGGAAATAAGTGGTCGGCCGCACGGTCGTGTCCACGTCAATGCCGGGCAGGTCGGTCAGGCGAATGGCACTGACCAGCACGTCACGCACACCGAACATGCGCTGTGCGATGACAGATGACACCATCATGCGGTGTTGGCGCGACACACGCATGTCACGCGCAGGCACGCTGTGCCCAAGTGCGTCGGCACGGATCAACACGGGACGCAGTTTTTCATTCTCATGCAGATCGTCCGCCGTCAGCGATTTGCAGCCAATCCAGCGCAGCGGGCGCGGCCCATTGAGCGTATCAACAATTGATCCTGCGCGCAGGTCTTGCACCATCGTTGGCCCGTTCGGGGTATCGATTAGCGTGTCTTTCGTCAGGCACACCATGATGGCGATGTCATCGATCAGGGCGCCGTAAGAATCGTTTGGACCGATTTCGGTGAACGTGAGCGTATAATCACCTGTCGACGGAAACGTGACGGGGAAGGTGAATGTCTGGAAGGTCTCAGTCGTGGGCAGGATCGTGGTCTCAAAGATGACCGCGCCGACGTCGTCGGTGATTTGAACGGTAAACCCATCCTCACCCGCGACGGTGTTTTGTGACCGCAAGGCGGCTTCAAATTCAAGATCAGTGGTTTGGCCCGCAGCGACGCTGAACGTTTGTTGCATCACGGTGGTCTGGTTCGCGCCACCGTTCATTTCTGCAACGCTGTCGTTGGATCCGTTGCTTTGATAGGTATTTTCCGAATACGTGGTTTCCAGATCGGTGCCGGACCACCCGAAGTTGGCGTCGCCAGGGTTTTGGTCAAATGATCCGTTTACAATGATGTTTGTTGGCATTGATAGGCACTCGCGGGTTGTGGCACACGGTTAAGATACAAAGGTTGGACTTGCGCAATACGGTACGGAACCGCTGATAACATGGCGTTAACAGCGTTTTAGTTTGGTGATTGTAAGGCTGGGTCGGGAGGCGGCGCTTGGGCCACCTGACGTAAGGGTTGCCTGACCGGATGCGCTAATTGGCGGATCGCGCCTGTGCAAAGGCGGCCCGCAGCAGGGGGTCTTCGCCTGACAACAGGGGCGCGGCGGTGATCGCAAAGGCGATGTCGGGCGGGACGCCGACGGCCTCAAACGATTGGCCGTCCAGTGTGCGGTAGGTCTGATGTGACAGTCCAAGGTCCCAACCGTTTGCCAGTTTGAACCCCAGAATGTCGGACAACCCGCCAGAGGTGGTCTGGCCCATCGTGGTCACTTGTGGCAGGTCGCGCAGCGCCATCGTCAGGATTTCCGCGGCAGACCCAGTGAGTTGGCTGGTCAGTACGATCACGGGTTTCATCATGGGTGTTGCGTCAAACGGCTGCAGCGTGGCTGTGAACGGCGCGGATTGGCCCGACCCGTCGCGGGTGGTTTTGGTGAACACATCCAACGGGGTGGCTACGAAATGGCTGGCGACGCCAAAGGACACAGAATCTGATCCGCCGGGATTGTAGCGCAGATCGATGATGATTGAATCGGCGTCTGCCATGGCGTCCGTGACCTGTGCAAACGCCAGTGCCATGGCGGTTTGGCTTGTGGTGCCAAACGGTGTGTCGATGTCCATATGCCGGATCAACACATAGCCAACCCCGTCGGGCAGCATGGCGTATTCAATGCCCGTTTGGTCAACGGTGGTGAGGTCCGTGCCGAGGGTGTCGCGTGCGATTTGTGTTAGGGTATCGCGGTTGAGAGGATCCACCAGCCAGTCTGGCCCCTGCGCAGGAGAGACATAGCCGATGGGCGCGCCGATCTGGACGTGACCGTCATCAAGGCCCTGCAAAGTGTCTGACAGCAGCGCGAGGAGAGCGCTGTCCGTCATCGTGTCGCCAACTGCGGGCGCGAATGCGCGCCGCGCATCCCAATCGACGCCGTGCAGATCAAAGAACGCGTAATGTTCATCCATGGCCGACCACAGGGAGTCGAACACGGCGCGCGGTGTGGCATCGGGATCGGCGGGGCCGCACGCGTCGGGCAGGGCGTCGATGCGATCAAGGATCATCGGGTCAAGTGAGCCGTCGACGTTCAGGTGCAATTGCGCGTCAATCACCGACACGGTTGCGCCTTGGGTCAGTTCGACAAGCTTCATATGGGCGGGGAACGACAGCTGATGCAGACAGGCCACGCTGGTTTCTGAATACATCTTGGCGGTGAAGGGGGTCAGCGTGATGATCGTGCCGCCGGATTGCGCCCGCCAGACACCGCGTTCATCGCCGTTTGGCATGTAAAGGGCCCAAGTCACCGCGATGGCCGCAATGAAGGTGCCAATCACGATCCAGATTTGGTTGAGAAGGCGTTTCATCTACCGACCTCGTGCGTGTTCAAGTCAGTGCCGCAAGCACACGGGCCCACGACCGCGTGCCTTTGTGAAACGCCTCAACGTCATATTTTTCGTTCGGGGAATGGATGCGGTCGTCTTCGGCCCCGAAGCCGATCAGCATGGCATCCATGTCGAGAACGGATTTGAAATGGCCCGCGATGGGGATGGAGCCGCCCATGCCAACAAACACGGCCTCGCGGTTCCATTCATCAGAAAGGGCCTGACGTGCCAGTTCGAATTCGGGGCGGTCGGTGTTCATCACCGACGCGGGCGCGCCTTCCAGGTCGTTGTCCCATGTGACGGTGGTGTCTGGGCGCAACTGGTCTTCGACGTGTTTGCGCAGGCTGATACGCAGTTTGTCAGGGTCCATGTCGCCCACCAAACGGCAGGTGATTTTGCAATGGGCGTCTGCGGGGATCACGGTTTTGGATCCCGCACCTTGATAGCCGCCCCACAGTCCGTTGATTTCCAAAGTGGGCCGCGACCATTGCTGTTCGAGCACGGAATAGCCTTTTTCGCCAGCGGGCGTCGTTAGCCCTGCGCCGGACATATAGTCCGCCTCATTAAAACCGCAGGTTTCCCATTGCGCCAACAGGTTGTCGCCGATTTCAATGACGTCGTCATAAAACCCGTCGATCGTCACGCGGCCTTGGTCATCATGAAACGACGCGATGATGCGGCTGATTTCACGAAGCGGGTTGATTGCTGGGCCACCGTAGTGCCCCGAATGAAGGTCCATCGCGGGGCCGTGCAGGGTGAATTCCTCTTTTAGCATGCCACGCAATTGGCTGGCGATTGACGGCACGCCCGGCGCGACCATGCCGGTGTCGCAGATCAGCGCGAGGTCGGCTTTCAATTCATCGGCATTCGCGTGCATGAACGGCACGAGGGAGGGCGATCCGGTTTCTTCTTCGCCTTCAAACAGGAAGCTGATTTTGCACGGCAGTTCACCGTTTACCGCGATCCAGGCGCGGCAGGCTTCCACGAACGTCATCAACTGGCCTTTGTCGTCGGCTGTACCGCGGCCACGAATAACTTTCTTGCCGTCCCTGTCTTCGATAAACGGCGCAAACGGATCGTGATCCCATAAGTCAATTGGATCAACAGGTTGCACGTCGTAGTGGCCATAAAACAGCAAGTGCGGTCCGGTGTTGCCGACATGCCCGACGACCATCGGGTGCAGCGGGGTTTCGCGTTTGGACGCATCCACACCAAGGGACGCGAGATCGGCAACCAGCCAGTCGGCGGCTTTGTTAATACCGTCCTTGTAGGCAGGGTCAGTGGACACCGATTGCAGTCGCAGCAGCCCCATCAACCGATCAAGGGAGACATCAAGGTCAGCGTCGATTTTGGCGAGAACGGCATCAAGGTTGCTATTGTGCGACATGGGGATACTCCGGCGGTTGGATTTGGCGTGAGAGTGTCACAGTAGATCGCCGCGTCAAGCGCGTGTGATTGCTTGATGCAGATCAAAGAGACGGGCGGCACAGGTCGCTATATGTGCGACCAACGGTAACAGGGGCGTAATATCGACGTTCCAAGTGTTGCCTGACATAGGGTGGGGATATATCAAGGTCCAAACCTTGACCTCGGGATCTGCCCAAGGCTGCACGACAAGGGAACGAAGACATTGAACTTTGACGCAAAACTCGACGTGGCATTGGCCCGACTTCATGATGAAGGCCGCTACCGCACGTTTATCGACATAGAACGCAAAAAGGGTCAGTATCCGCATGCGATCTGGACCACGCCGGAAGGCGAGGAAAAGGACATCACCGTGTGGTGTGGCAACGACTATCTCGGCATGGGTCAGCATCCAGTGGTGCTTGACGCGATGCACGCCGCACTTGATGCAACGGGCGCCGGTTCAGGCGGGACGCGCAATATTTCGGGCACCACGGTGTATCACAAGCGCCTTGAGGCTGAATTGTCGGACCTGCACGGCAAAGAAGAAGCGCTGCTGTTTACGTCCGCCTACATCGCCAATGACGCGACACTGTCGACGTTGCCGCGCCTGTTTCCTGGTCTGATTATCTATTCGGACGCGCTGAACCACGCGTCGATGATCGAAGGTATCCGGCGCAATGGCGGCGAAAAGCGTATTTTCAAGCACAACGATCTGGATGATCTGCGCCGCATTATGGCCGCTGATGATCCTGACGCGCCGAAACTGATCGCATTCGAATCAGTGTATTCCATGGATGGCGATTTTGCGCCGATCAAAGCGATTTGTGATCTGGCCGACGAATTTGGCGCGCTAACCTATATTGACGAAGTCCACGCCGTTGGCATGTACGGCCCGCGCGGTGGCGGCATTGCCGAACGCGATGGGTTGGCGCACCGAGTCGATATCATCAACGGCACATTGGCCAAGGCGTTTGGCGTCATGGGCGGCTACATCGCGGCAAGCGCGAAAATGTGTGACGCGGTACGGTCTTACGCGCCTGGGTTTATTTTTACGACATCGATTCCCCCTGCGGTTGCGGCGGGGGCGGCTGCGTCTGTTGCGCATCTGAAAACCAACCAGAACCTGCGCGATGAGCAGCAAACACAGGCGAAAATCCTGAAAACCCGCCTGCGCGGTCTTGGATTGCCGATTATTGATCATGGCAGTCATATTGTGCCGCTGATTGTTGGCGATCCGGTCCACACGCAAAAACTGTCCAATATGTTGCTGCAGGAACATGGCATGTACGTGCAGCCGATTAACTTCCCGACTGTGCCACGGGGCACCGAACGGCTGCGGTTCACACCATCGCCAGTTCATGGACCAAAGGAAATGGACGCGCTGGTAAAAGCACTGGATTCACTGTGGTCTCACTGTGCGCTGAATCGCGCCGAGCTTGCGGGCTAACGACTGTTAGATATGCAAATGCCTTTTTCTTGTGATAACTTATCTATAAGGAATGGCGACGAGACGAATCAAATCGTCTCGATGGGGCAGACAGGCAAGGGTACCGGATGATCCGAAAAGGGTTCAGACGCGGGAAAGAAGACAAGGTCGTCGAAGCGGCCGGCTTTGACGCGTTCGAACTGCGTCTGGGTGATTTGATGCGCGGCGAACGTGCGACCATGGGTAAAAGCCTTTTGGATGTGCAGCGTGAGTTGAAAATCAAAGCCGCCTATATTGCAGCGATTGAAAATGCCGACCCCACAGCATTCGACACACCTGGATTTATTGCTGGCTACGTTCGCTCGTATGCGCGCTACCTGAGCATGGATCCCGATTGGGCCTATGACACGTTCTGTACCGAAAGCGGATTTGTCACCGCCCACGGAATGTCCAAACAGGCGTCCGGTGCCAAGGCCGCACGTCATGCGCCATTCGACAAAGATATTTTCGCCATGCCAGCGACGCCGTTTATTCCTGCAAGTGACGCGATGTTTGCGGCCGTTGAACCGCGCGCTGTTGGGTCTTTTGTGGTGCTGATCGCGTTGATTGGTGGCTTGGGCTACGGTGGCTACACGGTGCTGCAAGAAGTTCAAAAAGTGCAAATGGCGCCGATTGAGAATACGCCGACGGTTGTGGCAAACATTGACCCGCTGGCGGGTGGTGGCTTGCCTACGGCCGATGCCGGCGTGAATGTCATTGCCGGATTTGACGCGCCGTCGACCGAAAGTCTGAACCGCCTCTATCGGCCACAAGCGCTGGACGCGCCCGTTCTTGTGCCACGTGATGGTCCGATTGCGTCCCTTACACCGCTGGGCAACGGCATGTTTGCACCGACAGCCGGTGAACGCCCGGGCCTTTTGGGCCCCGTCGTTGAAACGACGCTGGCCGGTGTAGCGCCAAACATCCAAGTTACAGAAAGCCAGCTTCCGGGTGTGCAGCTTGTGGCTGTGCGGGATGCTTGGGTTCGGGTGCGCTCGGCTGACGGGACTGTCATCTATGAGGCGACGATGGCCGCTGGTGACACGTTTGATGTGCCCCAAACGACTGAGCCTGCAACATTGCGCATTGGTGAATCCGGTGCTGTGTATTTCGCGGTGAACGGGGTGCATTATGGTCCGGTTGGTCCAAACGGGCAGGTGACGTCTAATCTGGCGCTGTCTGTGGACAACTTGACGACCAGCTATGCGGTCGCCGATCTGACGGCGGACAGTGATCTGGCCGACGTCGTGCGCGTGGCCGAAATGCAGGTTCTGACACCGACACAAGATCCCGACCAATAATCCCCCTAGATAAACTGTCGCAGCCCGTTGTTTGCGTGCCGTGCGACCGTTAGGTTCTGTGTAACGTTTCCTGACAGGTAGACCCGTGATGTCGCTGAACCATATCCGTCCTTGGCGTAATATTTACCGCCGCAAAAGCCGCCAAATCATGGTGGGCAATGTGCCTGTGGGGGGTGATGCGCCAATCACGGTTCAAACGATGACCAACACGTTGACGCCGGATGTGGCGGGCACGCTGGCGCAAATCCAGCGCTGCGTTGATGCGGGTGTTGATATTGTGCGGGTCTCTGTTCCGGACGAAGCCAGTTCCAAAGCGTTGAAAGAGATTTGCGCGCAAAGCCCCGTGCCGATCGTGGCCGACATTCATTTTCATTACAAACGCGGCATTGAGGCGGCGGAGGCGGGGGCTGCGTGTTTGCGCATCAACCCCGGCAATATTGGGTCCGAGGCGCGGGTGCGCGAGGTGATCAAAGCCGCGAAAGACAACAATTGTTCCATGCGCATCGGGGTGAATGCCGGATCGCTGGAAAAGCATCTGCTTGATAAATATGGCGAACCTTGCCCTGACGCGATGGTCGAATCCGGGTTGGACCATATCAAGCTGCTGCAGGATAACGATTTTCACGAATTCAAGATCAGTTGCAAGGCGTCCGACGTGTTCATGGCCGCCGCCGCCTATCAGCAACTGGCCGAGGCCACGGATGCTCCGATCCATCTTGGGATCACCGAAGCTGGCGGGCTGATGTCAGGCACCATCAAATCGTCCATCGGCATGGGCAGTCTGTTGTGGGCGGGGATCGGCGACACGATCCGTGTGTCGCTGTCGGCTGATCCGGTTGAAGAAGTTAAGGTCGGGTATGAGATCCTCAAATCCCTTGGATTACGCCATCGCGGAGTGAACATCATTTCGTGCCCCAGCTGCGCGCGTCAGGGGTTTGATGTGATCAAAACCGTCGAAAAGTTGGAAAAGCGGCTCGAACATATCAAAACGCCCATGTCGTTAAGCATTATCGGCTGCGTCGTGAACGGCCCCGGTGAGGCGCTGATGACCGATGTCGGGTTCACTGGCGGCGGCAATGGCGCAGGCATGGTATATCTGGCGGGCAAGCAATCCCACAAGCTGAGCAATGACCAAATGGTCGAACATATCGTCGAGCAGGTTGAAGCCAAGGCGGCGGAATTGGATGCCCAAGCGAAAATCGATGCTGTGGCTGAAGCGGCAGAATAGACAGACGAATTTGCCTCGCAAACCTTGTCTATACGGCTGCGCCACAGATCAACCGTTGAGGCGTCGCCGCTCGCCCACGGTTCACCTACTCTTGGCGCGATGCCCCGTCCTCGTCACACAAAGCATGCTTTAGACGCAAGGAGTCGCGTTCAGGTCGTGGTGCAGGGGCGATCCTTACCCGTCGTCGCGTTCCTGTTCGACGATCTGGCGCATCTGCGCGAGGTTGATGTAGCCGCGCACCATCTGGTCGCCAAACACGAATGTCGGGGTGCCGGTGATCTGCATCCGGTCCCCAAGGGCGCGGTTGTTGGCCAGCACCGCTTTGGTGGCGTCACTGTTCATTTCGGCAAAGATCGCGTCGCCGTCCAGATCGAAGGCAGACGCCAAGGACGACAGGCTGGTCGGTGTCACGTCCGATTGCAATGCGATCAGCGCGTCCGAGACGAGTTTGTAGGCTTCATCCCCCGCGACGGTCTTGGTGGCGACGGCGAATTGTGAGGCCAGCACGGATTGTTCACCCAAGATGGGGAATTCTTTGGTGATGATGCGGATATTGCCATCGCTTGTGACCAATTCAGCCACTTCGGGGTGGGCGCGGCGACAGAAACCGCAGCGGTAGTCGATAAATTCAACAATTGTTATGTCGCCGTCCGGATTGCCGCCAACAAATGAGAACCCGTCATCAATGAGCGCGTTCATATTGACCTGCGCGAGCGTTTCATCACGCGTCGCTTCGGCCTGTTCCTGACGGTTTTCAAGCACAGCGATGGCTTCCATCAACACTTCGGGGTTTTCCATCAAATAGGCGCGGACTTCGGCGCGGAATGTGTCGCGCTGCGCGTCCGTCATTGCGTCGTCAGATGTGACGTCTTGGGCGAACACGGACGTTGTGGTCAGCAAAAGGGCGGCGATGGTGGATGTCAGGCGCATAGGAAACTCCGGTTAAATTACTCAACAGCAGAAAGCACGTCTTGCGCACGCTGCCAAGGGGCAGAGCCGCGCGCCAGTCGATCAGATGCGCGGGTGGCATGCACAACTGCGTCATCCATTCGACCCTGAAGCGCGTACCGTTCGGCGGTGGCCAGCGACGCAAGGCCCGGTTGATTGGTGCGCGCATAGGCTTGCCCAAGATCGCGCAGGGTGGATGATGACTGCCCGTCCAATGCGCGGGCGCGTTCCAGTGTCGTGACCGCACGTGCGTTGCTGTCAGCCGTATCCAGCGCCAGCAACGCGCGGCCATATCCCGCCAAGATCAGCGGTTCATCCCCATTGAGAGCGACGGCGTTCTGGTAGGCCTGCACAGCGGGGCCCGCTTGTCGGCTTTCGAGCAGGATTTGACCGAACAGTTCATACCAGTAGGCATCGTTGGGATATTGCGCCAACAGGGATTGCATCGTTTGGATGGCACGATTTGCGTCCGCTTGGCGGTGATAGGCGACCGCAGCGCGCATGAGGCCAATGGGGGAGTCATCATTTTGCACGCGACGCAGGGTCCAGCCGGGATTTTGGGTGAATGCGCTCAGTTTGCCTTGGGCGCGGGCGAACCAGAAATCGGCGGTCGGATTGGGCGCGGCATTGCCGGGATTGGCGGCAATCAGGCCGCGCAAAGCCCGAATGCGATCCGAAGTCAGCGGATGGGTGCGCGCGTAGGGATCTTGGCGCGACACTGACAGGGATTCTTGGCCGCGAAACAATTCTAGCACTTCGGCGGCGCTTGCGGGGTCTACGCCTGCGCGCAGCATAAAGCGGACGCTGGATTGATCCGCGGCGGATTCTTCTGCGCGGGTATGGGCGAAAAACTGACGCTGTGCAGCGCCAGCGGCCCCCGCGGCAACGCCACCGGCTGCGGCACCACTGTCAGAGGCGATAGCGACTGCCAATGCCAGCGCAATGCCGAAACCCGCAGCCGAGTTGGCGCCGCGCAGATTGGTAAGGCGGCGTGAGATGTGGCCGTTGGCAATGTGCGCGGCCTCGTGCGCGATGATGGATTGCAACTGCCCCGCACTGTCGACCCGCTGCAACAGGCCGGAATGAATAAAGATCGCGCGGCCATTAATGACAAAGGCGTTCATCCCGCTATCATTGACGACCAGAATGCGCACGTTGTTCGGGTTCAGCCCCGCCGCGCGCAGGATCGGGGCGGCCAATTGATCAAGGCTGTGTTCGATGTCAGCATCGCGGATCAGGTTCACCGCATGGGCGGGTGCCGCGACACTGGCAAGTGTGATCGCGGCGCTTAGAAAGATGGACAGCACTGAAAGTCGCATTGACGGGCTCCGGTAGGACAGGGCAGACAGGGTTCAAACCAACGTAAGGCACAGCAGATGCGGAACTCAAGACGGGGCGACGTCGATCCCTTTATCGTGATGGACGTGATGGAGGCGGCGCGGGCGGCTGAAACCGCTGGGCGTCATATAATCCACATGGAAGTGGGCCAACCGGGGACGGGGGCGCCGCAAGACGCGGTGCAGCGGTTGTCAGCAGATATGTCGCGCGATCCATTGGGCTACACGGTTGGGCTGGGGTTGCCGGAACTGCGTGCGCGGATCGCGCGCCATTACCGCGATTGGTACGGGCTGGACTTGGACGCGGAGCGCGTGGTGATAACCGCTGGCGCATCGGGTGCGTTCTTGCTGGCGTTTTCGGCGCTGTTTGACACTGGCGAGCGGGTCGGCCTTGGCGCGCCGTGCTATCCGTCTTATCGCCAGATTCTGAAGGCGCTGGATTTGGTGCCGGTCGATATGCCCACAACGATGGCCGCACGCATGCAGCCCGTGGCGGCAGACGTGGCGGCGCATAAATTGTCAGGTTTGATTGTCGCGTCGCCTGCGAATCCTACCGGAACGATGCTGGATATTGATGCCATGCGCGCATTGGCGGATGCTTGCGCAGCGACCGACGCTGCATTTATCAGTGATGAAATTTATCACGGGCTGGCGTATGAAGGCCGCGCCGTGAGCGCATTGGAAGTCACGGACGAGGTTTATGTCATCAACTCGTTTTCCAAATACTTTTCCATGACGGGGTGGCGTGTCGGTTGGATGGTTGTGCCGAAAGATCACGTGCGCACAATTGAACGGTTGGCACAAAACATGTTCATCTGTCCGTCCCATGCATCCCAACGATTGGCGTTGCACGCGATGGAGTGTGGGCCGGAACTGGATCTGAATGTAGACGTCTACCGCGCCAATCGCGCGCTGATGCTAGAAGAACTGCCCAAGGCGGGTCTTGGTAAGTTTGCGCCACCTGACGGGGCTTTTTATGTTTATGTCGACGTGTCCGATTACACCGACGACAGCATTAAGTTTTGCGCGCAAGTGCTTGAAAGTGCGGGTGTTGCGATCACACCAGGTCTGGATTTTGATCCTGTTGAGGGGCATCACTGGGTGCGGATGTCGTATGCGCGATCCACCGAAGACATTCGCGAGGGTCTTGTTCGACTGGTGGCGTTCATGGCTGAGCGGGAGGCCGCAGCTTGAGGGTTTGGGCCAAAGCAAAACTGGGGATTTTGGCCCAGTGTATCGCGTTGTCTGTGGCGTCGTGTTTAGCAGTCTCAAGTGGGGTCAGCGCGCAGGACTTTTCCGCACTGGCGCGGCTGGATGTTGCGCAATCGGGGGCGGATGATCGGATCCGCCACGTTGAGGTCGCGCTGTATCTGTCCCAGCCAGTGCCCTACCGTGTATTCACGTTGGATGATCCAAAACGCTTGGTTCTGGATTTTCGCGAAGTTGATTTTCGCGGTGTCGATGCTGCGGCCTTTACCAGAAGCGATTGGATTTCAGACGCGCGGTTCGGGGCGCTGCGGCCAGGTTGGAGCAGGATGATCCTTGATTTGGTGGACCCTGTCCGCGTCGATCAGGCCGGCATGACGGTGGACGCTGTCGATGGAACCGCGCAGGTTGAGGTCGTGTTGCGCGCGACGTCGCAGGCAGATTTTGTGGCAGCGGCAGGGCCGCCGAACGATCCTGACTGGGCGTTCCTGATGGCGGCTGATCCTGCGTCTGTTGCGCCGAAAGACGCAGATGGGCCGTTGATTGTTGTGATTGATCCGGGCCATGGCGGGCTGGATCCCGGGGCGCAATACGCCGATGCACAGGAGGCTGAATTGATGCTGGCGCTGGCATTGGAATTGGCGGCTGCGTTGGGCCGCATCGAGGGTGTTCAGCCGGCAGTGACCCGCGGCGGTGATACGTTTGTGGCGCTGCAAGAACGCCTGACACTGGCCCGCGGGGCGAGGGCGGATTTGTTTATTTCGCTGCACGCAGATGCGCTGGAAGGCGCGCAGGCAACGGGCGCGTCAGTTTACACACTCACGGACGCCGCAGCTGCGGGCGCATCCCAGCGAATGGCAGAACGCCATGAAGGCGGTGATTTGCTGGTGGGCGTTGATCTTAGCGGGCAGGGCGATGAAGTCGCGATGGTGTTGCAGGACTTATTGCGGGTCGAAACGGCGGCCGCGGGAGAGCGGTTTGCAGATCAGTTGGTCCAAGCGATGCGCGACACGGGCGCAGTTTTGAACTCGCGACCAAGGCGGCACGCGGAACTGGCTGTTTTGAATGCGGCTGATTTTCCATCCGTTTTGTTAGAGGTCGGATTTTTGTCCAATGACGCAGACCGTGCACGGCTGACCAGCCCGCAGGGGCGCGCACCGATTGTGGCAGCGGTGACGCTGGCGGTTGGGCGTTGGGCGATCCAAGAGGCCGCGCTTGCGCCGCTTATCCGGCAGTAATTACCCCGTGTAACGGGCCAGCCAGATGGTGTGAAAATCGCAGGTTGGGTCCTCTGGTCGATATTCGATGAGCTTGAAATCATGGGTGGTGAGCAAGTCGCGGTAGTCGTCTGGATCAAGGCTGGAATGATAGACGGGCGCACCAGCGGCGTTGCCCCAAGCCTCTCCCGCGATATGGCCAGTTGTGAACATTAGCGACGCTTTTGGCGCTGCGTGGGCCTGAAAAACCGCAAACATGGCGCGCTGATCGAGCGGGCTCAGGTGAAAGAAGCTGTCCCAAGCGAGGATGGCATCAAAGGTTGTTCCCAACTCAAGGGTTCTCATATCTGCGTGAACGGCGGTGGCGTTTGGCAGGGTTTGGGCAAACAGATCGACCATGGCTGCCGCACCATCAACACCGGTGATCGCCATGCCGCGGTCTGCCAGATAGGTCGCGATTGGCGCACCGGGGCCGCAGCCCAGATCAAGCAGGCGGCGCGGCGACACATTGCGCGGAGTGACGCCTAACATCCTGTCCAATATAGGTTTTTCAAATAGGCTGCGATTGCGCTGGGACTGATAATCAGCCGCGACACGGTCATAGGTTGCGATGATGTCGGCGGGGCTTGATTGTGCTGTCATTGTATCGGTTTGCGCTGCCAAAGCGGGGCGTGCAACCGCTATGACGCGGGGCACAATCGAACAGGCGAAAAGAAGCCAAAAACGCGCGGTGATCTTTTGACGATCCCGCGCAATCTGCTTATAAGCGGGGAAATTCCATTAGGGGCCCTTCGCCACATGATCCTGCGTTTCATCTTTTCGTTCTTTGGCGGCATTTTTTCGATGTTGACGCTCGGGGCTGGCATGGCCGCCCTGTCGTTGGGCGCGATTTTCTATATGTACGGCAAGAACTTGCCCTCATATGAAACATTGGCCAACTATCAGCCTAAGACGATCAGCCGCGTCTATTCCGGCGAGGGTCAGGTCATTGACGAGTTTGCCGAAGAACGCCGTCTGTTCACACCCGCAGAAGAAATTCCCGACATTGTTAAGCAGGCGTTCATTTCCGCCGAGGACAAGAATTTTTACACCCACGACGGTTATGACATTCGCGCCATCGGTGCCGCCTTGCTTGAGGCCGTCGTCAGCCGCGGTGAAAACCTGCGTGGCGCGTCAACAATTACCCAGCAAGTTGCGAAGAATTTTCTGTTGGACGGGTCAATCACCTTAGAACGCAAAGTGCAGGAATTGATCCTTGCGCCGCGCCTTGAGGCGACCTTGGGCAAAGAAGGCGTGTTGGAACTTTATTTGAACGAGATTGATTTGGGGTATCGCAGCTTTGGCGTGACGGCCGCCGCGCGCACCTATTTTAACAAATCATTGTTTGAATTGTCCCCTGCAGAGGCGGCGTTTTTGGCCGTGCATCCCAAGGCCCCCTATAGTTACCGCCCCGTTAGCAATCGCGACGCGGCACTGGCGCGGCGCAATGAAATCCTGAGGGAGATGCACGAGAACGGGTATGTCGACGACACCGAATTGGCAGTGGCTTTGGACGACCCCATGCGCACCGTTCAGGGCGGCGATTTCCCGTCCTATCAATCCGAGCGCCCTGATCGTGATTATTTTACAGCCGCAATCGTTAACGAAGTCGAAGACCTGTTTCCCGATTACGATATGGACAGCGCGGGTCTGTCGATCCGCGCCACTGTCGATGAAGAATTGCAGGCGGCGGCGCGTGATGCCTTGCAGCGCCAATTGGAAACCTATGATCGCGGGATTGGCCGCTGGCGGGGCACAGGGCTAACGATCCCTGTGGAAATGCTGACGGATGAAGAGCAATGGCGTGCAGTGTTGCGAAACGCGCCGATCATTCGCACAATTTCGCTGGAAAGCCAGTGGTTTCCCGCCGTTGTGCTTGAGGTTGGCGATGACCAGATGCGGATGGGCATTGAAGGTTGGGTCGAGGGCGATGATGAGCCGATTGTGCCCCGCCGAGACATCGAATGGATGCGCGGCAGTTTCGTGGAGAATTTTGACGCTGGTGATGTGGTACATGTGCGCCGCATGACCCAAGACACCGACGGTGCGTTTATCCGCTGGACGCTGCGCCAAGTGCCAGAAGTGCAGGGCGCGTTTATGGCAATGGACGTTAACACAGGCCGCGTTTTGGCGATGCAAGGCGGGTTTGGCTACGAAATCCGCCTTTCTGAGCTTAACCGGGCTTATGCGCAGCGCCAGCCCGGATCGGCGTTCAAACCGTTCGTTTTTGCTGCGGCATTGGATTCAGGTTACACGCCCGCGACAGTCGTCGTCGATGCCCCGATCGAAGTGTCGGCGGGCGGCGAAATCTGGCGTCCACAGAACTATTCCAACCAGTATTACGGCCCGACTCCGCTGCGCACCGGAATTGAACAATCACGCAACGTGATGACCGTGCGTTTGGCGCAAGAGGTCGGAATGCGAGTGATTGCGGAATATGCCGAACGGTTTGGCGTGTATGACAATATGACCGCGTTTTTGTCTGCGGCGCTGGGTTCTGAAGAAACCACGCTGTACCGGCTTGTGGCCGCCTATGCGATGTTTGCCAACGGCGGTGAGCGGGTGGAGCCGACGTTGGTTGACCGTGTGCAAGACCGCTACGGCGATACGATTTACCGCCATGATCAACGGGTCTGCGTGGAATGTTCTGATGTGACGCTTGAACAGGGGCGTGGCCCGCGGATTGCGTCGGATCGTGAACGTGTGATGAACGCGGTGACCGCCTATCAGCTGACGTCGATGTTGGAAGGCGTGGTACTTCGCGGCACCGCACGTGGTGCTGTCAATTTGCCCGTTCCGATTGCGGGCAAAACCGGCACCACGAACGACGAGAAAGATGCGTGGTTCGTGGGCTTTTCCAGCAACATCGTGGCCGGTTGCTACATCGGATTTGACACGCCGCGCCCGATGGGCCGCGGTGCGTCCGGTGGCGGGATTTGTGCGCCTGTGTTCAATGCGTTCATGGGCACGGCCATTGCGAAATACGGTGGTGGCGCGTTTGCGGTGCCTGATGAGTGTATGTTCATCAACATTGATCGCTTTTCCGGCGCCCGCCTTCCGGACGGGGCGTCGGGCGGCAATGTTGTGCGCGAATGTTTCCGTACTGGCGAAGAACCGATCTTTGGCATCACCTTTGATGGTGGCTTTGCGATGGCTGCGGACCTGCCGCTGTTTGACGAAGCGCGCCCGCGCGGTGAAGTCAGTGTCACGACATCTGATGGTGGCACGGCCACAATCAATTCCAACGCCAGCTTCGGGTCGTTGTCTTCGGGTGGGCTTTACTGACGGGTTTGATTGCCCCGCTTGGGGCGATGCGATAGACGATCTCGAAACCCCTTGGTAGAAGTTTGACATGCGCGCTGAAATCCAAACGATCGCTGGCGAAATTGAGAAAAGTCTGTCGTTGCTGGCGCAGCGGATGGAGTGGGACACTGCATCCCATCGCTTGGAAGAATTCAACGCTCGTGTTGAAGACCCGACCCTGTGGGACGATCCAGATGCTGCGCAAAAATTGATGCGGGATCGCCAGTCGTTGGTCGATGCCATCGCAAGTTATGAGGCGATCAGACAAGAGCTGTCGGATCATGTCGAGCTGATCGAGATGGGTGAGATGGAGGACGACGCAGGTGTTGTCACCGAGGCTGAAGATGGGCTGAAGGTCTTGGCGGCGAAAGCGGCCGAGAAAGAGCTTGAGGCGCTGCTGAACGGCGAAGCCGATGCCAATGACACCTTCCTTGAGATCAATTCCGGCGCTGGCGGCACGGAGGCCTGTGATTGGGCCGCGATGCTGGCGCGGATGTACGTGAGGTGGGCCGAACGCAAGGGCTATAAGGTGGACCTGCAATCTGAGTCCGCAGGCGAAGAGGTTGGTATTAAATCGGCGTCCTACAAGATCAGCGGCCATAACGCCTATGGTTGGCTAAAGTCTGAATCCGGCGTGCATCGTCTCGTGCGGATTTCGCCGTTCGATTCTGCCGCCAAGCGGCACACGTCATTCACGTCGGTGAAGGTTTATCCGGTTGTCGATGATAACATCGAGATTGAGGTCAACCCGTCTGACATTCGCATTGATACTTACCGATCTTCCGGTGCGGGCGGTCAGCACGTCAACACCACCGATTCCGCGGTGCGGATCACCCACGCGCCGACTGGTATTGTTGTGACGTCATCTGAGAAATCGCAACACCAGAACCGCGACATCGCAATGAAGGCGTTGAAATCGCGCCTGTATCAGATTGAACTGGATAAGCGGTCTGCGCTGGTCAACGAGGTTCACGAGAACGCTGGCGATGCAGGGTGGGGCAACCAAATCCGGTCCTATGTGTTGCAGCCCTATCAGATGGTCAAAGATCTGCGCACCCGCCATGAGACGTCAGACACGCAAGGTGTGCTCGACGGTGATCTGGATGCGTTTATGGGCGCGACGTTGGCCATGGATGTCAGCGGCAAAAGCCGCGCGGATGCCAACGCTGACGATTAAGGTTTTGGGCGAGTAACGCCTTCGGCGCGTAGGTATTTTGGACCAACGGCTTGGCCTGCCGCTTGACGCGGTTGGCTTGGCGCGGGATGTATAGGGTTGGAGGGACGTTATGTCCGAAACTTCGACACCAGCCCAACCATCAGAACCGTCACCAATTCCAAGCATCGGCATTGTTACGGTGCACGAACTCTGGACCTGCCTGAAGGCAGGTGTTGCAGATTTTCGCGCAGCACCGCAATTCGGGCTGTTCTTTTCGGCCGTCTATGTGATGGCCGGATTTTTCATGCTTTGGCTCGGGGCAGGGCATGTGTCGTGGATTTTGGCAACGTCACTTGGGTTTCCACTGGCAGCCCCGTTTGCGGCAGTCGGGTTATACGAAGTGTCACGCCGCATTGAGTCCGGGGCGCCGCTGAAATGGCGCGGCGTCTTGGGTGTGGTCTGGCAGGAACGAACGCGGCAGGTGCCAATGTTGGGTGCGATAATCGTGCTTTATTTCCTGTTCTGGACTTTTCTGGCACATATGATTTTCGCGCTGTTTATGGGGCTGAGCACGCTGACCAATATCACGACATCATGGGAGGCGTTTCTGACGCCATCGGGCGTGGCGATGATAGTTGTCGAAATAGTTGTGGGGGCGGTGCTTGCGTTCTTTTTGTTTTCGCTGACGGTCGTCAGTCTGCCGTTGCTGCTGGAAAAGGAAATCGATTTTGTCACGGCCATGCTGCTGAGCGTGCAATGCGTGCGCGCGAATGTCAGGGTGATGCTGTGCTGGGCGTTCGTTGTTGCAGCGTTAACGTTCTTGGCGCTTTTGCCTTGGTTTTTAGGCTTGTTGGTCGTGTTGCCTGTGCTGGGCCATGCAACGTGGCACCTGTATCGTCGTGCACTTTATGATCCGCTGTAGTGCCGTGACATACCCGAAATGACCATCTAGCGGGTACGAAAACGGGGCCAGCGCTGGTGCGCGGCCCCGTTTTATAAATTCAAAAAGCGTTTAGTCTTTTGGTGTGATTGGCGCCGCTTGTTGTTTTGGTGCGCTTTTGGGCGCGCCAGTGTTCAGCGGGTCGTCTTGGCGTTGAACAGAACCTTCAAAGTGGGCGCCGGATTCAATCGCGATGGTCTTGTGGATGATGTCACCCTCAACCCGTGCGGTGGATGTCAGACGGACCTTGAGGCCGCGTACGGTGCCAACAATGCGGCCATTGACCACAACGTCATCGGCCATGCATTCGCCGTTGACTGTAGCGCCTTCGCCGACGGTCAGCAGATGGGCGCGGATGTCGCCATCTACGGTACCTTCAATCTGGATATCGCCAGTGGTCTTAAGGTTGCCCGTGATGTGCAGGTCAGGAGACAACTGCGACGCAGGTGGCTTTGCTTTGGGCGCGGAGGATTTAAAATCGCTCTGCGAGGGAACAGGGGACCCGCCAGAAGGCTTTGCCGTGTCCGGTGTGGAAGGAGCGGCAGGGGTGCCAGGTTCGTTGATTTTGCTTTTAGAAAACATCTTGTCCAGCTCTTATATAAATCATGGGGTTAACGGGGCGTCCGCCAACGCGGATTTCGTAATGAAGGTGCGGGCCAGTTGATCGTCCAGAGTTTCCGATATCACCAATCCGGTCACCACGCGAGAGTCTTTGTCCAACTTCGACGCGAATCCGGTTTTGGTGCGCATATCGTGTCTCAATTCCGAACGCATGCTGTACCTTGACGAGGCGTCCATATCCTGAGGACCAGCCAGCAAACGTGACTACACCGTCCGCAGGTGCGTAGATTGGTGTACCGGTCGGGGCGGCAAAGTCGGTGCCGTTGTGCATCCGGCCCCAGCGCGTCCCGAAGCCGGACGTAAACCGGAACCCTGAGCGCACGGGCATATCAAACGGAATGCGTTCTGCCGCGATGCGGTACAGGTTCAAACGGTCCATCGATCCCAAGATACCGTTGGCGCGGGCCGCGTCGGGGTCTTCCTGACCGCCACGGGTCGAAAATTGCAGCGGTGTGAGCGGGCCACCCATGCCGGAATATCCGCGGCGCACTTGATCAAGGACGTCATCAGGGTTCATGCCGGCGGCGCGGAACATATTGTCGAGGGGTTCGACAGAAACAGTGAACGCCTCTTCGAGCTGACGGAAAATCTGGTCGTTACGGTCTTGTAGCAAACGCAGTTCGAGTTCCATGTCAGCCGCATGACTGAGGGCGAATTCTGCATCGTTAGCGATCTGGTCGCGTTCAGCGGCCGTATCCGCAAGGGCGGTTGCCAAGAGATCAACGGTGCCATCCGCTTGACTGGCTTGCGCATACCCGACGGGCAGGTCGCCATCACCTTGGATGGCCGTTTCAAGCGCCAAGATCTGATCATGGGCATCTTTGCGTTCGCCCATGGTGCGGCGCAGCGTGATTTGTACGACTTCCAGTCCGGTTTCCAATTCGCGGCGACGATCTTCCGAGCGCAGCAATTCGGACTGCATAAGAGAGACCTGATCGAGTGCTGAGGAGAAGCGTTGTTGTGCGGCGACAGCTTCGTTGGTGCGCACATCGCGTTCAACAGACATCGCGTTGAGGCGGTCTTCGTAGGTGGATTGGTCGCGTTGTGCTTGGGCGCGGAAATTGCCTGCTCCGATGCTGTCCATTAACAGGACGGCGGTGGCAATAATTGTCCAACTGACAACAAGCGCACTCCCTGCCCACGCAAGAAGCTGGGTTTCAGGTTTGAGCCGGATAAACCGCGTCTCAGTGTCCGATCGCAGGAACAAGCGCTTCTCTGGGAAGCGCTTTTCCAAAGCGACATGCATCTTATGTATCAAGCGTGCTTTCACGTGTGTGTCCTGATCCCATCCCTAAACGTTAACATGACCCAGCAATCACGTCATGACCGTGTTAACGGGTGGTGGAATCGCTGGCAAGGTTCTTGCCCAAAAGATTGAAGATTCAGCGTTCTAGAGGGTAATGTTGGCATCAAACCGCCGACTAGGATGGGGGAATGAGCAGAATTGGGCGCAGAAATTGGCTAACGTTCGAATTTGGTAACGACGGGGGCGGTTGGCAGTGGAACCAACGGCGCGGGACTCTCAAGCGGCCATTGCACATTCTATGTGCTTTGCGGGGTCATGCGATTTGATAAAATTTTGTGGCGGTGGACGCGAGGGCTTTAGCCCATACGTCGTTGGGTTTTGTCCGGTGTTATTGTGTGCGGCATACGATAAACAGGCCACCAACATGGGCCAGCCCTTTGCATTAAATGATGCAAACGCCGCGAACTGCGGTAAAGAACCTTCTTTACCGCGTTTCCGCACTAAGGCTAAAATCTGCTATCGCGCTAAAAACAAAAACGTTCAACAACCACTTGGGTTTTGAACGAGGTTTGTGGAAGCATCAAAAGAAGGCTTTTGCGGACGTGCCAAAAACGAGGGTTTTTGGAACATGCCTCCAGATGGCGGCTAGCTTTACCACGCCCTTATTAGCAAACGGGCCGCCCGATGGGCGGCCCGTAGCTGGGAGAACGCAAGTTTAAGGTTTAGTTAAAGTTTAGTTCCTGTGTATCGACGGTTTCGCCCCCGACTTTGAGCACCGCGATCGCGTCTGTGTTAGCACGGGTGAAGTTGATGTCTACATCGAGGTTTGCACCAGCTTGAACCTGTTCTGACCCGATCAATGCGCCTAGTTCGGCTTTGTGGAATGTGTAAATTTCTACAACGCCGTCACCGGTTGCAGTAACTGTTCCAAGTTCAGCTCGGGCACCGCTATTGTCCTGCTCCATTACGAAGTTGGAGAGGTTGTTGGTGGTGTCTGCAGATGCGATAGAAGCGGAAGCTGCGATTGCGGCGGTTGCGAGTGTGATTGATTTGAACATTGTATGTTCCTTTCTGCCGCCCTTTCCGGGCGGTTTGTCTTACCATTGCGTAACTTGTACGTAACGGTTGGTGATTTTTGCCGATGCGGTGTTTGCCGCGGTTCGACTATCAATATTTGGACGTAAATCGCGCCAATAAAACCCCCGCCTCAGTCACAAAAAAAATGGGAGCTGCGCGTAAACTAAATGCTTGATATGACGTAATGATACTCAGTTAGGGACTTCTGTGCGAATGTGCACTGAAGTAGGGCTCCAGTGGTGCAGCATCGGACAGATGTATTTTTCAAAGCCTTGCAAACACAGCATCAACACAAAAAAGTGTGTGGTTAATGTTTCAGCCAGATAACTGTGGCGTGATTATTATGCCTGAATGATAAGGGGCTTCTGTCACAAAATGTACGTGGCGATGTTGGCAATTGGGCCAATACATTGCTTTCGTGGAGTGCTACTTCACGTCCTCGGCTTTTGTTTCGCGTCCGTGCTTTGCGCTTTCTGTTTCGGGTGCGCTGATAGATAGGCAAGTGCAAGTACTGCTGGCTTCAAACTACCGTTGGCTGGACCCGCAACAGCCGTTCCAAAAACCACCGTTTGTTGAACGCTGCCCAAAGCGGCCGTTTGCGCAGCCGCAACGAAAGTTCACTCAGTCCGTTTAACGGACATGGGTTTGCTCCAAACAACACCTCATGCCGGATTTCCCGAAGATTTCTTCGGGAACTTTATCCCAGCTGAGCCCCTTCGCCTTAAGACCTCACCACGCAATCTGCATCATTTACTGCAAAGGGCTGGCAACATGGGCGGCCTTTTTCAGGTCTGGAATATTGCGGTCGTCCACTGGATCGTTAGCGCAGAACGATATCACCTGAGCCGCAAAGCTCGTGCTGGGTGACCATGTCGTTCACAGATCCATCTGCAAAAACCTGACGGACCCAGACATCGTATGTGCAGCTATCTGGATTTTGCTCAAGACCAAT
>JAGGNB010000182.1 GCA_017886375.1 Octadecabacter sp.
TGCTGCGCGGGCTAAAAGAAGCGTTCGATCTGGCAGACGTGCCGCAACGGATCGAGGTTTACGACAACTCCCACATCCAAGGGGCCTTCGCCGTTGGTGCAATGATCGTTGCCGGGCCCGACGGATTTGAAAAAAATCAATACCGTAAGTTCAACATACGGGGTGACGATCTTACCCCCGGTGATGACTTCGGGATGATGAAAGAAGTCTTGATGCGACGGTTCAAGCGCCTGCTAAAAGAGGATCCAAACCGCGAATTGGGGACCTGGCCGGGGTTACTGTTGATCGACGGTGGCGCAGGGCAGGTGTCTGCTGTGCGCGCGATTATGGACGAGCTTGGCGTTGGTGATGTGCCAATGGTCGGCGTCGCCAAGGGCGTGGACCGCGACCACGGCAAAGAAGAATTCTACCGCACTGGCAAGCCCGTCATGGCGTTGCAGCGCAATGATCCGGTTTTGTATTTTGTGCAGCGCATGCGGGATGAGGCACACCGGTTCGCGATTGGCACGCACCGCGCCAAACGGTCCAAAGCCATAGGGGCCACCCCGCTGGACGATGTGCCGGGAGTCGGGGCGACCCGTAAGCGGGCGTTGTTGCAACATTTCGGGTCGGCCAAGGCCGTTGGGCGCGCAGCACTTGCGGACCTTAAGGCGGTTGAGGGGATTTCGGGCAATATGGCTGAGACGATCTACGGGTATTTCAATGAGAAGGGTTGACCTTATCCGTGGATAAGCTTTGTGTTTGTTAACAAATGGTTAAATCGAATTTGCCTTGCAAATCCGATCAAGTGGGGGACCAGTCCCCCGTCCTTCGGTCTCCCCCAGAGATATTTGTGAAGCAAAGACGGGGAGTGGTGTGTGATTTCGAAACGGCTTAGACAGGCGATATGATGTGGAACATTCCTAATATATTGACGCTGATGCGTTTGCTGGCCGCCCCCGGTGTGGCGATCATGTTTTTGTATTTTGCGCGGCCTTATGCAGATTGGTTCGCGCTGATCCTGTTCGTTGTTGCGGCGACGACTGATTGGCTAGACGGCTACCTTGCGCGCGCGTGGAAGCAGGAAAGCAAATTTGGCACGATGCTGGACCCTATTGCGGATAAGGCAATGGTGGTGATTGCGTTGTTGGTGATCTGTGGATTTTCCGGCATGAACCCGTGGATACTGCTGCCCGCCACCCTGATCATGTTCCGTGAGACATTCGTAAGCGGGCTGCGTGAGTTCCTCGGCGATACGGCCGGAACGCTGGCCGTGACCAAGTTGGCCAAGTGGAAAACCGCAGCGCAAATGACCGCGATTGCTGTTCTGTTTTCAACGGGCGCGTTTGAAACGTATTATAACATGTCCATTGAGGGCATGGATGGCGCCACAGTCGACGGGATCTTTGCCGGTGACATTCCTGATGAAGGTGGGCTGGTCTGGAAGTGGACCGGCGCGTTCTACAGCTGGTGGATCGGCATCATTCTGCTGTGGGCGGCCATGCTTTTGACCGTCATCACCGGTGCAGATTATCTGCGCAAGGCGATGCCATACCTGAGGGAAAAGTGATGCCCGATCCAAAAGACCAGTCGGTCCACGTTTTGTATTTTGCTTGGGTCCGGGAGCGGATTGGCGTGCCACGTGAAGAGGTCCAGACGCGGGCTGCGACGGTAGCTGATCTGGTTGCAGAATTGCGCCGCCGCGAAGAGCGCTATGATGTGGCGTTTGCTGACGTAAGCGCGCTGCGTGTCGCGCTTGATCAGGAATTGGTGGACTTTGATGCACCGCTTGCCGGCGTGCGAGAAGTCGCGTTTTTCCCACCCATGACCGGAGGATGACGATCCAATGATCCGCGTTCAGGCAATGCCGTTCGATCCCGGAGGGGAGTTGAATACCTTTTCTGCCAGTGTCGCGGGTGCGGGCGCTATCGTCAGTTTCACCGGAGTTGTGCGCGATGTCGCAGGCGGTTTGTCGGCCATGGAAATTGAACACTACCCCGGCATGACCGAAAAGGCGCTGGGCACGATCCGTGGTGAGGCGATGCTGCGCTGGGATCTGGCGGATGTTTTGGTCATTCACCGCATTGGCCATCTTGAAGCACATGAAAGTATTATGATGGTTGTGACCGCGTCCAAGCACCGTAAGGATGCGTTTGAAGCGGCAGAGTTTTTGATGGATTATTTGAAATCCCGCGCGCCGTTCTGGAAGAAAGAAATCACGTTGGATGGGTCTGATTGGGTTGCATCCAAGACTGAGGACGAAGACGCGCTATCGCGGTGGTGAAGCGAGGGCGCGGCACGTTTGGTGTTGTGGGCAATTTGTCAGGTGATCGTTTATCAGCCCGCAGGCCTGCATCCACGCATAAACGATTGTTGGGCCGCAAAATTTGAAACCCATTTTCTTTAGGTCCTTGGAAAACTGGGTGGACATGTCGGTGTAACCGGGCACGTCAGCCAAAGTTTCGCGGTTGGTTTGTAGTGGCTTTCCATCGACATAGGACCAACACAGCCCTGAAAAGTCGTCAATCTTCAGGTAGGCCTGCGCGTTGCCGATGGTGGCTTGGATTTTACCGCGATGGCGGATAATGCCTTCGTTTTGCAACAGGCGCGTGATGTCTTCTTCGCCCCAAGTGGCGATTTCAACGGGGTCGAA
The DNA here is from genome assembly GCA_017886375.1 of Octadecabacter sp. Classification (GTDB taxonomy): domain Bacteria; phylum Pseudomonadota; class Alphaproteobacteria; order Rhodobacterales; family Rhodobacteraceae; genus Octadecabacter. Next base: position 2,633 of record JAGGNB010000182.1, read on the forward strand.
ACCTACGAAGGCCGCGCGGAAATTGTCACGCTTTTTCAGGATCGTAATCCAGCTGAGACCGGCCTGAAACCCGTCAAGAATCAACTTTTCCCACAACGCGCGGCTGTCCCATTCAGGCACGCCCCATTCGGTGTCGTGGTAGTCGGTGTAGATCGGTTCTGATCCGGCCCAGCCGCAACGGTCTGACATCGTGTGCTCCTGCATGCGTGTGATACGTGTGTGCTCCTGCATTATGCGGACAGTTGTCTCGATATCGGCGGTGTTTACCAGCCCTTAAAGGCTGGCGTGCAATGACAAAGCACAAACAGGACAATCGCATGGCATTGAAATCCAATTCGGCAGCTTGGGACGACCAGACGCCACGAGACCCGCTGGAATATGCGGTCAGCGTGCGCGACCGCGATGTTTTGACGATGGTGCGCACCGCGCTGGCAACCGACAACTGCCAGTTGGCGATGCAGCCTGTTTGCACAGCCAAACCGGGGTATCCAGTGGCGTTTTATGAATGTCTGATCCGCGTGATGGATGAAACGGGGCGCGTCATACCCGCCGCACAGTTCATGGGCGAAATCGAAGAAACCAGCCTTGGACGTGACATTGACGCAGCGAGCCTTAGGTTGGCGTTCCGGCTTCTGAAACAGCACCAGAATATCCGCTTGTCCGTCAACGTCTCGGCGCGCTCGCTTGGGGATGCTGCTTGGCGACGGGTGCTGGACAGTGAATTGGCCAGTTCTGCGCTTCATGCGGATCGGCTGATCCTTGAGATCAGCGAAGACAGCGCAATGCAGCTGCCCGAAGTCGTGATCCGTTTCATGGAAGAAATGCAGCCCCACGGTCTGGCGTTTGCGCTCGATGATTTCGGGGCGGGAATGACGGCGTTTCGCCACCTTAAGGATTTCTTCTTTGATCTGGTAAAGGTCGATAGCCACTTTACCCGAAACATTGACAAAGACCCCGACAATCAAGTGTTGGCTGAGGCGCTGATCACGGTTGCGCATCAATTTGAAATGTTCGCGGTGGCAGAAGGTGTTGAGAGTCAGGCCGAGGCTGACTTTCTGATCTCTATCGGGGCGGACTGCGTGCAGGGCTACCATTTTGGTGTGCCTAAGTTTTCGGTCTAGGGGTGGGCGACATCGCGGGTTCTTGCTGCTTGGATCGGTGACGCGCCGCGAATTCGTTGCGATTGCCGCGCTGACGTCTTAAGCACGTGTAGCGGTGGCTGAAAGTCTTGGGACTCATGATTGTGTTTCACTCGGCTCTCAAAAACCGGCCAATTTTTGTCGGAAATTAAAGGGGACCCTTTCCTATGACCAACGTAGTTATCGCATCCGCTGCCCGAACCGCTGTGGGCAGCTTTGGTGGCGCATTTGCCAACACGCCCGCACATGATCTGGGTGCGGCCGTTCTGGAAGAAGTCGTCGCCCGTGCCGGAATCGACAAATCTGAAGTGTCGGAAACCATTCTGGGTCAGGTTTTAACCGCGGCGCAGGGCCAGAACCCCGCGCGTCAGGCGCATATCAATGCCGGACTCGCCAAAGAAGCCGCCGCATGGTCGCTCAATCAGGTTTGTGGATCCGGTCTTCGTGCTGTTGCGCTGGGCGCGCAGCACATCATGCTTGGCGATGCGTCGATTGTCGCCGCTGGTGGTCAGGAAAACATGACGCTTTCGCCCCACGCGCAAAACATGCGCGCCGGTCAAAAGATGGGCGACATGCAGTTGATCGACACGATGATCCGTGACGGACTTTGGGATGCGTTCAACCAATACCACATGGGGCAAACAGCCGAAAACGTCGCTGAGCAGTGGCAGATTTCGCGCGATATGCAGGATGAATTCGCCGTCGCGTCCCAGAACAAAGCCGAAGCGGCCCAAAAGGCTGGCAAGTTCGCCGATGAGATTGCAGCGTTCACCGTGAAGACCCGCAAGGGCGATATCATCGTTGATCAAGACGAATACATCCGCCACGGCGCGACAATGGAAGCCATGCAAAAAATGCGTCCGGCCTTCATGAAAGACGGCACCGTGACAGCGGCCAACGCATCCGGTCTGAACGATGGTGCGGCGGCAACAATACTGATGTCTGCGGATGAGGCTGAAAAACGCGGGATTGAGCCTTTGGCACGCATCGCATCCTACGCGACTGCTGGTTTGGACCCGTCAATCATGGGCGTCGGCCCGATCTATGCATCGCGCAAGGCGCTGGATAAGGCGGGCTGGTCCGTGGATGATCTGGACCTTGTTGAAGCCAACGAAGCCTTCGCAGCGCAAGCCTGCGCCGTGAACAAAGAAATGGGCTGGGATCCGGCCATTGTGAACGTGAACGGTGGCGCGATTGCGATTGGCCACCCGATCGGTGCGTCCGGTTGCCGCGTTTTGAACACGCTGTTGTTTGAAATGAAGCGTCGCGGTGCCAAAAAAGGTCTCGCGACGTTGTGCATCGGTGGCGGTATGGGTGTCGCGCTGTGTGTTGAGCGTCCTTAAATTTACGAAATAGCGGCGCAATAATGTTGCGCCGCTCAATTCGTAAAGATAACATCATTACCTAAGAAGAATTCCAAAGGGAGAAGACTATGGGACGCGTTGCACTTGTCACGGGCGGAAGCCGCGGTATCGGCGAAGCTATTTCTAAGAAACTAAAGGCGGACGGTTACACTGTTGCGGCCACATATGCAGGCAATGATGACGCCGCTGCAAAGTTCAGCGAAGCCACGGGTATCAAAACCTATAAGTGGAACGTGGCGGATTATGACAGTTCCAAAGCGGGCATCGCGCAGGTCGAAGCAGACCTCGGCCCCATCGAAGTGGTTGTTGCGAACGCAGGCATCACCCGCGACGCGCCGTTCCACAAGATGACGCCTGAGCAGTGGCACGAAGTTATCGACACCAACCTGACGGGCGTTTTCAACACCATTCACCCGATTTGGCCCGGTATGCGGGAACGCAAATTTGGCCGTGTCATCGTGATTTCGTCGATCAATGGTCAGAAGGGTCAGTTTGCGCAGGTCAACTATGCGGCGACAAAATCCGGCGATTTAGGTATCGTGAAATCGCTGGCACAAGAAGGCGCGCGCGCTGGCATCACAGCCAACGCAGTTTGCCCGGGCTACATCGGAACAGAAATGGTCATGGCCGTGCCGGAAAAAGTCCGCGAAAGCATTATTGGCCAAATCCCAGCCGGTCGTTTGGGTGAGCCAGAAGAAATCGCGCGTTGCGTGGCATTTCTTGCATCCGACGAGTCGGGCTTCATCAACGGGTCAACGATTTCTGCGAACGGTGCGCAGTTCTTCGTCTAAATCGGACTGTCAGACAAACAAAAGGGCGGGGAATTACCCCGCCCTTTTTGCGTCTCGCGCGCTGTTTAAGCTGCGGAGCGACGGAACAAGCCTTTGATCATGCGGGCAAATGCACCAGCGCGCTCTGCGTGGGCTTGGGCGATAATTTTGTTAACTTCTGAATGTGATAGTTCTTTGTACATGGGTCCACTCCGAGGGGTTTGTGGTCTCCTCCCATGTCTCCTGTCTATGCGGCGCATTTGTCTGATGAAACAGCCAGTTCCGCAAAGCCGTTCTGCGTCAGGCGCAAGGCTTTGGTCTTTCATAAGAAAAGCCGCCCCGAGGAGCGGCCTTTGACATCAGATGCACAAAGTTTGCGCATCTACAGGGGGCGCTGGCGCAACGACGCCAGCACCGTTTTGGTCTACGCAGTGGTTAGTCGCGTGATCTCTTGTTTGAGGTGAAGTTTTTGTTTCTTGAGGCGTGATACTTCAAGGTCATCGGAGCCTGGACTGCGTTGTTCTTTCTCAACAGCGTCCGAAAGGGTGTCGTGCTTTTTTTTGAGTTCCTGCAGGTGGGACGTCAAGCTCATGTAGATCCTCCTAACTTCGGTGAATGGTCTATAAATTTGACCATAATTTTTCGCGTCTGTCACGCCGCAGAGCAGCAATCAGACACAATTTGCAGAACACTGCCAAAAGATTGCGGAATTATTAATCGGTCAGATAAAAATCGCGGCCTTCGCGCAAGATTGCAGCGATCTCTGGTCGGTAATCTTCGCCGTCAGACACATGGGACGGGCCGTCGTGCAGTGGAATTGGCGCGTGCAGCTTGAAAGGTGTGCGGCCACCTTTGCGCGCGCGCAAAATGATGCGGTCTGCGGCGCGGCCATCCCGCCCTGTAATTGGATAGACGTTGATCGCGCCCAGTCGCTCATCAATAGCCCGCAAAAGGTCCGGTAGGCGATCCGCCTTTTGGATCATCGTCAGGGTTCCCTTGGGTTTGAGCCGCCGTGTCGCCGTGTCGATCCAATCAGCCGTCGCTGTGTCGCCAGCGAAAGCGATGTCGCGGTCTAGTAGGGGGCTGGAATTGCCCGATGCGCGTTCAAAATATGGTGGATTAACCATGACATGGTCAAAGGTCAGGGCGCGCAGATCAGACGGAAAATCGCGCAGATCGGCGGTCCAGATCGTCGCGTCAATGTTGTTTGCCCTAGCATTTGCGCGGCAAAGGTCGGCGTAGCGCGGTTGAACTTCAACGCCATGAATCGCCAAGCCCGACACCCGCGTTGCCAAGCACAGCAGGGCCGCACCTGTGCCGCAGCCAAGCTCCAGCACGGATTGACCGGCTTGCGCGCGAACGGCTGCCGCCAAAAGCACCGGATCGACACCGGCGCGATAACCCTTGGTGGGTTGCTCAAGCGTCAGCCGACCCCCAAGGAAGGCGTCGAACGTCGTCTCAGACCCTGCGTTCACAGGCCCAATTCGATGTTGTTGGCTGTCATCACAGAGGTCGCGATGAAATGATCGGCCCGTCGCACCATGAGGCGGCGTGGCAATATGCCCAAAGATCCGTCAAGGATGCTCATATTTACGTCTAACTCGAACACCTCTATGTTCTCTCCCTGCAGAAGGGCTTTGGCAAAGGCGATGATTGTGATGTCATTGGTGCGAAGGAGTTCTTTCATACCCATGACTTAAGGTGCATTGCTGCCCTTTGTCGAGCAACTGACGGAGCTGTGATGAGCCTAGACCACGCCGCAAGCAAACCCCATGACCGTTTGGCAGCTGCTTTGACGGATGAAATGGACGCCGTGAACGTGTTGATTCGCGACCGCATGGCATCCGAACATGCACCCCGCATCCCCGAAGTGACGGCACATTTGGTTGAGGCGGGCGGCAAACGCCTGCGCCCGATGCTGACGTTGGCGGCGGCGAAGATGTGTGGCTATGGCGGCCCGTATCACGTGCATCTGGCCGCGACGGTCGAATTTATTCACACCGCGACGTTGCTGCACGATGATGTGGTTGATGAAAGTGCACAGCGGCGCGGGCGGCCCACGGCGAACCTGTTGTGGGACAATACGTCGTCGGTGCTGGTTGGTGATTATCTGTTTGCACGCTCGTTCCAGTTGATGGTTGAAACAGGTTCGCTGCGGGTGCTGGATATCCTTGCCAACGCATCCGCGACGATTGCGGAAGGCGAAGTCTTGCAGTTGACGGCCGCAAGCGATCTGGCGACGAGCGAAGCGATTTATTTGCAGATCGTGCGCGGCAAAACGGCGGCTTTGTTTTCAGCTGCCATGGAAGTGGGTGGCGTTATTGCGGAACAGGATGAGGCGTTGGTGAGCGCGCTTTATGACTATGGGGACGCGCTGGGCATCGGATTTCAGATTGTTGACGATCTGCTGGATTATGCCGGCACGGACGCCATCGGCAAAGACATCGGCGATGATTTCCGTGAACGCAAACTGACGCTTCCCGTGATTAAGGCCGTGGCACTGGCGGACGCGACCGAACATGCCTTTTGGGTGCGCACCATTGAAAAGGGTCGCCAAGAAGATGGCGATCTGGAAACTGCACTGGGCCTTCTGGTCAAACACGGCACGCTGGACGCCACAAAATCAGACGCTCTGGCGTGGATGGAAAAAGCGAAGGCGGCGTTGGCGCCCCTGCCGGATCATCCGATCAAACCGATGCTGTTGGATTTGGCAGATTACGTGGTCGCCAGAATTAAGTAGGCGCTGCGCAGGTTTGTGCGATCCACCAAGTCGGATACGACAGGCGCAATATTGCGGCGGCAGCGTCGCGGCTGGTGCCATCTTTGAATAATGCAAAACACGTAGCACCGGACCCTGACATGCGGGCCAATGAACAGCCAACTTGTGCGCGCAGTGACCCCAAAACGTCATCAATAGCTGGGGCCGCGATCCGTGCAGGCGTTTCCAGATCGTTGCGCTGGGCCAAAAGCCATGTGACCCAATCATCTCTGTCGCGCGGGTCGGGCATGTCAGCCGCCATCGGCGCGTTTGACTTGCTGGCAAGTCCGCCAAAGACTTGCGCTGTCGATACAGCCACATTCGGGTTCACCAGAAGTATGTCGAGCATTGGCGCAGGGCCCAAGGTGTCGATTCGGTCCCCGATGCCGTGCATGCGCGACAATTCGGACGTCATGCAGACAGGTACGTCAGCGCCGAGTTTCAGGATCGTGGCGCTGTCAGGAATTGGCAGGCCCCACAGGCGGGACAGGGCGCGCAGGGCGGCGGCGGCGTCTGCCGACCCACCACCGATGCCGGACGCAACGGGCAGGTTTTTTGTCAGCATAATGGCCGCACCATTGGTGACACCGAAAGATCGCGCCGCGCGCATCACCAGATTGTCGTCGTCCGCTGTCAGACCTGCCGAAAACGGACCGTCGATTGTAAGGGTCAGATCATCCGCAGGGGCGACTGTCACGACATCACCCAGCGCCGTAAACATCACCAAACTATCAAGCAGATGATACCCGTCCACCCGTTGGCCCGTCACATGCAGCGTCAGGTTGATTTTGGCGGGCGCGGGTTCACAAATCGCGCCCTTAGTTGTCGTCATTCGCCATCTCAACCGCGGGGGCGGGGGTCACGCCTTCCTCGGCGTAAACCGCATCCAGCCCGACGGTGAGCTTGCGGCGAATTCGGTCGGCTTCAGCCTGTTCGGGTTCAAATGACAGCGCACGCCGCCATTGAAAACGCGCTTCGACGTCTCGACCGACCATCCAGTAAACGTCGCCCAAATGATCTGACAGGATCGGGTCATTGGGTTCGAGTTCGGCGGCGCGTTCCATGGGGGCAACGGCCTCTTGGTAGCGGCCAAGTTTGTAATAGACCCAAGCAAGGCTGTCGACGATGGCGCCATTGTCAGGACGGGCTGCAACGGCGGTTTCGATCATGCCCAGGGCTTCGTCGTATTTCAGTCCACGATCCACCAGTGAATAGCCAAGGTAATTCAACACCGATGGATTGCCGGGGTTGAGCGCGAGAGAGGCGCGAAAGTCTGCTTCGGCCGCGTCCCATTCATCAAGGCGTTCACTGGTCATGCCGCGTGAATAGAGCAGCCACCAGCGGATGGACGCGTCCTCCGGGTAGCCTGAAAGCGCTGCGCTGTATGCGGCGCGGGCATCCACGAATTGTTCTTGCTGGCGGTAAATGTCGCCCAGTGATGCGTGCGACAATGGCAATTCGGGATGGCTGCGTGTGAGCTGGCTTAGAACTTCGATGGCTTGTTCGACCCGACCTGCAAGACGCAAGGCCTCTGCGCGGCCAATTTCGGCGCTATGAAATGCAGGGTCATCAGTGGCGACTTGGGCGAAGGTTTGCGCTGCGGCGTCGTATTGGCCAAGCGCATTCAAAAGCCGCGCAGTCGCGATTTGCGCGTCGGCATCGAGGGGTGTGATGTATCGGGCGGCCTGCGCGTAGAGCAACAGATAACTCTCATTGGCTTCGCCCTGCAAAATGTCGGAGAGGCCTTTGAAGGCGTAGGAGATACCGTGGCCCGGTGTTGCGACAACGCGGGACAGGTCGGGAACCTCGCCTGCAGTGATGGCGCTGCGCAGGGCGGCCACTTCGGGATCGGGGTCTTCACCGAAGGCGCGTACGATCATGTCGCCAGCCCGCTCAAAGTCACCGAGCTGGGCGAGGATTTGCAAATGCGCCACGACGGACGCGCGGGTCGGCACGATACCCGCGTTCGGTGGCAGGTCATATATCACGCTTGCGCCGTCCAGATCGCCCGACATTGCAAGTGCTAAGGCTTTGTGTTGCTGGCCAAAACCGCGCAACCCCGGTGTGTCGATCACTTCGTCAAAACGCATCATCGCGCTGTCTGTGTCGCCCTTGCCAAGGTAAGCCCATGCTTGGGCCAGACCATCCAAAAGCGGGCCGACCTCGTGTCCGGCTTCGATCAAATCAAAGATCGCGTCCCAATCTTCTGCGCGGGCTGCCTGTGCCATAAGCGCTATGTTGGCGATCTGGCTTTCGCCCCCCGCATCGATGAACGGGCGCGCGATGCCTGCCGCGGATTCAACCTGTCCAACGCCCAAGTACGCCGTAAGAGACTGTTCCATAAGGGCCGTGTTGTTGGCGTCGGCCAGCAAAGCGTCGCGAAAATAGATCGCCGCTGCATCATAATCGCCAGAAATCGCGGCCTGACGCGCAGCGAGGTAAGCACCCGGATTTGGGTCCGCTGCAGCTGGCATCGCCAAGGCGAGCGTTGCAGCACAAACTGTCAGGCGAAGGGCGGTGGTAATGCGAAAATTCAAGGAATGCTCCGTTCAATTGATAAATGCAGCCTACGGTGGTGGATTCGGCGGGGCAAACAACAATTCCGTTGGAATGTCATGTTGCGCGGTATGTCGCGTCTTTTTGAACCGAAAAAGGGCCCCGCGGTGCGAGGCCCCATTCATTAAAACCTTGATCGGTCACATGTTCGGGTAGTTTGGCCCGTCACCGCCCTGCGGGACTGTCCATGTGATGTTCTGGCTTGGGTCCTTGATGTCGCAGGTTTTACAATGGACGCAGTTCTGGAAATTAATCTGGAACTTCGTGTCCGCGCCCGTGCCGACGAATTCGTACACCCCTGCTGGGCAATAGCGTGCCGATGGGCCTGCATACTGCGCAAGGTTCACGTTCACTGGAATCGATGGGTCTTTGAGGCGCAGGTGCACTGGCTGGCTTTCTTCGTGATTGGTGAACGAAAACGCCACGTTGGTCAGGCGATCAAAGCTGAGTTTGCCGTCGGGTTTCGGGTAATCGATGGGCTTGTGTTTGGATGCCTTTTCCGTTGCATCCGCATCGTTCTTGCCGTGCTTCATCGTGCCAAAGAACGAGAACCCGAATGTATTCGTCCACATGTCAAGACCGCCGCCGATGAGTGACGCGAGCATGCCATACCGCGACCACAGCGGTTTGACATTGCGCACCTTCTTGAGGTCCTTGCCGATGGCACCTGTGCGCACGTCGACCTCGTAATCTGTCAGCTCGTCGGATGCACGGCCTGCGCCAATGGCGGCATGGGCGGCTTCGGCTGCGGCGATGCCCGACAGCATGGCGTTATGGTTGCCCTTGATGCGCGGCACGTTGACCATGCCGACGCTGCAGCCAAGCAGCGCCACGCCGGGGGCGGTCATTTTCGGCATGGACTGATAACCGCCTTCGGTGATCGCGCGCGCGCCGTAGGCCACGCGTTTGCCGCCCTCTAGCAAGTCAGCAATCATCGGGTGGTGCTTGAACCGCTGGAATTCCATGTAGGGGAACAGATACGGGTTTTTGTAGTTCAGGTGGACCACAAAGCCGACGTAGACCTGATTGTTTTCAAGGTGATAGATAAACGACCCGCCACCTGCATTGCTGCCCAAAGGCCACCCACTTGTATGCGTGACGGTGCCTTCTTTGTGCTTTTCGGGATCGATTTCCCAAATCTCTTTCATGCCAAGGCCGTATTTCTGAACATCGGAGTTCTTGGCGAGATCGTATTTCGCAATGACTTCTTTGGACAGCGACCCGCGCACGCCCTCAGACAGGAAAACGTATTTGCCGTGAAGTTCCATGCCAGGTTCGGTGTTGGGGCCGATTTTTCCGTCGGCCTCTAGGCCAAACACACCTGCAACGACGCCTTTGACTTCGCCTTTGTCGCCGTAAACGATCTCCGAACATGACATTCCGGGGAAGATTTCGACGCCAAGCTCTTCGGCTTGTTCTGCCATCCAGCGGCAGACGTTGCCCATCGACACGATGTAGTTGCCGTGGTTGTTCATCAGCGGCGGCATCGGCAGGTTGGGGATGCGAACCTTGCCCGCTTCGCCCAGTAAGTAGAAATTATCGTGGGTGACAGCCGTGTTGAGCGGCGCGCCCTTGGCTTTCCAGTCGGGGATCAGTTTGTCGAGACCGACAGGATCAAGAACCGCGCCGGACAAGATATGCGCGCCGACCTCAGACCCTTTTTCGAGCACCACGACGGTCAAATCCGCGTCAAGCTGTTTCAGTCGGATCGCCGCCGACAGACCCGCAGGGCCCGCACCGACGATAACGACGTCATATTCCATGGATTCGCGTTCAATATCGGCCATGTTTGGGCCTCCCTAGCGTCTGCAATTAGATGTCCAGATCGGGATATAGGACGAGGGTGGGTACGGCAATCACGCCACGACAGAAAATTGTGCGCCAACGACGTAAACGTTGCGTCCGCAAATAAAGACCGACGACGTGTCGATGCCCCTTGAGGCGACGGGTGCGGGCGGGTTATGCATATACACTTGAAATATAGACCCCTTAGGGATTGGCTAGAATGGAAAAAATACCGCTGACACGTGCCGGATTTAACAAGCTGGATGCCGAATTAAAGAATCTGAAGTCTGTTGAACGCCCCGCGATCATCCGCGCTATTTCGGACGCGCGGGAACACGGCGATCTATCCGAGAACGCGGAATACCATTCCGCCAAGGAAAAACAGTCGTTTATCGAGGGCCGTGTAAAGGAACTGGAAGGCGTGATTTCGCTGGCCGATGTGATTGACGTTAGCAAGCTGAGCGGAACTGTGAAGTTCGGCGCGCATGTGACGTTGGTCGATGAAGCCACCGACAAGGAAACGACCTATCAGATCGTCGGTGAATACGAGGCCGATATCGAACAGGGCCGCTTGAATATGAAGTCCCCGATTGCACGGGCGTTGATTGGTAAAGATGAAGGCGACAGTGTTGAAGTGCGCACGCCCGGTGGCGTAAAATCCTACGAGATTCTGACAATCGTTTTCAAATAGGGCCCTGACTTAGATGTCGAACGATCCCAACAAAGCAGATGTAGCGCTCCGCGCTGGCGTTCAGTCGGACGGCGTCCGCGTCACCGTGATTGAGGTGATAGCGATTGTTGTCAGTCTGATCTGGCTCGTCGGTGTGGCGCTGTTTTTCCTTGTGTTGCCAAGCGAAGGTGACAGCGCGGCACAGGTCGATAGCCTGCGGTTTGTGATGACGTTGATGGCGATCTTCCTGCCGATTGCGATGGTTTGGATTGCGGCATTGGCTGCGCGGTCTGCCAAGATCGTTCGGACCGAAAGCCGGCGGTTGCAGGCGGCGATTGACGGAATGCGCCAAACCTATGTGGCGGACCGCCAATCGCGCGGCACAGGCATTGAACCAACGGTTGAGCGCAAACTGAATGAGATCGCGCGGGCGACACAAAAGACAGAAACGGCGCTGGCAACCTTTGCGACATCGCGCCCGTCCGAACGCATGATCGCAGCGCCGCAGCCGAAAACTTCCGGCGGTGACGATCAACCAAGCCTTGCGCTGGGCACAACCGCAGAAGACATAGCGCCGCCGATCTCGCGGCCCGATCTTGTCCGTGCGTTGAATTTTCCGGACACAGATACGGATGAAGTCGGGTTTGCAGCGCTGCGTCGCGCGTTGAAAGACCGCACCGCCAAACAGCTAATTCGTGCCAGCCAAGACGTTTTGACCCTGATGAGCCAAGACGGAATTTACATGGACGATTTGCGCCCTGATCGTGCCCGCGCTGAGGTTTGGCGCCGGTTTGCCCATGGTGAACGGGGCAAGGCTGCCGCGTCCCTTGGTGGTATTCGGGATCGGTCTTCGTTGGCGCTGACGGCGGGGCGGATGCGCGAAGATGCAATTTTCCGCGACGCTGCGCATCATTTCCTGCGCAAATACGATCAAATGCTGGTCGCGTTTGAAGTCGAGGCGAGCGATGAAGATATCGCAGCACTGGCCGAGACCCGCACAAGCCGTGCGTTTATGTTGTTGGGCCGCGTGACGGGCGCATTCGACTAGGGCGCTAAAGCCTGCGGATCATCGTCGTCGCGCTGTCAAACCCGAAGATTAACTTTAGGGCCCCCAGTTTGTGTGTGCCAGTCGCGACAAACCCTTCGCGATCATACAGCGCACGCGCACGCGGGTTGCTGTCGATCACATCAAGGCGCACTTCGCTGTATCCGCGAGATTTGGCCTCAATGTATATGGCATGCAGCAGCGCTGTGCCGACGCCTTGGCCGCGTGCGCCATCACTGACAAAGATACCGTCCATCAGAAAGCGGGCGTTTTCAGTGTCCCGTTCGAGCAGGGCCAGAAACCCGATACGCCACGCGCTGCCGATCCAGCCGTAATGCCGCGCAAGGTCACGCCATGTGCCGCCAACGAGGGCGGAGTCAAAAGTCTTGAAGCCAACGACACCCAACAGCGTGCCGTCTGTGTCGCGCGCACAAAGCGCGTGCGTCGGATCGAGCACGTCTTGGATGAACCCGATTGCGCGCCGCTTTGGTCCCATTACGCGGCCAAGTTTCTGCCCGAAAGCCACCCAATACATCTGTGCCACTTGCGCGTGTTCGCTGTCATCGAAACCCGGTGAGATGGTCAGTTTGCTCATAACCACCTTGCGGCGGCTGCCAGGTCTTCGGGCGTGTTGATGTTGAAAAACGACGGTGGCGTCGTGTCGGGGAAGGTCGCGATGGCGGCGTTATGGGCGTGCACAAAGGCGCGGACCTTGCGCTGGCCTTGATCAAGGAACGCGGCAAGGTCGTCGCGCAAGGCGGTGGGCCAGAGGCCAAAGGTGCCGTGCATCCCGTCTGACGTTGACGCAATGGCGAAACCGTCGCTGTGCGCCTCCCCCGCCATGAGCAGACGCGGGACGATGTCGCACGGGAAAAATGGTGTGTCCACGGCGACAGTGACGATGTGCGTCCCCCCTTGGCGTGCGGCCCAATCAAGACCCGCCAGAACGCCCGCAAGGGGGCCAAGAGGGTCGGGCGTTGCATCTGGGATGACAGGAACGCCAGTTGCGATTGGCCCGTTGGCATTGACGGCAATCGCTGCAACCTGTGGTTCAAGCCGCGCCAGAACATGGGTGAGCAGCGTCAAATTGCCTAAGGCCAGATCTGCCTTGGAAACACTGCCCATACGGGTTCCGCGACCACCTGCGAGGATAAGGCCGAAGGGTTCACGCATGCAGTTTGACCTCATTGTCATTCGGTTGGGCCAAAGCTATGGCGGTTGTAGCAAAATGTAGGTCACCTTGATGCCGCGCGCGACCCAGAAATCATATTATTGGATTGGCTTTCGAACAGGCCTGCCGTTCTTGTTGGTGGTGATGCCGTTCGGGATGCTGTTTGGCGTCGTCGCAACCGAGGCAGGATTTACCAGCGTGCAAACCATGGCGTTTTCGTCGGTGGTGTTTGCAGGCGCGGCGCAGTTCACCGCATTGCAACTGATGGCCGACGACGCGCCGTTCCTGATCGTGGTCGCGACAGCGCTTGCGGTGAATTTACGCATGGCGATGTATTCAGCGTCATTGGCCGTGTGGCTTGGCCGCGCACCGTTGTGGAAACGCGCCTTGATTGCCTATGTGAATGTCGATCAAAGCTATGCGGTGTCGATGAACCGCTATGAGGACGAACCTGATTTGTCGCTCACCCAACGTATCGGGTTCTTCTTTGGCGCGGTGACGCCTGTTTGCCCGATGTGGGTCGTGGCCACGGGCCTTGGCATTTGGTTCGGCGATACGATACCTGACTGGATGGCGTTGGATTTTGCGGTACCAATCTGTTTCCTTGCGATTATTGCGCCGATGATGCGCACGCTGGCGCATATGGTGTCGGCTGTCGCGTCTATCGTACTGGCGCTGGTATTTTCCGGATTGCCCTACAACCTCGGCCTTTTGGTGGCTGCGGCGGTCGCTATGATCGTCGGGGCGCAGGTTGAAATGTGGATGAGCCGGAGGGCAGAGGCATGAACCCGAGCATGGACGCAGGCTATATCTGGACCATCATCATCGTGTTGGGCGTCGGCACATATTTGATCCGTTTTTCGTTCCTTGGCCTGATTGGGGGCAAGGACCTGCCGGACTGGGTATTGCGCCATCTGCGCTACACGGCCGTGGCGGTCTTACCCGGATTGGTCGCACCGCTGGTTTTATGGCCAGCAGCAACCGGCGGCGAAGTTGACCCCGCGCGGCTGAGCGCGGCCTTGGTCACATTCGGGGTCGGGTTGCTGACCCGCAATGTCGTGGCCGCCATCACATTGGGCGGGGCCACGCTGTTTGGTATGATCTGGCTGACAGGCGCTTATTAGAGTCAGGCGTCTACTGATTTGCCGTCAATAGCTGGTCTATTTCTGCCGCGGCGACATCTTTGTCATCGCTGTCGTTTTCGCGGTATTCGCGGCTGCGAACGCTGGGAATTTGCGCAAACTGGTCGGACAGATTGTTCGGGAACAGGCTGGTGCGAATGCTTTCAAGTCCCGGCAATTGGCCCATCATGCGCGACGTGTGCGATGAACAACGTCCTTTGGGTGTCGGACCGTTCGCAATAGCCAGTCGCATCGCCAGTTCGGCAACCTCTGGCGTCACATCAAGTTCTTGGATCAGCGTGTAGAACGTTTCACGAGAATGAAACGAAATGTACAATTCCGACAGCTGCGGCGTGATGCCGAAATGAACGTCGTTACGTTCAGGGATCGTTGAATGGCCGAATGTTCCGGCGGGGTCCCACAGCACGCGCTGGCTGGCGTTGATCAGCAACCCGGTGTGTGCGCCGTTGTCCGACCCAGTGTTTTTCATCGTCATAAGGGTCAGTTTTTTTGGCCCCGGATGCACATAGGCCACACGGTCAATCGCCGATTGTGGCGCGAGGATTTCTTCGCGGGTAACACCACCGCAGGCCGCAAGAACGAGCGGCGCTGACAACAGAAATGTGCGACGTTTCATGCGGGAATTATCCGTTGATCAAGGCAAGAAGAATGAGGGCAACAATGATGATGACAGCGATTTTTGTCACCATGCTCATGAATCCGTTAAAAGTGTTTTCCTGAACGCTTGTGTCCATTTCGCCGTGCTTATGATCAGACATGTTATCTTCCTTGTTTCGCTTTATCAGGCTCTAGCCGATTCATCCGGCTATGTCAGCCCCGCACGTATCGTCAAGACGTCGCATCGTTGCTGTCCAAGTCAGCCGCCAGCCGAAATCCGATCCGTTCGGGTTCTGCCGTCTCGACCATTTTGGGGGTCGCGCGCAGCTTGACTGACAATTGGCTCACATGCTGGATCAGTTGTGTTTTGGCGCCAGACGGGTCGGACCCATAAAAAGTAATGATGTCGGGATCATAGTATCCCATGCCTTCGATTTTGATCACGCCGGTACTGTCACCCGCGAACCCCATCGCAACCTCGTGTTCATTATCGAGCTGCTTTTCGAAATTCTGAATATACAGGATTAGGCGTTCGTAGGCCCAACGCGCTGCGCTTTTGGGTGTTTTCTGCGCCTTGATCGCGCTGGCGTCGGGGGCGCATTTGGTCGGATCGACATGGACTTCGTGGATGCGCGGAATGGCGTCGGCCTCAAGCGCTTCGGCGGAGGTGGCAATTTTATTGTCCATTTTTAGGGTCCTCAGGGGCTAAAGCGGCAGGGCTGTGGTGTCTTTGATGTCTTCCATAACGAAACTGGCGGAAATATCCGATACAGAAATCCGTGATGTCAGGCGTTTGTAGAACAGATCATAGGCCGCCACATCCACGAGCCGCACCCTGAGCACATAATCCAGATCACCCGTCATGCGTTGGGCGGATATAATTTCTGGCAGGGCGGCAATCGCAGTCGCGAAATCTTTGCGCCAATTGTCCGAATGGTGGTCCGTGCGGATCAAAACCAATGCGGTCAGGGGGCAGCCGATTTTGATTGGATCCAGAAGCGCGACCCGTGCGCGGATGATACCACTTGCCTCCAACGCTTTGATCCGCCGCCAGCAAGCATTGCGCGACAGGGCGACCTGATCCGAAATCGAGTCGACAGATTGTGTAGCATCTGATTGCAAAATAGTCAGGATGCGCTGATCAATTGTATCGAGTATTTGTTTCATATTGGGACACTATCCCAATTATACCACCTTTGGCCATATCATTTGGGACGTGTTTGTAGTGCGAAACGCGTAGAGTTGTGAAAATAACCTGCAGGAGCCTTCCAATGTCCGACCAAAGCACACAGACCCGCACCAGCCTGATCGACCGCTGGTTTCTTGCCCATCCTGCCACCGTGGATGAGACGTATTTCCAGCATATGCGGTTCGCAGGCGGATTTGCGTTCTGGCTGATCGTTGCTGGCGGCGCGGCATTGGCCCATGCCGCAATCCCTGCTGTGTGCGAAACGACGGCTGGCCGCATTCTGCGCAAACTCGTCGCCCGTATGGATGCGCGGCACTAAAAGTTCTGCTGCGGCGGCGTTTAGATCGCCTGAAACCAATAGGCCCCGTCGCGCAGTTCGCGCGTGGCTTGGCCAGTTTGGTGAAGGTGATTGAGGTGCGCAAGGGATTCCACCAGCGCGAGGCCGTAAACGCCCTCGCCGATCTCTCGTTTGAACAGTGGATTGAAACAATCGCCTGCACGTTTGGGTTCCGCGATGTGGGTAACCAGACGTTTCAGCGCCCCGTGATGGTTTTCGATGAGTTGCTGCAAGCGTTTGGGCAGGCCGGTAAACGGCAATTTATGGCCGCCCAGAACCAGATGATCAGTCCGCGCAAACGGGGCCAAGCGTTCGCAGGCCTCAAGCCATTCTGCCAGCGGGTCTGCGTCGGGTTCGGTGGGGTAAACACCGATGTTCGGGCTGATGGACGGCAACAACTGATCGCCACCAATCACCAGATTGTCGTCCTCGCTCCAGAAGGTTGCGTGTTCAGGCGCGTGGCCATTGCCCATCCGGATCGTCCATCTGCGCCCGCCCATCTGGATTGTCCCGCCTTCTTGCAGTCTGGTGAATCCCAGTGGCATCTGGTGGACGCAATCGGCGAAGTTGAACGGGCGATCGTTGCGGCGTTTCGCCAGCATCGCATCTTCCATGCCGGCGCGTTTGTAAAATTCAATGGACTGCGACGGGTAGGCGGGCTGTTCGTCCAGCGTCAGCATACGTGCCATCAGCCAAGCGGTGCGCGGCATCGCTAGTTCAGCACCCGCGTCCTGAAACCAACCGGCCAGCCCGATATGATCCGGGTGATGATGGGTGCCAATAACGCGGCTGACGGGTTTTCCAGCAAGGGGGCCAGCCAATAGAGTTTCCCAGATCGCGCGGGTCTTTTTACTGTCAAAACCAGTGTCTATGATCGTCCACCCGGTCCCGTCATCCAGTGCGTAAACGTTGACGTGGTCCAACGCCATCGGCAACGGCAAGCGCATCCACAGGACACCTTCCGCGACCTCGATTGCTTTGCCAAGCTCGGGCGGTTCGGCCCATGGATAGCGGATCATATCAGGCAACAAGATCGTCGAGCGTGATCGCCATCAGATCATCGCCGCCCTCGCGCACATGCGCCAGAAGGCCCGCGTGTTCGGGAAGAATGCGTTTGATGTAGAAGGTCGCGAGGCGCTTGCGTGTCCCGTCACCCTGCAGCGCAGCGGTGAGATGGTAGTGCCCGCCAAGGACACGCGCAAAGGCACGCAAATAGGGAACTGCGCCTGCGAAACGGTCGTTCATATCCTGTGTAACCAGCCATTCGGTTGTTTCGCGCAGTGTTTCTGCGGCTTGCCAAACGGGTTCGGCCAAATCCGGCATTGCGGCTTTGGCGGCTTCTGCGGCGGCTTCGATTTCATCAAGCAGGGCAAAGGCCGCGTCGCCGCCGTCCATCATTTTGCGCGCCACAAGGTCCATGGCTTGGATACCGTTGGTGCCCTCATAAATTGTGGTGACGCGGACGTCGCGGGCGTATTGCGCAGCGCCGGTTTCTTCGATGAAGCCCATGCCGCCGTGGGTCTGGATGCCCGTCGATGTGATCTCAACGCCGATATCGGTTCCGAACGCCTTTGAGATCGGGGTCAGCAACGCTGCCCGCGCTTTCCATCCCGCGTCACCTGTTGCGTTGGACATGTCGATCGCGACCGCATTGGCCAGCGAAATTGCGCGGGCGGTGAAAATGTCAGCCTTCATCGACGCCAGCATGCGGCGCACATCGGCGTGTTCGGCAATAGTGCCAGTGCCGCCAGCTTTGCCTTGTTTGCGGTCCATCGCGTAGGCCAGCGCGTGCTGATACGCAGCTTCTGCCACACCGATACCTTGCGTCGCAACGCCAAGGCGGGCGTTGTTCATCATCGTGAACATCGCGGCCAGCCCTGCGTGTTTTTCGCCGACCAACCAGCCCTTGGCGCCCGCGTATTCCATCACCGCGGTGGGCGATCCGTGCAGGCCCATCTTATGTTCCAGACTGACGACACGCAGGTCATTGCGCTCGCCTGGATTTCCATCTGCGTCGGGGATCAGTTTCGGGACCATGAACAGGCTGATACCTTTGGTGCCCGCAACGCCGTCCGGCAACCGTGCAAGCACAAGATGGCAGACGTTTTCGGTGAAATCGTTGTCAGCCCATGAGATATATATTTTCTGTCCGGAAATTGCGTAGCTGCCATCGTCGTTGGGTTCCGCCTTTGAGCGCAACGCGCCAACGTCAGACCCTGCCTGCGGTTCAGTCAGGTTCATGGTTCCGGCCCATTCACCGGAAATCAGTTTTGGCAAGTATAAGTCTTTGATCGCGTCGCTGGCGTGGTGTTCCAGCGCTTCGATTTGGCCTTGGCACATCAGCGGGTTCAGTTGCAGCGACAGGCACGCGCCCGCCATCATGTCGTTCACCGTGGTGGCCAGCGTCAGCGGCAAGCCCATCCCACCATTATCGGGGGAGGCTGAAATGCCAATCCAGCCACCGTCGGCAATCGCTTTGAACCCGTCACCAAATCCCGGCGACGTGCGCACAACGCCGTTTTCCAGAACCGCCGGATGCTGATCGCCCGACTTTTGCAACGGGGCCAAGACCTCATCACTCAGCTTTGCGGCCTCAGTCAGGATCGCGTCACACATATCAGGTGTGGCGTCGGCGAACCGTTCCGTCGCGGCGACTTGGTCGAAGCCCACAACATGGTCCATAATAAAGCGAAAATCGGTGATCGGTGAACGATAGGGCATAGAAACGCTCCGGTAATTGGGTTCTTGGTTTCGCCGACGAGGTTCCCTAGCTTGGATTCGCAAAAAGGGCAGCGTATGTGGGCAATAACAAGAAGGCTATCTGCATGAACACGACCCGCAACCAAAACGCGACGTCATGAATAATTTGACCACACGCATCTTTGCGACCGATCAGGCTGAACTGGACGCCGCAGCGCGTGTTTTGGCAGACGGCGGGCTTGTCGCGTTTCCGACAGAAACGGTCTACGGGCTGGGCGTTGATGCGCGCAACAGTGACGCTGTTGCGCGGCTTTATCAGGCAAAAGGCCGGCCAAGTTTTAATCCGCTCATCGTGCATGTCGGATCAATAGAGGCGGCGCAGCAGTATGT
>JAGGNB010000222.1 GCA_017886375.1 Octadecabacter sp.
CCTGTTTGTGGAATGACGGTGGCAATCGGGCCTGAAACGCGAAATGCCGAATTTCAGGACGAAACATTCCATTTCTGTTCAGAGAAATGCCAATCGAAATTCAAGGGCGATCCATGGTTCTATGCATCGGGGCGATCCGCCACACACAAAAAGGCTGCCCCGGTGGATACCCAATATACCTGCCCGATGCATCCCGAAATCGTATCCGATGAACCGGGCGCTTGCCCGATCTGCGGGATGGCATTGGAGCCGGTTTTGCCCTCGGATGAGCCAAGTGAGGAACTGACGGATTTCACCCGCAGGATGTGGATATCGGCGACAGCGGCAGTCCCGTTGATCATCCTGACGATGGGCGAACTTGTTGGCCTTCCCGTCCGTGATTGGCTGGGTCATCAAACGGCCAGCTATCTGGAATTCGCGCTGGCCACACCGATTGTGCTTTGGGCGGCTTGGCCATTCTTCAAGCGCGGCTGGGAGTCGATCGTGAACCGGTCTCCCAATATGTGGACGCTGGTCAGTCTCGGCGTGGCGGCGGCATATCTCTATTCAATCTTCGCGACGTTTCTACCGGGGTTATTCCCGGAACAATACCGGATGGGTCAAGGCGTCGGCACCTATTTTGAGGCGGCGGTGGTGATCATAACGCTCGTTTTTGTCGGCCAAGTGCTGGAACTGCGGGCGCGTGAACGCACGGGTGATGCGATCCGTGCGCTGCTGGACCTCGCCCCCAAAACTGCGCGGCGTATTTTGCCGGACGGCACGGAATACGACGCACCACTGGAAAACATCATGGAAGGCGATCGGCTGCGCGTGCGCCCGGGAGATGCGGTTCCTGTCGATGGCACGGTAATTGAGGGGCGCTCATCTTTGGATGAAAGCATGCTGACCGGTGAATCGATGCCGGTGGAAAAGGGACCGGGCGATACAGTAACGGGTGCGACGATCAACAAGAACGGCTCCTTGGTGATCGAGGCGGGCAAGGTAGGCGCCGACACGGTCTTGGCGCAGATCGTGGCGATGGTCTCCAACGCGCGGCGATCCCGCGCCCCGATTCAAGGACTGGCTGACCGGGTGTCGGCAGTGTTCGTGCCGACTGTGGTTGGCGTAGCGATCTTGGCCTTCGTCATATGGATGATCTTCGGTCCAGACCCCGCATTGGTCTTCGCCATCGCCGCAGCAGTATCGGTACTGATCATTGCCTGCCCATGCGCGCTTGGGCTGGCAACGCCGATCTCGATCACGACGGCGGCAGGACGCGGTGCGCAAGCTGGTGTCCTGATCAAGGATGCAGAGGCGCTGGAACGCATGGCGGATGTCGATACGCTTATTGTCGATAAAACCGGCACCCTGACGATGGGCACGCCCGAGCTGACCGATATTGTGACCCTCGGCGATGTCACTGAAACTGACATTCTGTCGCTGGCCGCCGCGCTCGAACGCGGCTCGGAACATCCTTTGGCCGAAGCTATCGTCGAAGGCGCGAAGGCGCGAGGCGCAGCCCGGCAAGAGGCAACAGATTTCGAAGCGGTTACCGGAAAAGGCGTGCGTGGACAGATCGGCACACGTACTGTCGCACTCGGCAACACTGCGATGATGCAGGAGATGGGCCTAGATACTGCTGAAGCCGACGCAAGCGCCGACACCCTGCGGGCTGAGGGCAAGACGGCGATGTTCGTCGCGGTAGATGGCACGCTTGCCGGTATCGTGGCGGTGGCCGATCCGATCAAGGACAGCACGGCGCAGGCAATCAAGGAACTGCACACTCAAGGGTTGCGCGTTATTATGGCAACCGGAGACAATGAACGCACCGCGCAGGCCGTCGCGGGGACATTAGGTATCGACGAGGTACGTGCCGGTGTACTGCCAGAGGACAAAAAGTTACTGATCGACGAATTGCGTACGCAGGGCCACAAGATCGCGATGGCGGGTGACGGTGTGAACGACGCCCCCGCCTTGGCCGCAGCCGACGTTGGCATCGCAATGGGCACCGGGGCAGATGTGGCAATGGAAAGTGCAGGCATCACTCTTCTGGGCGGCGATCTGATGGGCATCGTGCGCGCGCGCAAGCTGGCCCGCGCCACTCTGCGTAACATCAAGCAAAACCTGTTCTTTGCCTTCGCCTATAACGCACTTGGTGTCCCGATCGCGGCCGGGCTGCTTTATCCCATCACCGGATTGCTGCTGTCGCCCATGATCGCGGCGGCGGCCATGAGCCTGTCCTCGGTCTCGGTCATTTCCAACGCGCTACGACTTCGGCGGGTTGAACTGTAAAATGTGCCGCTGGAGAAACAGAATTCTGCCTGACTTTGCCTTCAGAATGGGACGGGTCAGCAGAACTCCGTCCAAGACATAGTCTTCTGTGATCATTGATTGCTTTTTGGGCGATCTAAGACTGCCTGAAAATTAGGCTTTCACCCGCGACAAAACGCACATTTCTGCCGGAACCTTGTCGATCAACTTTTTATCATTTGTAGTTCCTGAAATTGCAGGTAAATCAAAATCATGAGCATGCGTACGCAATCATGGTTGGAAAAAGTACAGCGATATTCGCTGATGGTTATCCTGTCCGTGGCGATCATTGTTCAGTTCACGCAGATGGCAGCAGCGTCCCAAGCTTCGACCGAAGAATGCATTAGTCACTGCGACCATGCGATGTCGGTCGATGACGCACCCGGCATGGGCATGCATGAAAGCAGTGGCGATCATCACGGTGCGCATGATAAAAATTGCGCGATGATGGCGTGTTCGGCGCTGGTATCATTGGACGCGGTTCCACCTTCATCGATGCACGACCTATCAACCGCTGAATATGCCAACGCTTTCAGAACGGAATCAGACGGTCCCATCCTTCCGCAGCTTGGAAAACCTCCAAAACACATCTGATCAATTCCTTGGTCTGCGCGCGGTGAACGCGTCGCAGAAATTCTATTGATCATTTTGTCGACCTGCGTGTTCAGGTTGATTGGAGACGACCATGAGTGGACGCTACGTAGCCCTCAGCATTCTTGCACTCGGCGCCGGTTTGGCCGGCGGCATATTTGCTGAACGCCTTTATCTGAATCCTGCGGATATGACCGCA
Source organism: Octadecabacter sp. (assembly GCA_017886375.1). Classification (GTDB taxonomy): domain Bacteria; phylum Pseudomonadota; class Alphaproteobacteria; order Rhodobacterales; family Rhodobacteraceae; genus Octadecabacter. Next base: position 3,080 of record JAGGNB010000222.1, read on the forward strand.
GATACCGGACCGGACATCTTATATTGGGTCGCACCCATGGATGCGAACTTTCGCCAGGATACGCCTGGAAAATCGCCCATGGGGATGGACCTGGTCCCAGTCTATGCAGGTGCGGAGCCATCTGCCGATCCGTCTGCGGTGATACTGTCGCCCGCCGAAATCAACGCCATCGGCGTTCGTACGGCTATCGCGCAAGTCGCTGACATTGCTCAGTCAATCGAGACTGTTGGTTTCGTAGGCTACGATGAGCATCTTACAAGTCATGTCCACACACGGGTCGATGGCTGGATCGAAGACCTTACAGTACGCGCCGTCGGGGATCGGGTCACGCAGGGCGACATCATGTTCGAGATGTTTTCGCCCGTTATCGGATCGGCCAGCGCCGAACACATAAGATCGCTTGAAGAAGGCAATGAGCGCATCATCGAGATCTCGCGCAACAAGCTGCGTAGCCACGGGATGTCAGACCGCCAGATCGAAGAGATGGAGGCCTCAAGGGCCATGGCACGCAACTTGATGGTTTACGCACCCCAGGACGGCATCGTGATCTCGCTTGAGGCGGCGGACGGGATGTACTTGCAGCCCAACACGCGGGCCGTGTCGCTGACCGATCTGTCGACTGTCTGGCTGATCGTTGATGTGTTTGAGCGCGACATCGCGCGCATGACGGATGATATGACGGCGAGCATCGAGTTCGAGCATCTGAATGGGCAGGTTTTTGAAGGTCAGATCGATTACATTTACCCCGAGCTGGATGCCGAAACACGGACACTTCCGGTAAGGTTAAGCGTTGATAACTCCGCAGGGCTACTGAAGCCAAATATGTTTGGGACAGTCAGCCTGACGCCAAACGAAACCCGGCAAGCATTGACCGTTCCAACCGAGGCGATCATTCGAACAGGACGCGCAGAACGAGTGATCCTGAAAACAGGCGAGGGCACGTTCACACCGCGCCTTGTGACCACCGGATTACGTGATGATTTTGACGAAGGCGGGCGCACCGAGGTCGTTCAAGGCTTGGCGCCAGGGGACGAAGTTGTGGCCTCTGCGCAGTTCCTGATCGACAGCGAAAGCGCGCTGAGCGCGGGCCTGATGCGGATGGCCCCGACGGATGTGGAACCAGCACGAGGGACCGGCGAATTGCTGGCCTATGACGCGGCGACGCGCACGGCGACGGTTCGGCATGGCGCGTTGGACAGTCTGAGTTGGCCTGCGATGGACTCGCGGTTTCCGGTCAGGGCGGACGTGTCCGTCGATGGCGTGATGGTGGGCCAACAGGTCGCGTTCCAAGTCGCACGCGGCGCGGACGGGTTGCTTTACCTTATGGACGTCGGGTCCGACGACGGCGTTGCTGCCACAGGCACCGGCGTGATTGAGGCGGTGACTGCGGATGGCAAACTCACCATGAACCACGCACCCATTCCCGAACTGGGCTGGCCCGCGATGCAGATGGATATGCCGGTCGCTGGGTTTGATCCGGCAACGGTGTCTGTTGGAACGCAGGTTTCCTTTGATTTGGCCGAAGACGCGGATGGAATGTTCGTAATTGTCGCCGTCCGATCAGACGACGCCGCGATGTCAGACGCGGCAATGACGGAACCGATGGCAGAACCTCACTCAGAGCCTATGGCGGCGTCTCAAATCGTCGTTTCAGGTACGATCAAGGCGGTCGATCAAGCAAGCCGTACGGCCACCATCAGCCACGGCCCGATTGTCGAAACCGGTATGCCAGGGATGACGATGGATTTCGCCGCAGGTGAAACGCTTGATCTTTCAGCACTCCCTATCGGCGAAGAAACGACGCTTACCTTTGATCGACCAGACGGGATGACGATGGTACTGGCGGCAGTCGAACCCGTCATGGCCCCGATGAAAGTCATGGGGACGATCAATGACATCAACCCAGAAAGTAACATGGCCAACATAACCCATGGCCCGATGACGGACATCGGAATGCCGGGAATGACGATGGACTTTGTCATCGATCCGTCCATCCAACCCCAAGATCTACCAACGGGCGTTGAGGTTTCCCTGCTGATGACGCGCAATCCTGATTTCTCACTCACGCTTGTAGGGATAGAGATCCCGGCCGAGCAGGTGACGCAATGATCCCTGCAATCATTCGTGGCTCCATCCAGAACAGGTTTCTGGTTGTAGCCCTTGCCGTGATGATGGCGATTGCGGGGGTCTGGGCGATACGCTCGACCCCGGTTGATGCCATTCCCGACCTGTCGGACGTGCAGGTCATCATCAAGACGCCTTACCCGGGACAGGCCCCGCAAGTTGTCGAGGATCAGGTGACCTATCCGATTACGACGGCCATGCTTGCCGTTCCCGGCGCCACGGACGTGCGCGGCTTTTCGTTCTTCGGCGACAGTTACGTCTACGTCGTGTTCGAGGACGGGACTGACCTTTATTGGGCGCGAACGCGCGTGTTGGAATATCTGGGTCAGATTACGTCGAACCTGCCTGACGGCGTGTCCCCGGAACTTGGGCCGGATGCGACAGGCGTAGGCTGGATTTACCAATATGCGCTGATTGATCGGACCGGAAATCATGATCTGTCAGAATTGAGGACCCTTCAGGACTGGTTCCTGAAATACGAGCTTCAAACCGTCGAAGGCGTGTCCGAAGTCGCCACGATCGGCGGCATGGTCAAGCAGTATCAAGTCGTCGTCGACCCCAACAAGCTGCGCGCCTACGACCTGACTTTGGCACAAATTCGCGATGCGATCCAAGGGTCCAACCGCGAAACCGGCGGCAGCGTGATCGAAATGGGTGAAGCTGAATTCATGGTTCGCTCGACTGGCTATGTCGATGAGATCTCGGATCTTGCAAGCGCGCCTTTGATGGTTAATGCGCGCGGAGCGGCCGTTACCTTGGGCGATGTGGCCGATATCCGGCTCGGGCCGGAACTGCGACGGGGTGTCGGTGAGTTCGGCGGAGAAGGCGACGCCGTCGCAGTTCCGGCCCGAGCCGGATATCGGCCACATCGCCCAAGGTAAC
>JAGGNB010000156.1 GCA_017886375.1 Octadecabacter sp.
AGGGGCGTAGTGGGGAGAAGTGGACGAGGGCGGTTTGTAATCAGTAGGTCCGCGGTTCGAGTCCGTGTGGGCACCATTTTATTCACACAGAATCAATTAGTTAGCGCTAACTGTGGTCGTTGACGAGATGTGCGGATTCTGCACTAGGACGCACATAGGTCGCATTCATGTGGGGGTTTTTAGCAATCAGAATCAATGGCGAAAACGGGGCTTTGATGAACGCTAGACATTGTATCCCGCCGCGCCTGAATTAGTCTGTTTGTATGGCTATAAGTGAAGACATGCATCGCGTCGCGCATCATCTGCAGAAAACGGCAGTCGCCGCTTCTGAAGGTGACCGCGACTCATTTGCGAGGTCTTGATACAATCGATAGTATTATTCTGTGTTCTTGCAAAGTCGTGAGATGTTGACAGCGATGGACCCCAATTGGTCAAAACTCCCTCATGCGAGCTACCCTGAGGTCCTTGGAGGTAAAGTGAAAAGTGCTTTCAAAGCGGAACGTCAAAGAGCATCAAAAAGTGGTGACAAAGATTTAATGAATGAAATTGATCAAGCATGTCGTTCAATTGCGGAGCTGCAAAAGATCATAACAAAGGCGAACTCAACTCGCGTTGTTGCAGACTACGAGCCAGAGGAAAAAGTTGATTTTGCCGCAGTGGACAGATTTTCGCTTCGTAGCATCAATGTTACCGAAGCGCATGGTTGGACAGCTCCGAGATTGCCAAACAGAAACGAAAGGAGACACCAGCATTGACCACATCATGATGAACAAAGCATAACGACTGAGCGGGTCAAATCTCGGTGACAATACAGGGTCAGTTGTGAGTGACATCCAACAGTCAAGCCCTCAAAACTCAGTTCATCAAATCCGCAGAATAACGCTCAGATCGCGGCCAACTTTGCATTTAGCATGAATTGTGCCCCAATTGGGCGGGCCGCAGCGCCGATGGCGCGGGCTTTGCCGCCGATGCTGCCCGCTTCAATGCGCGGCTGTATCAAGCCGCTTGTGTCTTGGGTCATCACATAGCGACGCACGCGGTTGACAAGATCTACCCGAACGCTGTCGGGGAACGCTCCGTCGATCAGGATCGCTTCGAAATCGATGACCGAGCATGTCGACAGGGCCGCCTTCGCCAATTCCTGCGCCGTTTGGCCAAGCCACGGATCGACATAGCGCGACAATGAATGCCAGCTTTCGGGATTGGTCCACAGCTGTTGCGGGTCAAGATCAACTTCGCGCAGGCGCAGTTCAAGTTGATGGATCGATGCCATGTCGACCAACTGCATGCTTTCGCCGTTCGGACCAATACTGCGCAAGGATCCAAGCGCGCCGGCGTTGCCTTGGCGTCCTTCAAAAACGGAATTGTTCAGCACAATGCCGCCGCCGATATACGCCCCGATAAAGAAGTAGGCGTAGTCGCGAAATTCGCGGCCGCGTCCGTATGTGTGTTCGGCTTGGCAGGCGGCAGTTGCGTCGTTCATCAGGGACACCGCAAGTCCGGTTCGATCTTGCGCAACCGATTTGATGTCGACGTCGGCCCACGGCGTGAACGCGTCGGTCAGGGCAGGGGATGCGTCGGGCCAGTTCCACATCTCGAACGGGGCGGCGATGCCGATACCGCAAATTCGCGCGCGCTGTTTCGCGGTCATATCACGCGTAATGCTATGAACGGCGTCGTCCAAGAAATTGAAAATATCGTCAGGGACGGGGCTTGCGTAGGTCATTTGTCGTTCTTGACGTGGTACGCCATTGAAATCGGCCAAGACCAAATCAGCCGATCGGCGGCCAATCTTAAGCCCGAATGAAAAGGCCCCATCTGACGCGATCCGCATCGGAATTGACGGTTTGCCAACTTTACCGCGGACAGGGTCGCCGCGCTCAAGCAGGCCCTCTGCCTCAAGCCGGCGTAAGATTCCGGACACTGTCGGCGGGGACAATTTGGCAAGCCGCGACAGATCACTTCCGGGCATCGGGCCATTGCGCTGAAGCAACGACAACAGCAGGCGTTCGTTGTGATCACGAACACCTTTCTGGCTCAGCCCGGTGCTGATTGATCTGACTAACCCATCATTCATCTGCGCAACCTAGTCGCCTCCTTACGTTATAGATATACCCCATTTGTTTTAATAAAGAAAGTTAACTAATTAATTGACACAGATACCCGAATCGCGCTTTTTATAGGCATCGGTGACTTTTCGTGGTCGCTAGAAACGCAGGAAAGAAAACCTGCCACTTTATGTTCTGGGAGGACATCATGAAGAAACTGCTTATCGGGACTGCGCTTGCAGCCATCACAACCGCTGGGTCGGCAATGGCTGACGGCCACGCGATCTCTGCGTGCTTGATCACCAAAACGGACACCAATCCGTTCTTCGTCAAAATGCGCGAAGGCGCTGAGGCCGCCGCTGCTGAGGCTGGCATCACACTTCGCTCTTACGCAGGACAGGTTGACGGGGACCACGAAACACAGGTTGCTGCGATTGAAACTTGTATCCTTGACGGTGCATCTGGTATTTTGCTGACCGCGTCTGACACATCTTCCATCGTTGGCGCTGTGACGCAGGCCCGCGAGGCCGGACTTCTGGTTATCGCGCTCGACACACCGCTAAACCCGATTGATGCCGCTGACGCGACATTCGCCACTGACAACTTTCTTGCTGGTGAATTGATTGGCCAATGGGCGGCTGCAACGCTTGGTGACGGCGCCGCATCTGCACGTATCGCAATGCTCGACCTCGCCGTTTCCCAGCCAACGGTTGGCGTGTTGCGCGACCAAGGGTTCTTGCAGGGCTTCGGCATCGATCTTGCTGATCCAAACGTGAACGGCGACGAAGATGATGCGCGCATCGTTGGCAACGACGTCACTGCCGGCAACGAAGAAGGTGGCCGCAAGGCGATGGAAAACCTTCTCGCGGTCGATCCGTCCGTCAATGTGGTCTACACGATCAACGAACCAGCGGCAGCAGGCGCATATGAGGCGCTGAAGTCGATCGGTCGTGAAAATGACGTGTTGATCGTGTCTGTCGATGGCGGTTGTCCCGGCGTTCAAAACATCGCTGACGGTGTGATTGGTGCGACAGCCCAACAGTATCCGCTGCAGATGGCGGCCCTTGGCATCCAAGCGATTGCAGCTTTCGCGGTTGACGGCACATTGCCCGAAAACACGGAAGGCAAAGACTTCTTTGACACAGGCGTCGCCTTGGTCACGGACCAGCCGGTCGATGGCGTTGAGAGCATTTCCGTAGAAGAAGGCATGGCGCTGTGCTGGGGCTAAGGTCCCGTTAACACGCTATGAGACGGCGGGGCGGGTTTTTCCCGCCCCGTTTTAAAATTGGGGTAAGCTTTCCCAACAACGGAATTTATTTATCAACAGGGGGCCTGCAATGTCTGGCAATTCAGATGATTATGAAGCCGCGTTAAAATCGCCCGCGCCCGAAACTGTCGCCACTTTTTCTGAACGCAAAGGCGCGCTGGCGCACCTTCAACATGCGCTTCATGTGAACCCCGCATTGATACCGCTGTTTGTGCTGGTGGTATCCATCATCCTGTTTGGACTGCTGCTCGGCTCCAAATTCTTCTCGCCTTTTGCGCTGACGCTGATCCTGCAACAGGTACAGATCGTTGGCATTGTGGCAGCTGCCCAAAGCCTCGTGATCCTGACTGCGGGCATCGACCTCAGTGTCGGCGCCATCGCCGTGTTGTCCAGCGTCATTATGGGGCAATTCACATTCCGCTACGGGTTGCCTGTCGAGGTTGCCGTCGCCGCGGGCCTGATCTTTGGCACGCTGATCGGGTCGGTAAATGGCTGGCTAATCGCGGCGATGAAACTGCCGCCGTTTATCGTGACGCTGGGCATGTGGCAGATCGTTTTGGCGGCAAATTTCCTGTATTCAAAGAACGCGACCATCCGCAGTCAGGACATTGAACAGCAGGCGCCGTTGCTCCAATTCCTTGGCACGACCTTCAATATCGGCGCAGACGCTGACGGGCGCGGCGGGGCCACATTCACTTATGGTGTAATCGCTATGGTGCTGATTTTTGCGGTGCTGTCCTATATCCTGAGCCAGACCGCGTGGGGGCGCCATGTCTACGCCGTTGGCGATGACCCGGAGGCGGCGCAGCTGTCGGGCGTCAATGTCAAACGCACGATTATTTCTGTCTATGCTGTTACAGGTTTCATCTGTGCCATCGCTGGCTGGGCTTTGATTGGGCGGATCGGATCGGTCAGCCCGACGTCAGGGCAATTGCTAAATATCGAAAGCATTACGGCTGTGGTGATTGGTGGCATATCCCTGTTCGGCGGGCGCGGATCGATCATGGGGCCGCTGTTTGGTGCCCTTATCGTCGGTGTCTTCACCCTCGGTCTGCGACTTGCGGGCGCGGATGCACAATGGACGTTCTTGCTGATTGGCGCGCTTATCATTGGCGCTGTCGCAGTGGATCAATGGATCAGAAAGGTGTCGGCATGACCCTCATGGAAAATATCGCGAACGGATCGATTGAACCCATCCTAAAAGGGCGCGGGCTGGTCAAACACTATGGACGCGTTACCGCCCTCGATCAGTGTGATTTCGATTTGTATCCGGGTGAGATTCTGGCAGTGATCGGCGACAACGGCGCGGGGAAGTCATCGCTGATCAAGGCCGTGTCTGGTGCGATTGTGCCTGACGCTGGTGATGTCTTTCTTGAAGGTAAAAAGGTCAACTTCACCTCCCCGACGGATGCGCGCAAGGAAGGGATTGAGACTGTTTACCAGACCCTTGCCATGTCGCCTGCGCTGTCAATTGCTGACAATATGTTCATGGGACGTGAACTGCGAAAACCCGGATTTCGGGGTAAGTTCCTGCGCCAGTTGGATCGCGCCAGAATGGAAAAAATTGCCCGCGACAAGTTGACTGAACTAGGGCTGATGACGATCCAGAACATCAATCAAGCGGTTGAAACCCTGTCTGGCGGTCAGCGCCAAGGTGTTGCCGTGGCGCGCGCCGCGGCGTTCGGATCAAAGGTCATTATCCTTGATGAGCCGACAGCCGCCCTCGGCGTAAAGGAATCCCGCCGCGTGTTGGAAATGATACTTGATGTGCGCTCACGCGGTATTCCGATCATTCTGATCAGCCACAACATGCCCCACGTGTTTGAGGTCGCAGACCGTATCCACGTTCACCGCCTTGGCAAAAGGCTCTGTGTGATTGACCCCAAGGACTATACCATGTCTGACGCGGTCGCCTTCATGACGGGTGCGAAAGAAGCGCCAGCATAGCCCATGTTCAAGGTTACGGCACGTCGCGCAGCGCAGCTATGGCGTTCGGAAACCACGTGTTTTATGAGGCTGGTCTGACCCCGAATGCACACCCGTTTTGGGCCGCGCGCGGGCGGCAAGAGGGCCCAAAAAATGGCAAGCTGGACGATAACCATCACGGCACCGACCGGCGCATTTGATGCGACGCTACATTTGCGCGAGAACGGCGATGGTCCAGCTGGTGAAATGGTCGGGAAGAATGGCACAGGTCCGATGCTAGACCTCAAACTGGATGCGACAGCCATCGCTTGGTCGACCAAAGTTGAACGCCCGATGCCGATGAAGTTGAAGTTTCAGGGCATCATTGACGGTGATGCGATGTCCGGCACCGTGAAATTTGGAATTTTCGCGTCAGGAACGTTTAGTGGAACACGCGGCGCATAAAGCCGTGTTTTTCTAAATTAACATTCTTGGTCGCGCGACTGGTGAACCTGCCCCTAAAGGTCCTGTTCCAGCACGGCTGCAAAGATACCCTTAAGGGCGGCGCGCTGCGTCAGTTGGCGTTCGCTTGTCCCAGCAGCTGCCAACGAAAAACCCCATCCAGCAGGGCATGCTGGACCTCGATCATTTGTGTCGTGCCTGAACGCGCGAAAGCGTGGGAGACCATGTGGGAGACCATAGAGATAAGCATGGCTTCGATTTCTGCGGTGGCGCTCCGGAATGTTTCATCAAACAACGCCTGATTTCGGATGTCGTACCACAACCGATGGGTCATCGCTTCCTTGACGATCGAAATCGCGAGCGCGCTGGACAAG
>JAGGNB010000041.1 GCA_017886375.1 Octadecabacter sp.
GGGCGTTCGTCAGTCAGTATGATGCGCACGCCGGAGTTCAGGAACGCCAGTTCGCGCAGGCGTTTTTCCAGCGTTTCAAAGTAGAAGTCGCGGTTGGAGAATGTGTCGAGCGACGCAAGGAAGCGAACCTCGGTGCCTGTCCGGTCGCCGCAGTCGGCAACAACTTCGAGATGCTTGACGGTAAAGCCGCCCTCAAACCGTGCGTAGTGTTCTTTGCCATTCCGCCAGATCCGCAATTCGAGGTAGTCCGAAAGAGCGTTCACAACAGACACGCCGACGCCGTGCAGACCGCCGGACACTTTGTAGGAATTGCTGTCGAATTTGCCGCCTGCGTGCAGCTGGGTCATGATGACCTCCGCCGCTGAAACGCCTTCTCCTTCGTGGATGCCGACAGGAATTCCGCGGCCGTTGTCACTGACGGAAACCGACCCGTCGTCGTGGATTCTGACGTTCACCGCATCCGCATGTCCGGCCAGCGCCTCGTCGATGCCGTTGTCCACGACTTCGTACACCATATGGTGCAGGCCGGACCCGTCATCCGTGTCCCCGATATACATGCCGGGACGCTTGCGGACAGCCTCCAAGCCCTTGAGAACTTTGATAGAATCGGCGCCGTATTCTTCCGGCGTCTGCTGCTCATCGGTCATTACGGACCCTTTGTGTTATGTAGACCAAATTATAGGCGTTTTGGCACGGGATGTCACGCGACACAGCCATATTTTGTTGGGGGATTCAGGCGCGGACGTGGCGGCCGTTTTGGCTAGACTTGTGTGGTCTGTGAAACGCCGTTTTCTTCGGTCACATGGGCGTATTGCGCGGCTGTCCCAAGCTCCCCGAACAGTTCCGGTCCGGTGCCTGTCATGAAGGCCTGCGCGCCGAGTGTGGTGATCTCTGAGTACAGCGCGGCGCGGCGCGTGGCGTCCAGATGGGCGGCAACTTCGTCAAGCAACAAGATTGGCGGTGCGCCAAAATCGTCCGCCAGGGCACGGGCATTGGCGAGGATGAGGGAAATCAGCAACGCCTTTTGCTCACCCGTGGAGCAATCTTTGGCGGGGACGTCTTTGGCGGCAAAGATCGCGCCCAGATCAGCGCGGTGCGGGCCAATCAACGTGCGACCAGCAGCCATGTCGCGGGGGCGATTGCCCGCCAGCGCGGCGAGCAGCGCGACAGGATCGTCAGGCGCGTCACAAGCCGGATCGCTGTGGGTCAAGGTTAACAGCGCCGTCGGAAAAGCAGTTTGCGCGGCCTGCTGTGCGCCGGTCAAAAGATCGATCGTTTGCGTCCGGTTGCGGTGGATTTGCGCCCCAGCGTCGGCCATCTGCCGTTCTAGGGCCGTGTACCAATGGGCATCGCGCACCATGTCTTTGAGCAGCCGATTGCGTTCGCGCATGGCTTTTTCGTAGGTCAAAGCGGCGTCTGCATGCATGGGTTCAAAACTCAGCGTGGCACGGTCCAAGAACCGCCGCCGCCCTTCAGCACCCTCAATCCACAGACGATCCATCGCAGGAATTAGCCAGAGAACGCGGCCAATGCGACCAAGTGCGGTTTGCGCCGCCGCTTTGCCGTCGATCTTGGTCTGTCGGGACGCGCCGTTCTCTGACCACGCCTCGACCTCATGGCGCTGGTTCAGGGACGTCAGGTCTGCGGTGACTTTCCAGCCCAGCGCCTCGGGCCTGCGCGTCATCTCCTCTGAACTTGCGCGGCGCAGACCACGGCCCGGCGACAGAATTGATACCGCCTCCAGAATGTTGGTTTTGCCCGCACCGTTGGGCCCATAGATCGCCACAGGGCGACCGTCGAGGTCCAATTTGGCGCGTTTGTGGGATCGAAAGTGCGACAGGGTCAGGTGCGATAGAAAAAGCGCTGACATTACGTTCGGCCTCTTCTTACGTTCCTGCGTCCTTCATCTTGGCAAATACAACTCAAATCCGACAGCAATTACACTCGCATCGGCATGACGACGTAGATCGCGCTGGTGTCATTGCCTTCGCGCATCAGGGTCGGGTCGCCAGATGAGTTGAACATGAACACGGCATTTTCACGGTCCACTTGACTGGCGATTTCGAGAAGATATTTCGCGTTGAAGCCGATCTCAAGGCGTTCATCACCATAGGCCACGGAAAGTTCTTCTTCGGCGGCGCCAGAATCAGGTGCGTTGACGGACAGGATCAAGCGGTCTTCGTCGAGTTGTAGTTTAACCGCGCGGGACCGCTCGGATGATACGGTCGCAACGCGATCCACGGCGCGGGCGAATTCTGCGGCGTCGACTTCCATTTTACGGGTGTTGTTTTGTGGAATGACGCGGGTGTAATCGGGGAAGGTGCCGTCAATAACCTTGGACGTCAGGGTGATGTCGGGGGTCGCGAAGCGGACTTTGGTTTCCGACACGGACACAGCGATCATCATGTCGTCGTCATCGAGCAGCTTGCGCAACTCACCGACAGTTTTGCGCGGCACGATGACACCGGCCATGCCGTCTGCGCCTTCGGGCAAATCGGCATCGATGCGGGCAAGACGGTGTCCGTCCGTGGCGACGCAACGCAAAACTTTGCCGCCGTCGGATTCTGAGACATGCATGTAGACGCCGTTCAGATAGTAGCGGGTTTCTTCTGTTGAGATCGCAAATTTGGATTTGTCGAACAGGCGGCGCAACACGGGTGCCGGGCACGAGAAGTTCGTGGCGTAATCAGATGACGCCATGACGGGAAAGTCTTCTTTGGGCAATGTGGCGAGGCTGAAATTGGACCGCCCTGCTTCGATTGTCAGGCGGCCGGATGCGCTGTCTTCGGTCAATGTCACAAGTGCACCGTCAGGCAGTTTGCGGACAATTTCGTTGAGCGTCACGGCGGACACGGTCGTGGAGCCTGCCCGTTCGACCACTGCGGTGGCTTTGTCGACGACTTCGATATCGAGGTCGGTGGCGCGGAACGTCGCCTCAGCGCCGCTCGCTTCGATCAGCACATTGGCGAGGATCGGAATGGTGTTGCGGCGTTCCACAACTGATTGGGCTTGCGCCACCGCTTTGAGCAGTGATGCACGTTCGATGCTGAGTTTCATAGCCCTGTCTCCGTCCTTGATGCCCCAATGGGGTCGGGAGGGTGAAACTACCCGTTTCTACCCTATTCACAAGCAATTTGTGGAGTGTCGGACGCCCTAAGACAAGGGCGCGCGACCATTAATGTTCCAGAGCGCGGCGGAGCAGTTCCAGATCGTCGGCAATCTGGCTGTCAGACTGGCGCAACTCATCGATTTTACGCACCCCGTGCATGATCGTTGTGTGATCACGTTTGCCGAATTTGCGGCCAATTTCAGGCAAGCTGCGGCTGGTCAGACGTTTGCACAACCACATGGCGACCTGACGCGGACGTGCCAAAGTGCGGGTGCGTTTTGGTCCGAGCATATCGGACAAACGGATGTCGTAATGTTCAGAGACTTTGCGCTGGATTTCTTCAATCGTGAGCTTGCGATCAGATGCGCGCAGGATGTCAGACAGGCAGTCTTGCGCCATTTCGACTGTGACCGTGCGCCCGACCAGCGACGCGAGCGCGTAGAGGCGATTGAGCGCGCCCTCAAGGACGCGCACGTTGCTGGAAATGCGGTGCGCCAGAAATTCCAGCACGCCCGTTGCGATTTCAACGCCGGGATAGACGTTAACGAACATCTCTTGTTTGGCATGCAGGATGCCGAGGCGCAGTTCGTAGTCCGTCGGGTGCAGATCGACCACAAGGCCGCATTGCAGGCGGGATTTGATGCGTTCGGACAGATCGCGGATTTCACCGGGTGCGCGATCTGCGGAGATGATCATCTGCTTACCCTGATCGGCAAGCGCGTTGTAGGTGTGGAAGAATTCCTCTTGCGTGGATTCTTTGCCTTCGAGGAATTGGATGTCATCGACCATCAGAACATCAACGGACCGGAAATGTTGTTTAAAATCCATCATCTTGCGATCACGTAGCGCTGAGATAAAGCGGTAGATGAACTGATCGGCGGACACATACAGCACGTTCAGGTCAGGGCGGCGTTCGCCCAACTCATGGGCGATGGCGTGCATCAGGTGGGTTTTACCAAGACCAACGCCACCATACAAAAACAGTGGATTGAAGGTGACGGGGCCACCTTCGGCGACACGTTTGGACGCCGCGTGTGCCAGTTCATTCGGCTTACCGACGACGAAGCTGTCAAAGGTGAACCGCTGATCGGGCTGCGCATCAGCCAAGGTGTTGGTTGGTTTGCGGACCGCCGGCTTGGTCGCGCCATTTACAGCAGTGCTGGATTTGCCTTCGATTTCAAACGCAAGACGCTGAACAGCCAGGCCCTGACGGTTGAGGTGGTAAATAATCTGATCGCCATAGGTCTTGCCGACATAATCACCAACAAAGGGATTTGGGGCCGCGAGATGCGCGACGCCTTCGGACGCACTGACCAGCGACAGCGGTTCAATCCAGCTCTTGAAATTACCGGCGCCAATTGCAGCGCGCATATCCGTCTTCACTTGATCCCAGTTCACGTTCGTCATCTTGTCCCTATCTGTCCCAAACACATAATCAGACGGCTGCCACCGCCCATGTCACCCCATCACGTTCCGTCAGCCAATATTCCGCCCACGCCACAAAATCACTTTGTGACGGCGGTCTCTTAAAACTGATGCGTTGGACCAGTTGATTTGAGGGTATTTCCCTCAATCAGCTGGCATCGCAGATAGCGTGAGCCCTTTTGTCTTGACGTTAGGTTCCCCAACCCGCGTCACCGTCAAAGTATCAAACAAAGATCGGCTGAAACCGATTTGCGAAAATCTACGGTTGTGTAGATTTGGTCGCAGTCCTTGTCTGATTGTCCCACGTTCCCCCAGGAACGAATTGAATCGCTCGGCAAAACTAGCCCTTTCGGGTTCGCAATTTCAACAACAAGATGTCCTTGACAGGGATCGCTTTGAAACGAATCTCACGCGCCTTTGAATCAAAAGGAAAAGTAATTCTGGCGGTTGCAAAAATGAGACCAGCAAACGAAAAAGGCGACCCGATTGGGTCGCCTTCTTTGTAAAATTATCAAGAATCAGCCGATGCTGAAAACTAGACGATGGCTTTGACCCGCGAGCTAAGGCGGGACATCTTACGCGCCGCTGTGTTCTTGTGGAAAACGCCCTTAGAGACGCCACGCATCAATTCAGGTTGAAGGGCGCGAACGGCAGCAGTCGCTGCGTCCTTTTCGCCAGACGCAATCGCTTCTTCAGCTTTGCGCAGGAACGTACGGATGCGCGAACGGCGGGCTTTGTTGACTTGAAAGCGGGATTCGTTCTGACGTGCGCGTTTTTTAGCTTGTGGGGTATTTGCCATGTAATCAGTCTCTTTCGGGTTCGTTTGTTCAAATTCTATAACGCACGCTACCCACCGGGAGTTTGAACAAAGTGTTCACTGAACCGGATTGATTCGTGCCTAAGCGGGCAACACGCGCATTTCAGGGCTGCGTATAGGCGGGGTGCCGGCGTTTTGCAAACAACCTTTTGCAATGGTCGTGACGATGCCGGATTGGCGCAGTCATGGCCGCGTATCGGCACACCGGAATTGGTGCGATGGGGTGTCGATATGCAGCATGTTGACCGGATGGCAGATTTGATTGCCGAGGCCCTAAGCAACAAGGACCCATCTGCGATGGCCCCGCGGGTGCGCGACGTGCGCGGGACGTTTGATACGCTGCACTATATGAACTGACTCACTTGATGAACTGACTTACTTGTCGCGAAATTGCGGTTCGCGTTTTTCGATGTAGGACGCCATGCCTTCGGTCTGATCTTCTGTCGCGAACAGCGATTGAAACAGGCGGCGTTCGTAGTTGATGCCTTCGGCCATTGTCGTTTCATAGGCGCGATTTACGGCGTCTTTGACGGCCATGGTCGCGAGAAGTGATTTTTCAGCGATCTTGTTGGCCGCGCTCATCGCTTCTTCTTTGAGCTTTTTAACCGGCACGACGCGACTGACAAGGCCGGATTTTTCAGCCTCTTCGGCGTTCATGAAACGTCCGGTCAGGTGCATTTCCATCGATTTGGATTTGCCGACAAACCGCGTCAACCGCTGCGTGCCGCCAAGACCCGCCATGACGCCGAGGTTGATTTCCGGCTGGCCGAATTTCGCGGTATCGGACGCGATGATAAAGTCGCACATCATCGCCAGTTCGCACCCACCCCCAAGAACGTAGCCCGACACTGCGGCGATGATCGGCTTTCGGGTCTTGATGAAGCGGTCGGTTTCGGCCCCAAAAAAGTTTTCGCGGTACATTTCGACGAAGGTTTTGTCCGCCATTTCTTTGATATCCGCACCAGCAGCAAAGGCTTTGTCTGATCCGGTCAGCACGATACAGCGCACTTTGTCGGACGCATCGGCCTTTTCAACGGCCGTAGCGAGTTCACGCAAAAGCTGCGAATTCAGGGCGTTGAGGGCATCCGGGCGGTTTAGCGTAATCAGTGCGACGCCTTCGGCAATTTCAACAATGATAGTTTCATAGGCCATTTGCGTTTGCTCCGTGCTCGTTCAAGAAGATTTATGGTTATCAAAGCGTGGCGCAAGGGCAAGCTATCTTTGACATTTGGGGCAATAGAAAGTTGATCGTCCCGATTGCACGATGCGGGCGATTGATCCGGTGCATTCGGGAGTTTGGCAGGGTTGGCCCGCACGGTCGTAGGCCTGAAACGCCTTTTGAAAATAGCCAAGTTCGCCATCTGCTTGGCGGTAGTCCTTGAGCGATGAGCCGCCCGCTGCGATCGCTTCGTTTAGGACATCGCGCACGATCGGCACAAGGGATGCGACACGTTTCTTGGACAGGTCTTTTGCTTTTCGGGTCGGGTTGATGCGGGCGCGAAACAGGACTTCGCAAACGTAGATATTGCCCAAGCCGGCGATAAGGCGTTGATCAAGAAGGGCAGTTTTAACGGGCGTGTTCTTTGCTGCGAAGGCTTCAACCAAATAGGCCTCGTTAAATCCATTGCCTAAGGGTTCGGGACCAATGGGTTTGATCAGCCAGTGATCGTTCAATGCATCGGTCTTGGCGAGGTCCATCGCACCGAACCGCCGTGGATCGTTGAATGTAATGCGCGCGCCGTTGGCCATGTGAAACACCACATGATCGTGTTTTTCAGGGGCGGGATGGTCATGGTGGAACTGGCCAAGCGGATCACCGGACACCGTCATTCGGCCCGACATGCCCAGATGAATAATGAGGGTTTCACCCGTACTTAGATCGGCAAGGATATATTTTGATCGTCTGCGAAGCGCCGTGACGGTCGACCCCGTCAGCCGCCGCGCCATGTCATCGGGAAAGGGCCAGCGCAGGTCTGGGCGGTTGACCTCGGCGCGGGTAATCACCTGCCCTTGCATAGACGGGACAAGGCCCGCGCGGACGGTTTCGACTTCTGGCAATTCGGGCATCCATCGTCCCCCGCGCTGATTTGGCTATTTGTATCTGAAGGTGGGACGCTATAACTGCCAATTAAGCTGCGCAAGGTGCCATGACATGACGGATGATCGCACGACCCATTTTGGTTTTGAAACCGTGCCTGAGGGCGACAAAGCAGGCCTCGTGCGCGGCGTCTTTTCAAGCGTTGCCAGCAAATATGACGTGATGAACGACGCGATGAGCCTTGGCATCCACCGCATTTGGAAAGATGCGATGATGGATTGGCTGGCGCCGCGTTCAGGGCAAAAGCTGTTGGATGTGGCGGGTGGCACAGGCGATGTGGCGTTCCGGTTCTTGAAACGCGCTAAAGTTGGTCATGCGACGGTGTTGGACCTGACAGAACCGATGTTGATCGAAGGACGCAAACGGGCTGAAGCGGCGCAATTGGAAGATTCGCTGGACTGGATTGTGGGCGACGCCATGGCGCTGCCGTTCGAGGACAACACGTTCGACGTTTACACAATCAGCTTTGGCATTCGCAACGTAACCCGACCGCAAGAAGCATTGGCCGAGGCGTACCGCGTGTTGAAACCGGGTGGGCGATTGATGGTGCTGGAATTCAGCCAGATCCCCAACGAGATGCTGCAAAAAATGTATGATATCTATTCGTTCAATGCGATCCCCGCGATGGGAAAACTGATCACAGGTGACCGCGATAGTTACCAATATCTAGTTGAATCTATTCGGAAGTTTCCAGATCAGGATACGTTCCTTGGCATGATCAAGGACGCGGGTTTCGACAATGCGAAGTTCCGCAATCTGAGCCTTGGGATCGCGTGTCTGCATTCCGGTTGGAAGCTGTAACATGCGCGGCCCGCACAATATTTGGCGGTTGATCCGCACCGGCGCGACGCTGGAACGCACAGGCGCGATGACGGTAATTTTAGAGGCAGCAGATACCCCCACGGTGGCACGGATGGCTTTGCGCGGCTTGGTTTGGCCGTTCCAGTGGCTTGGGTTGAAGGGCGATGTTAACCTGCCGCCGCTAACGCGGGCCCTGCACGCGTTGGGACCAGCGTACATCAAATTCGGACAGGTTTTGTCGACGCGACCGGACGTGGTTGGCGCGGAACTGGCGATGCAGTTGCGAGTCTTGCAAGACAAGTTACCGCCCTTCCCCGTCGACGTTGCCAAAGCCGAGGTCGAAAAGGAATTGGGCGTATCAATCGATTCGGTGTTCAGCGAGTTTTCAGATCCCGTCGCGGCTGCGTCAATCGCGCAGGTTCACAAAGCGCGTTTGGTTTCGGATGGCGAATTTGTCGCCGTAAAGGTGCTTCGACCCGGCATTGAAAGGGCATTTCAGAAAGACATCGACGCGTTTTATCTGGCGGCATGGGTGTTTGACAGATTTTCGCCATCGTCGCGCCGATTGCGCCCGCTGGATGTGATTGAGCATTTTGAGGGCGTCGTCTTGAGCGAGCTCGACCTGAGGCTTGAAAGCGCGTCCGCGTCGGAATTTGCAGATAATACAGCGCAGGACAAAGGATTCACTTTGCCGCGCGTGCGTTGGGGCCTTTCGGCGCGTCGCGTTATGACGCTGGATTGGGCCGAAGGGATCAATGCCGCAGACGTCGATGCGATTGCCGACGCAGGACACGATCTGACGGAACTGTCGAGCCGCGTTATCCAGTTGTTTTTGAACCACGCCTTGCGCGACGGTTTTTTCCACGCAGACATGCACCACGGCAACCTTAAGATAGCGCCAAACGGCGATATTATTGCCTATGATTTCGGGATCATGGGGCATTTGGATGAATACACGCGGCGTGTTTATGCCGAGATTTTGTTTGGATTTATCCGGCGCGATTACACCCGCGTCGCTGAAGTGCATTTTGAGGCCGGGTATGTGCCTGCGGACCGTGATGTGAACGAATTTGCCCGCGCGCTGCGCGCCGTAGGTGAGCCGATCTTTGGCATGAACGCAGAGCAAATTTCGATGGCGCGATTGTTGTCCTATTTGTTTGAAGTGACGGAGCGATTCGGCATGGAAACACGGACCGAACTGATCCTGTTGCAACGCACGATGGTTGTTGTCGAAGGCGTCGCGCGCACGTTTGACCACCGCATGAACATCTGGGACGCGGCGAAACCTGTGGTTGAAGACTACATCAAAGATAGTATCGGGCCGCGCGCCATTGCACGTGATTTGGCGAAGACGGCGCGCGTTTTGGCGCGATTCGGGCCGCGCCTGCCCGCCTTGGCAGAGGCCGCGTTGATACGGCTCAGCGAAGAACCTGCGGCACCGCCACGTCACAGTTACTGGCCCGCTTTCGGCTGGGCGATGTTGGGTGCCGGCGTCGCGATTTCTGCGGCTGTCACACTGTCGGTCTTTGGCTGAAATCAGCCTTCGCGTAGTGCACTGACATCTGACGCGAGCACGGATACACCCCCATTAAGAACGAGAACGGATTGGCCATTTTCGCTGCGCACCTCTTGCACGCGGGCGTAGATGGCGGCGGTTTCAATTAAAACCGGTGCACCGTTGGCCGAACTTACGACCTGAAATTGGTAAAGGCCCGACGGAAATGGGGTTCCGTCGCTTTGGGTTCCGGCCCATTCGATAGGGTCAGCCGACTTAGGAATGTCGTAACGCTGAACCTCATTGCCTTGCGGGTCAGACACAACCAATTCAACTTTGTCAGCAATGGCGGCCGGGTTTGGCGCGATTGTAATCGGGCTACCGTTGAAGTTACCGGGGGCTATCGCGCGGGCTTCTTTGCCAACCCAATCGGCCATCTGCGCCATGCCTGTCGTGTTCATTTGCACCATCAATGCCGACAGCAGGTCGTTTGTCAGCACCGCCTGTTCCACCCCCGAAAACGTTGCCAGCTGCTGGGCGTATTCAGATGAATCCGTGGGGTTCAGCGGGTCCTGATTTTCCATTTGCACCGTGAGCATCTTTAGAAATGTTTCAAAATCGGAGCTGATGACAGTTTCCGAGGTTTCGGTTTGTGGCGAAAAGGTGGGTTGCGACACAGGGGTGAGGGATTGGGTGAGTTCCATGGGGGTCTTCTCCGTTATAATTTAAGGTCAAGGCCGCCAGAAAGGGCGACGCGCATGCTGGTCTGGTGGTGTTCATCGGCGGTTGAAGGATCCGAAGCTGCGCCCGATTGCACCGCACCATCACCCTGATCTTGATCGGCGTCACCGGATTGGTCGCCGAAACTAAACGTCGGATTTTCGTAACCCATTTCGCGCAACTCTCGCGTTAGCAGGTCGATGTTGCGGCGCATGAGATCCACGGTTTCGGGACGTTCGGCGATGATCGCGACGGTCAGGCCAGCATCACCAGCCGTTACCGAAATACGCACACGGCCCAGTTCTTCTGGGTTTAAGGCGATCTCGGTGGTGGCCCCTGACGTCTGAACAATCGCGGTCGCGATTTGGTGGGCGACGTGCGGGGCATAAGTCCGCTGCAAAGCGGTGGTCGCGGCCGCCGACGTCGTCACACTGCTTTGTGAAACGGGAGTTGCACCGAGGTCCGGGCCGGTCGGTTCATCCCCTAATATGGCAGGATCGGGCATTGGCAATGTTACCAAAGTGGGTGCGATTACGATTGGGGCCGGTTTGGGCAGCGCTATCGGATCGCGCTGTGACGGCGCAGCGACGCTCCACAATGTTTGGCGCGCATTTTGGCGGGTGTCTGGTGCGGCGATGGGTTTTTTTTCATCGACAGAGAGCAATGGGTGCTGCGGGTTCGGAAACTGTGGCGCGGTTTTTATTTGTTCAGGTTCGGCAGGTTTTTCTGCGGTCCAGTTTCCACCTTCGCGGCTGGATTGCGAACTGTGGAGCTCCGTTTTGGGCACCGCACCTTGGACCGTATTATCGGGAGCGGCTTTCGGGGCCGCATCATTTTGCACGCCGGGAATTTCATCGTTTGGTGCGGCAGGTCCAGTGACTGGCGAGTGCAGGACGTCATTTTTGGATTGCGACTGTGGAACCGGTGTCTGCGTATTTTCTGGCGGCGTCGTGATGGCTGTTTTCGCGACGTCCGCGTCCGGCAATGCATCGCGGATCAAGAATTGTGCTGCGTTCTTTGCGACAGCTTCGTCAGCCTGAACAGACCAGACCTGCGCAAATTGTGCCGCTTCGTCGCTTTGGGCATCGGTGTCCGGTTTGCGGTGTAACGTCGGCGACGACTGCGCCCTGGCAGTCAACAAGGTGTCCATTTGAGTCATCGGTTTCTCCGATCAAGTTCGATTGGGCTGTCTTTACCGCGCAGATACTTACTCAATCTTTACCGCTGACGCTTAAACATCAGAAAAATTGCCCGCATCGGAGTTCAGCATGGAAATACAACCAACCCAGCCCGCAGGCGCACCCGCCGCCAAGCGTGAGGATCAACTTATGGCAGTTGCGCAATCGCTTGAGGCGGCGTTTTTGTCAGAGATGTTGAAGTCGGCGGGAATCGGCGAAACACCGGAGGAATTTGGCGGCGGCGCGGGTGAGGACCAGTTCGCGTCGTTTCTGCGGGATGAGCAAGCCAAGCAGATGACGCAGGCCGGTGGCATCGGTCTGGCGCAATCGATGTTTGATGCCATGATTGCAAAATCCCGATGACGACGCGCGCAATAGGCCAATTGACCCATCTTCTTGAGGTCGAGCGGGCAGCGCTCTTGAAGGGTGATTTCGAAACTGTCGGGGCGTTGATTCCCCAAAAGGAGGCCCTTGCCACGCAGTTTGAAGGCGCAGGCGCCGCAGAGTTGCGATTATTGGCATCCGCGCTCGCCCGCAACAGCACATTGTTCGCCGCAGCCAGAGAGGGCGTTGTGACTGTCCTGACAACCTTGAACCAGCAACGGGCGGCGCGCACGACGCTGTCCAGCTACGATTCTTCCGGTAAGGCGACCCAGATTTCGCAACCGAAACGCGGTACCGAACGACGCTTCTAAAATTGGACTCAAAAGCCACAGATTTACAGTGCGGTCGTTAAGGCCTCGTTAGGTCGCAGTTGGCATGGTGGGGTTGCACCCGAGTTTGGTGGCGCTGATCCGAGGTCGATCAGACATCCGTCAGAATGACGTCCCTTCCAATCTCCTTTTCATGGGGGTTGGTTCTTGAAAACTTGGCGCAAAATGCGCCCCCAACTATGGGATCATAAAACATGTCCAGTATTCTGACAAACAACAGCGCGATGGTCGCGCTTCAAACTCTTAAAACGATCAATAATGATCTGTCCAAAACCACGTCGATGATTTCGACGGGTAAAGAAGTGGCGTCGGCCAAGGATAACGCTTCTGTTTGGGCGATCTCCAAGGTGATGGAATCCGACGTTAAAGGCTTTAAGGGCATTTCCGACAGCCTTTCATTGGGTGAATCGACCGTCGCGGTTGCGCGTCAAGCGTCTGAAACTGTCACGGATCTTCTGACCGACATCAAAGGTAAGATCGTTGCGGCACAAGAAGAAAATGTCGACCGCACCAAGATTCAGACAGACATCGACGCCCTGACAAGCCAGATCAAATCTGTCGTTGGAGCGGCCCAGTTCAACGGACTCAACATGCTGTCCGGCTCTGATGACATGAGCATCCTGTCTTCTTTGGACAGATCTAGCGATGGCAGTGTCAAGGCGTCCAGTATTACTGTCGCGCGTCAAGACATGGGCACGAGTGCTGGTGTCTATGGTAGCGGCGCTTCGCTGGCTGGTAATATCACTGCAGGTGCCGCGGGCATCGATTCCACCGGTGCAGCCAATGATCTGGAGCTGACGCTTGCCGGTGTTGCCGCCGATAACCTGACGATGAACGTCAATGGCACCACTTTTACGCAGGCCTTTACGACGGACGCCGCGACAACAGTTGGTTTGATGGCAACGCAGATCAATGAGGCGGGTCTGACCGGTGTCACGGCGAACGATGCTGGCGGCGGTGTTCTGGAATTGGCAAACACCAATTCGTTTGACGCGCTCAACGTATCGTTTGACTCAGGTGCGACCAATACGGTCGCAGTGACCAACAACGGTAATTCTGACGATGACGCAGTTGCAGCGACCGGTCCAGGCACCGCGACCTTGGTTGCCCGCGCAGAGGAGGTTGAGCTAGCAACGACGGCTAACGTCAAAGACGGCGACAGCTACCGTATTTCAGTGAACGGCAATGACTATAACTATGTCGCTGGCTCCGGCGAAACGATGGAAGATGTGGCACGTGGCCTGAAGACAGCCATTGATGGCGGCGAAGAAACCGGCGTTACGACACGTGTTGTTCAAGACGAAACCACTGACGCTTGGAAGGTTCTGGTCGATTATGACGGAACTGATGCCACAGCTGGTGCGACGATGACCCTGACGGATGCAGGCCAAGAGGGCGGAACGGCATCTGGTGGCCTGTTCGGCCTCGACAATATTGATGTGACGTCGAACTCCGGCGCAGATGCAGCCTTGGGGAACATTGAGACGATGATCGCGACTGCGATCGATTCTGCTGCAGCCTTTGGTTCCGCTCAGGGTCGGATTGAAACCCAATCCGACTTTATCGGCAAACTGACGGACGCGCTTAAGTCCGGCATCGGGTCGATGGTCGACGCTGACATGGAGGAAGCTTCAGCGCGGTTGCAGGCGCTTCAGGTGCAGCAGCAGCTCGGTGTCCAGTCGCTGTCCATCGCCAATCAGGCACCGCAGTCGATCTTGTCCCTGTTCCGATAAGTCAATTGATCTGAGGCGTCTTCGGGCGCCTCAGAGTCTTATTCACCGCAGGGTAAAGCCGTGCGTTTCAGACTTCCGTCCCGAAAGGACCCGACGTGAATATCATAGAACAAGCCCATCAGGCCTACGCGCCCAAAACATCCGTTTTACGCACCGGTCGATCCGCAGAACATCAATTGTTCAGCGAAGTCACAAATCGACTTCGACGTGCGAGCGACCAACTGCCTTCCGGATTTCCAGCCTTCGCCGAGGCGGTCCACGCCAATCGTGCCGTTTGGACCCATCTTGCGTCACAGGTCGCCGACGATGACAACGCATTGTCGGAAGATCTGCGTGCCCGCATTTTTTATCTGGCAGAGTTTACATCATTTCATTCGCGCAAAATTCTAAAGGGCGAAGCGGATATCGCGCCGCTGATTGAAATCAACACCGCCATGATGCGCGGCTTGAACCCGCAGGGGGCCAGCTGATGTCAGGTTTGGTCCTAAAGCTCGGCCCCAAGGAACGTGTCTTGGTCAATGGCGCTGTTATTGAAAATGGGGATCGGCGGTCGCGCCTGTCCATCCTGACACCCAATGCAAATATTTTGCGACTGCGGGATGCGATACGGCCCGACGAAGTCACCACGCCAGTCCGTCGGGTCTGCTACATCGCCCAGCTGATTTTGTCTGGTGATGCGGACGCTGACGAAGGGCGCATCCAGCTGTTGCGTGGTGTGGAACAACTAAGCCAGGCGTTGACGGACGATGACAGCCGCCAACAATTGGCCGATGCAACCGAGGCTTTTATTGAGGGGGAATTCTATCGTGGTCTGAAACGGCTTCGCAGTCTTTTGCCCCGAGAAGACCGCCTGTTGGCATCGCGCCCTCGGCTGTCATGAGCTTTCAGCCGGTCGTTCCTTTTTCAGGTTACTCAGGTTGGCTGTTCCTTGACCGGACAGCCGACCAGCAGCGGGCGGCCTTCAATGAAAGTCCGGCCGTTGTCCGCGTGACAGAGTCTTTTCGCGACCGCATCGGCGACATCAGAACGGCAGAAGATCTTGTCAACGATCGAGAGTTGCTGGGTGTGGCGCTGGGCGCGTTCGGGTTGGATGACGACATCAATAATACCTTTTTCATTCGCAAGGTCCTGGAAGACGGTTCAATTGAACCAGATGCACTGGCCAACAGACTTTCAGATAGTCGCTATGCCGATTTCAGCAAAGCGTTCGGCTTTGGTGATTTTAGCATCGCGCGAACCGCCCTATCCTTTTTCGCGGATGAAATTATTGACCGTTATGAGGCTGAACAGTTTGGGGTTGCTGTTGGCAATCAAAACAACGACATGCGGCTTGCACTGAACCTTGGTCCTGCGTTGACCGATGTGATTGACGGCAATGGATCCAACAACGGGCAATGGTTTGGTATGATGGGCAATGCGCCACTGCGCAGCATGTTTCAGACGGCGCTTGGATTTTCAGGAAGCTTCGCGGCCATTGATCTTGATCTGCAACTTGAACAATTTCAGGCCCGCGCAGAGGCGACGTTTGGCACCGATCAGATGAGCGATCTTGCCAGCCCTGAAAATCAGGAAAAGATGATCCGTCTATATTTGTTGCGTGCAGAATCAAACGCGTCAGCCGGCACATCCAGCGCGTCTGTTGCTCTCAGCCTGCTACAACAGATATGATCAATTTCCATGGCCACTCGTTGGCGTTTGTAGCGCCCGTTGCAACATAAGGAATGCGCCCGCGATCCCGTGTGGACCTTGTGTTGAAATGAACCCTTCTAATGCGTCGCGTGTCGCGATGGCGTCGTCGATCTTTGCGTCGGACCCGGCAGAATAAAGGCCTGCTTGAATCATCAATTCGGCCTGTGCGTAGGCGCCCATATGTTGACGTGCGGTCTGGATCAATTTGTTTTCTGTCGGGTTTGCAGCCTCTGGCAAAGAGCGTGAAACCGAGCGGGTGATATCAACTGCGGGAAATCGTCCGCGTTCAGCAATGGCGCGTTCCAGAACGACGTGCCCGTCTAAGACTCCGCGCAACATATCGGCGACGGGTTCTTCCATGTCAGACCCAGCCACCAACACAGTATAAATCGCGGTGATATCGCCGGCCTGCCCGACGCCTGGGCCTGCACGTTCGCACAATCCAGCTATGGCAGCGGGGGTAGAGGCGGGATGACCGCGTAAATTTGCCGATTCGCCAGCCGCCACGGCGACTTCGCGGTGGGCTTCCGCGAAACGCGTCACACTGTCGATAAGCAGCAACACCTGCAGTCCCTGATCACGAAAATATTCGGCAACGGCAGTCGCCGCCAACGGACAGCGGCGGCGCACCTGTGCGGCACGGTCAGAGGTTGCTGCAACAATCACGCTGCGCGCCATTCCGTCTGGACCGAGAGATTTTTCCACGAATTCACGCAGTTCGCGACCACGTTCACCAACCAGGCCGATAACGATGACGTCCGCATCGACGTTCTTGGCCAGCGACGACAGCAAAGTCGATTTCCCAACGCCAGAGCCCGCAAACAGACCAACCCGCTGCCCACGGACGATGGGAAGAATCGTGTCGAAAACTGCAAAGCTCGTCGAGAGGCGAACGCCCAGTTCGCGGCGTGAATTTGCGGGAGGCGGTGGTGCTGAAACCGCTTGCGCGACGGTGCCTGGTAAGAGAGGTCGACCATCAAGGGGCTGACCATCTGGATCAATCACGCGGCCAATCCATCCGGAATGGGGCGCGAAGTCCGGGCGCGGGAACAGCGCGACTTTCGCATCAAGGCCGAGCCCCTCAGTCGTGCCGTCGATTAACACATCAAGCGCATCTTGCGATGTGCGCACGACCTCCCCCTCGGTCGCGGCATCAATCACTTTGATGCGATCGCCGACGCGCGCATGTTGGGCAAGGCCGCTGATTCGTACTGTGTTTCCTGCGATCTGCATGACGGTCCCGACTGGCCGTGTCAGCGATGCTTTGGCGATCACCGCCCCCATTTGGGCAAAAATTTCTTCTGTCATTTGGTCCCTCACATTTCTGGCGACAACCAATTCTTAGGGAATCAACCTTAAGGCTTAGTTGAAGCCAATCGAGGGAGAAGCCCCGATGTTCCAAAATCTGGAAGTGTTCCGGACATCATACGCCATGGCGCGCCATTCCGGTGCGCGGCAAGCTGTTACAGCCGCCAATATGGCGAACGCAGATACACCGGGCTATCGCGCCCAAAAGATCGCGTCGTTCGCTGACAGCCGCGCGGCTGATGCGTCCGCAGATTTGCGGACAACGCGGTCACGACATGTGTCTACAAATGTCATTTCGACATCTGCGCGCGTTCAGATGTCGGACGCAGAGGCGTCGCCCAACGGTAATTCCGTGTCCCTCGAGCAGGAAATGCTCAATTCAGTTGAAATTCAACGCGAGCATAATCGTGCCTTGGCGATCTATAAACATTCGCTCGACGTTTTGCGCGTGACGATAGGGCGGAAATAGATATGGCTGATTTTTCCGACGCAATGAACATCACGGCAAGCGGAATGCGCGCGCAGGCGGCGCGCCTGCGCCACGTCTCCGAGAACATCGCGAATGCTGACACACCTGGATATCAGCGCAAAACGATCAGTTTTTCCGCCGTCATGGAGGCTGGGCAACCAACGGGCGTCGTGGAAACGGGGCGTGTCCGGTTGGATCGCACAGCGCTCGACCAGATATACGATCCATCCCATCCGATGGCGGGTGCGAATGGCAATTATGACGGCTCGAACGTCAACCTCCTCATTGAAATTGCGGACGCCCGTGAGGCGCAGCGCAGCTATGAGGCTAATCTGAAACTCTTCGATCAGGTCCGGCAAATGTCGTCGTCCCTGATGGATCTTCTTCGCAAATAAGGGGCACATCAAAATGGATATCAGTTCAAATCCCGTCGCGCAGGCCTATGCCGCGAACCGTCCGGCAACGGCGCCAGACCCAGCATCAGGGGCAAGCAGTGCGTTCGGACAGGCCGCAAAAGGTTTTATCGAAACGCTACAACAAAGCGAACAAACTGCGATGTCAGCCATGTCAGGCGGTGCCGACCCGCATGCGTTGGTGCAGGCATTGGCGCAAACTGAACTGGCGGTAGAAACAGCCGTGACCGTTCGCAACAAAGTCGTTGAAGCCTATCAAGAAATTCTGCGGATGCCTGTGTAACATGGATGATACGCTATTTTATGACACCCTACGGCAAGGGCTTTGGGTTGCGACATTGGTGTCGCTGCCAATCCTGTCGGTCGCTTTGATTGCGGGCCTCACGGTCGGGCTATTTCAAGCACTGACATCTATTCAGGAAATGACGCTGACATTCGTGCCGAAACTGGCCGCAATCGTTGGTGTGTTCTGGATCACGATGGGTTTCATGACCGAGACTTTGGTGTCGTTTTTTCAAGACACTCTTATTCCCATAATTGCGGGGGGTTAGACATGGAAAATGCAACCTACACCGCGCTGACACGCCAATCTGGCTTGATGAATGAAATGCGGGTTGTCGCCAACAACATCGCCAATCTGTCCACCACTGGATTTCGATCCGAAGGGGTTATTTTCGCGGAGCATATCAAGGCATTAGGGCCAAACGATCCGTCATTATCCATGGCCACCGCATCGGTCCGAGAAACGCTTTCGGCACAGGGCACGCTGACCCAGACTGGCGGGGCGTTCGACCTGGCGATTGAGGGCGAAGGTTTCTTTTTGTTGGAAACGCCCAGTGGTGAACGCCTGACGCGCGCTGGCGCTTTCACGCCAAACGAGAATGGTGATCTGGTCACGCCTGAGGGGTACCGCGTTTTGGATGCGGGCGGCGCGCCAGTGTTCGTTCCCCAAGGTGCCGGACCAGTCGGAATTGCGCCCGATGGAACCATCAGCGCGGGCGGCCAGCCTGTCGGGCAGATCGGCCTTGTGAACCCGGTCAATTTGCTGGGCATGACCCGCGAGGACGGCGTGCGGTTTAGGGCCGATGACGGACACGAACCCGTTTTTGAGGGGCGGATGTTGCAAGGGTTTGTTGAGGAATCCAACGTGGATCCGGTGCTTGAAATCACCCGTATGATCGAAGTCCAACGTGCCTATGAACTTGGGCAGAGCTTTCTGGACAAAGAAGATGAACGTATTCGGAGCGCGATCCGCGCGCTTGGTAAATAATTTCAAATAGGAGGCGGCAAAATGCGTGCCCTAAGAATTGCAGCTGCCGGCATGGCAGCACAGCAGACCCGTGTTGAGGTTATTTCCAACAACCTCGCGAACATGAGCACCACAGGCTACAACGCCCGCCGCGCTGAATTTGCAGATTTGCATTATCAACAACTTACGCGACCAGGAACGATCAATGCATCGGATGGAACCGTGTTACCGACAGGGGTGCAACTTGGCCTTGGGGTGCGTCCTACGTCGGTGTCTGTGATGCTGTCGCAAGGGTCGCTTGCGGCGACGGGTGGCGATTTGGATATAGGGATCGAGGGGAACGGTTATCTTGAAGTGACGTTGCCGGATGGCCGCGCAGCCTACACGCGGGACGGTGGATTAAAACGGACAGGTGACGGGCTGATTGTGACGTCAGACGGCTATCCGGTGATCCCCGACATCACCATACCGAGGGACGCGCGATCAATTTCGATCAATGCCGAAGGCGAAGTTTACGCCTACTTTGTCGACCAAATCGAACCACAGTTGCTTGGTCAATTTACGTTGTCCGGTTTCACCAACCCGAAGGGGTTGGAAGCCATCGGGTCGAACTTGTTCCTGGAAACCCCTGCATCGGGGCCATCCGCGGTGAGCACACCGGGCCAAGACGGGCTTGGCGTATTGCGGCAGGGTTATCTTGAGGACAGTTCCGTTGATCCAGTTCGCGAGATTACCGACCTAATTAAGGCCCAACGCGGTTACGAATTAAACTCGAAAGTCATTTCCGCTGCCGATCAAATGCTTGGCGCGATGGTGCAGATCCGATGATCCGCCTAGCACTCCTATTGACCCTTCTGGCGGGCCCGATTGGCGCGGACACTCTAGTTGCGGCGCGAACAATACCTGCGCGCAGCATCATCGGGCCCGAGGATATATTGGTCCGCGACATCGATGTCTTGGGCGCATTGGAGACCCCTGCGCTGGCCATTGGGCAGGAAGCACGGGTCGCACTTTATGCGGGCCGGCCCATCCGTGCGGCAGATGTCGGTGCGCCGGCGGTGGTCGAACGCAATCAGATTATCACGCTGATCTATCGCCATGGCGTGATTGTGATTTCAACCGAAGGGCGCGCGCTGGATCGTGCGGGTCCCGGCGATCTTATCCGCGTCATGAATATTTCTTCCAGAACCACTGTCAGTGCCCAAGTCGACGCGACTGGTACTGCATTTGTTACCCAATAGGAGCTTGTCATGCGCATCGCCACTGCCATTTTATTGTCCTCATTTGTTGTTCTATCCGCCTGCGGTCGCCTTGGCGACGTCGGTATGGCGCCTGAGTTTTCTGCGCCGCGTGCGTCGCCCGATGCGGCGGCCATGATGACGTTCGGGATCACAAACGATCTTGTTGCGACGCAACAACGGATCGGGATGCCGTCACTTTGGACTGGCGAACGTGGGTCACTTTTGGGCGACAGGCGCGCGGTGCAGCGTGGTGACATCCTGACGGTCGTGATTGAGATTAACGACAGCGCATCCATTTCAAATTCGACTGACCGTTCACGCAGTGGGTCCGAAAGCATGTCGGTCCCGAACCTGTTTGGCCTGCCCCAGCGCGTGGATGAAACGCTGCCCGAAGGCGCCACGCTCGGCGCTGCGGTCGATTTCAATTCAAGCTCATCTTTTGACGGTGACGGGTCGGTGCGGCGCAATGAACAGCTCGAACTCAGGATTGCGGCGACAATCGTTGATGTGATGCCCAATGGTGTGCTGATGATCCAAGGGACGCAAGAAGTACGGGTGAATTATGAAATGCGGGAGCTTTTGGTGTCCGGTTTCGTGCGCCCCGAAGACATTAGTCGCCAGAACGAGATCACCTACGATAAGCTCGCATCTGCGCGGATTTCTTACGGTGGTCGTGGACAGATCAGTGACGTTCAGCAACCCCGCATCGGCCAACAGGTCGCCGACATTATCTTACCGTTTTAGGAGGTCGTTATGAAGAAACTCGTTCTCCCGTTCTTTTTGATGTTGGTTGGTGTGGGGGGCGGCGTTGGCGCGGGTCTGGCGCTGATGCCCGCCCCCGAAGAAGACATGGCCGCCAACCCATGCGGCGATGGTCATGGGCTAGAACCGATGGCAGCGGCGGAAGACATTCCAGCAGAGCCGGTGTCGCTCGACAGTCGCGAATACGCGCGGATGAACAATCAGTTCGTAGTGCCTGTTGTGATGAATGATCGGGTGTCCGCGCTGATGGTATTATCGCTCAGCATTGAGGTTGAGACTGGCGGCCAAGAGGCTGTCTTTTCCCATGAGCCGCGCCTGCGCGATGCGTTCCTACAGGTGATGTTTGACCACGCAAACATCGGCGGTTTTAACGGCGCGTTCACCGCATCGTCCAATATGCGAATTCTGAGAGAAGCGCTGCAGGAGGCCGCTGACAGAGTGATGCGGGGGCATATTACGGATGTCCTGATTGTCGACATCGTGCGTCAGGATGTTACCAACTAGCGCGACGTTGTGCGATTTGGCGCACGTCACGCTGCGCGCGGGTCTCTATGCGTTTGGCCGCTTCAAGTTTGGACAAAGCCGCGATCATATGGCCCCGCACTGCCTCGCGATTGCGAAGCGCAACGATCAGTTCCTGATTTATCAGTAATTTTCGCTCGTGCGCCCAAGTGTCCCAGCGCAGGTCAGCCCCCGCGAGAGTTGCAGGACTTAGTGGTTCTGCACGCGCAGGTCGGTCAAGGTCGAGCAACGATTGTTTGAGGTCGGTAATGCGTCGAGCAATCTTGGCC
>JAGGNB010000119.1 GCA_017886375.1 Octadecabacter sp.
AACCGGGATGCCATACCATGCCGGCAAGCGCGACCGAACGCGGCCGTTCAGTGACGCCGCTATCCAGACCTGTTTGACCACTGTCCGGCAGGGCACTGCGCAACAATGTCCCGAGAGGCGATGAAAGTGCTGTTCGGGATGGCACTTCGCCGGACGACGGGCTTTGTGGAAAGCCTGCTGCGGCTGACGGGGCTGGACTGGAAAGTGCCCGATTTCAGCACCATCTGCCGCCGTCAAAGGACGCTTGCGGTCAACATTCCATATCGCGGCTCAAAAGGCCCGCTGCACTTGCTCATTCCCGCTACGAAAACCGTGCCCTAAAACCGCTTGGGGAAAGGGGAAACCCGTCCATCAGCCGGTTGGTGCAACAGAGTCCAAATACTCAACTCGCGCCATGTTTATGGCCAATCTCTTCAACGTATCGAAGTCTCCGCAACTTGCGCCAATTCTCGCGTTGATCCTTCGTCATAAACATCCACTTCTTTCCAAATCTGGGAGGTGAAAGGAAATGTCTCGCAAGAAACGGCACATATGCATTCGCAAACAAGCCAATAAGGCGAGCAGATCAAAGCCGATGCAATTTTTTGCGGTTGAACCTGAATACCGAACCCGACATCATATCATTCAAGTTAGTACCACACAGTAGTATGTTTATTCCAAATGAGTTTTGGCGATTTGTATGTTTGATCCTAGTTTTTACCGTTTCCAGAATCCTGAACTCAGTTCGTTTGACGACTCGTCCCTTGAAGAGCACTTCAATGAGACGGGTTGGAAGGAAGGGCTTGATCCGTCGGCCTTTTTTAACGTTTCTGCCTATCTTGATTGGAATCCGGATGTGGCCGACGCCGGACTGAATCCACTTGTGCACTTCGTAACGACGGGCAAGTTGGAAGGGCGAATTGCTGTCTTAAGTGGATGGGGCGGAAAAACCCTGGACGCGCTCGAGCATGAACACCTCGCCTTATGCATGTCATCTATTGACGTCGACGCTGTGCGGGCGGCCGTTCCGGAAGCTGCGGGATTGGGCAACGAAACCGTAGCGGCATGGTATCTTGTAATCGGCTGGCTGGACGGAGTTGACCCTTCCGAGGAATTCTCGACGTCCTACTATTTGAGAAGATACGATGACGTTGCCGCCGCGGGCGTCAATCCACTTCTCCACTATTTGCAGTTCGGAAAATTGGAGGGACGGTTCCCGACCGAGGAATATGAGCGGGAGGCGCTAGAACTTGAGTCCGGTTCGAAGCCAACATTGCAGATTGAAAAAACCAACGAACTGGCCGAGCAGCGATTGCGCGTCGACCTCGAAGCCGTGCGCGGCGATTTCGACTTCTACTTCTACAGATCTTCGTACCACGACATAGATGGTGACGACGATACGCTCTTGCGCCATTACATGACAATCGGCTGGAAGGAAGGGCGCAACCCGTCAGCTAGTTTCCATACGTCTTTTTACCTCGATCAGTATTTCGACATAGCGGAAGGTGGTGGCAACCCGTTCCTGCATTACGTCATGTTTGGCCGCACAGAAGGGCGCAGATGTTCGCCGGGCGGTCCGGTGCGGCTGACCTTGGAAAAGAGCGCGCGGTTGACGCAAGAACTGCCTGCGCAGGTCGTCTTAAACTTCAAAGGCAAGGCTCCGCCACCGCCGCACTCGGTTCAGCCAGATGCGCTGGACATCCACTGGATCGTACCGGATTTCCGAGCAGGGTCGGGCGGACACATGACCATCTTCCGCATGATCCGATATTTGGAACTTTTCGGCCACCGCAACACGATCTGGATCGAGCACCCTGTCTTCCACGAAACCGAACACGAGGCCTGGGAGACGATCGTCAAGGCGTTCCAATGCGTAGAGGCAGACGTGCGCTTTGTTTCGGATGCATTGTTTGAAACCTCTGGCGATGTCGCCATCGCAACCGGATGGAGCACCGCTTGGACGGTGAGGGACCTCATGGGCTTCAAGGCTCGGATGTACTTCGTCCAAGACCATGAGCCCGAATTCTATCCGACGGGCGCCTATTCCAACCTGGCCAAGCTCACCTACGGATTCGACTTGGGATGCATCTGCGCAAGCCCATGGCTGGAACAGCTCCTTTCGGGCGAGTACGGACGTTGGGCGAGGGGGTTCTACCTTGCTTATGAAGCCGACCAGTATTTCTGCAAGCCTGCCGCAGCCAACAAAACGGTCAACGGCCCGATCAAGATTGCGGTCTATAGCCGCTCTCACACGGACCGACGCTGTGTCCAGTTAGCGCTTGCCGGACTCGAAATTCTCTCGAAATCCCGGGACGACCTCGAAGTGCATTTCTTTGGACAGGATATCCTGTCATTCGCAACAGCTCCCTTCGCCGCTTACAACCACGGGGTTCTTTCGCCAGAAAATCTAAACGAACTCTACAACGATTGTGACATTGGCATCTCGTTCTCAGGAACCAACTACAGTCTTGTACCTCAAGAAATGATGGCCAGCGGACTGCCGCTAATCGAATTAGACACCGCAAGTACACAGGCGATCTTTCCCAAAGAGGCGGTCATTCTCGCAGGCCCGGAACCTGCCGATATCGCGGAGAAAATTGGCAAACTCATGGACCAGCCCGAGCGCCGCGCTCGTCAGCGTGAAGCTGGCCTTGATTGGGTCCAGCAGTTCAGCTGGCGCGATAGCGCCCAGGATGTCGAAACTGCAATCAAGGACTATCTGGTCAAAATGGGCGCGAAATTAGCGGCTCCGTCAATCGCGCGGACCAACGAAATCCTCCTCGACGTGGTTGTGCCGACGTGGAACGGCAAGGCCGAGTTTGAATCCGTGCTTGAGGCCCTACGGGGCCAGCGGATAGCCGATCAGATGCAAATCCACTGTATCGACTCCAGCTCTACCGATGGCACGATCGACTGGCTGAAGGCTCAAAAAGACGTGAGCCTCACGGTCATCGACCAGAAAGAGTTCCAGCATGGACGCACCCGCAACTTCGCAGCGTCTCTGGGAAATGCGCCGTTCATCGGCTTCATAACCCAAGATGCCATGCCTGCCACGCATCACTGGGCCACGGATATCGTAAAAATGTTCCGCGCCGTACCCGATGCGGCGGGCCTCTTCGGGCGTCACATCGCCTATCCGGACCACCCCTATTTCGTCCAACAGGAGATCACGACCCACTTTAAGAACATGCTCCAATATCCGCTCGTGCTCTCCAAGCACACGGACCCGGAACGCTGGGAGAGCGGGGATATTGGCTGGCGGCAATTCTTGCATTTCTATTCTGACAACAATTCGGCGATGCGCCGTAGCGTCTGGAACGAGTTTCCCTACCCTGAGGTCGACTACGGCGAAGATCAGGTCTGGGCGCGTAACATCATCGATGCGGGCTACTCCAAAATCTACGCCCCCACCGCGACTGTCTACCACAGCCACGACTACGATCCCGAACAGACCTACAAACGCTCGAAGACCGAGGGCGCATTCTTCTACGATCACTTCGGCTACACCCTTGGAAAAGGCACCGAGGAAGACATCGCGCACCGCACCGCCCGAGAACAACGCAACATGGAAACATGGGGCCACAGCCACGGCATCAGCACCAAAGAAATCGAGATGCGCAAAGCCAACATTGTCGAGAAGTATCGCGGCTGGCGGGATGGTCGGGCCGAAGTGGAACTGGTGAAAACATAACGAAAAAAGGTGTGATCGGGCGGACAGTCCAGCGCACACCACCGCACCAAAGACGTCGACACCAAGTAAGCGCGCCAAACAATGAAAGTGAAGAATATGAGAATTTGTGTAATCGGATGCCGTTGGTTCTTTGATGACATTAAAGACAACAAGACCATCCCTTTTGACGAACAGATCGACATGGCGGGGAAGAACACGGGCAACTTGTTCATCGGTGAGGCCGTGCGCAGCCATCTACGCCGTCTGTATGGAGATAAGATCGAAACTATCGAACATTATTCCTTTCCGATGACACGCGCCGCCGATGGCGCCGAGATTGCGGAAAAGTTTGACCATATTGTCATGGCCGCGTCTAATATGCTCAACGCCGGAATAGATTTCGGCTTCCTTGCTACGTTTGTCGAAGCATCAGGTCTGCCTCTGTCAATCTTTGGTCTTGGCGCACAGGCGGAACACGCAGACGACATTTTCAAGATTTCCAAGGGTTCAAAGCGCTTGATGGACTACGCAGCGGCCAACTCTCCGGGTGTGGGTGTCCGCGGGTCTTTCACCGCGGCCATTCTTGAGCACAACGGCGTCAAGAATATTGAGATCATGGGCTGCCCGACAGGCTATATCAACGCAGGCACCGGCTTCCAGATCGAAGTTCCTAAGTCTGTCGATGATATCAAACGCGCGGCAGTCTCCTACAAGCGGGACCGTAATAAATACAAGACGGATGATCAACTTAAAGACATCCAGATCGACATGCTCAAGCTTTCCATGGACAAGGGCTTTGACCTCGTTGCGCAGGCTGATTTTGCGGAAACTTGGATGGGCTATCACAAAGTGATTGACCCCCGGAAACTCAACAACATGGCGACCTATTTCGGCATGAAAGACAAAAAGCCAGATTTGGAGCAATACGTGCTGAACCACGTACACAGCTACTTCACATGGGAGGAATGGCGCACCCTTATGGAGCAGATGGATTTTGCGTTCGGATGCCGTTTCCATGGCAACATGATGGCAATGAACGCGGGCGTTCCGGCCTTGTTCATGCTGCATGACACCCGCACAGCAGAGCTTTGCGAAACGCTCCGCCTGCCTGGACTAACAATCGAGGAAATCGAAAAGAGCGGCGGGTTTAACTTTGAACAATTCCTAGAAGCGACAGACTACGGGCCATTCAACGCAAACTTCGACGCAGCCTGCGAGAAATTCGACGGCTTCTTCCGGTCCCATTTCGACTAAATCTCACTGAGTGGTAAAAAGAGGATCAGAAAAAGATCGTCCTTCTACCGAAACTTATTCTCAGCGGCTTGTCGCAAGAACTGCTTTGCGAAATCCTTGTTGCGCTGGTTCCCGACCTTCACCATCGTGCGCGGTTTTCGATCCGGAACCTCGGTCAGACCGACCAAGTTGGCGATCCGGTCGAGGTGCGTCATATCATTATCTCTAACAACGTCCTCGTAGGTCAAGACGAGCGGGTCGATCTCGAAATCCCGAAAGAACTGATCCCACGCGACGTTCTCAAGCGTAATTGAGGTCGCCTCACGCAAGATCGCGTCATAGTTGAATTTCGCGCTCTGATTGTAATCCTCCGAATACCCCTTCAGCAAATTTCCGGCGAAATGTTCCTGTTCGGCGGTGCCGGTCGCATGGTTGATCCCGGTCTGCTGGGCCATCACGCGGCTGATTGCCTGTGCAACGACGTTGCGGCGCCTGATCCGCGCCCATTTGGCATCCTTGAACGCGTTATGGAACCGGAAGAACCGTGGGCCCGGCTTGGGTTTCAGGAAGGTCTTCAACCCATCTTCGATATCGAGCAATTGATTGGCCATCACCTTGATTGAGGCCACACCGTTATCGCCGACTGCCCGCCGTTTCACACCAGCCAGTTCCTGCTCGTGATCTCTATTGGGGTTCGGCTGCGCCCAGGGCACGAACCATTCCTCGGGGTTGCCCAGAACGCCGGTGTTGCGCATGTCTTCGACGATCATCGTGGAACCACACCGCTGAGTCGCGCACAGAATAAGTAAACTCACAAAACCACCTTTGCCTCGCACGCTATACATAATCAATGGAATCACCGTTGATCATTTTGCGCATAGAATTCAATTTCATAAACCGAAAAACGTGCCAACACAAACGTTCAAGCGGGCAAAAGCCACAACACGGAATCGTCAATAATCACGCCGGAATCCGCGACTTGATCATTGCATTGATGGAGATGTTGAGCGACGGCTCGAATTGCCGCAAAGCGTGCGCTTCAGCGTGGCTTTCTTCGTGAAGCTCAGGGTGCCTACAACGGATGAAGGCGTGCGGGCTTTGGATGGTGGCGGCTATGCGGCCAAAGTGGCAACAGCGACGGGTATAGTC
>JAGGNB010000163.1 GCA_017886375.1 Octadecabacter sp.
GACAGCCTGTGGTTCACCGGCTTGATCTACACCCAGTTTATTACCCGCTTTAACTGGGAACTCGGCTCTGCCTTTGGCTTCCTGCTGTTGGGACTGTCATCAACGATTGTATTCCTTGGGCTAAAGCTGTCACGCCAATCCCTGTCCAACACGTTGGGGCGATAGATGATCCCCACCGTCCCACAATCTTCTGCTCTAAAATGGTCCTACCGCGCCTATGTGACATTGTTCTTCATCTATCTCGCATTGCCGCTTTCCGTCGTCTGCGTCTTCGCATTCAACAACAGCGTTTTCCCGTCGCTGCCGTGGGACGGCTTCACCATGAAATGGTTCTTCGGGACCGAAGCGCCATTTATCGGGGTGTTTCACGAACGCTCGATTCTGCGCTCTATCGGGACGTCAGCCTTTGTCGCAGTCTGGGTTGCCGGACTTGCAGTCGTCGTTGGTACCTGCAACGCATTTCTGTTCGTGCGGCATGATTTCCGCGGCAAAGGGCTTTTGTATATATTGATGCTACTGCCTTTGATCATACCGGGTGTCATTCTTGGTATCTCAATCCTGGTTTTTGCCAGCTCCGTCGCGAACACGCTTGAAGACGCGACCGGCCTTTGGTTTGACGGGTTACGCCCCGGTTTGATCCTCGTGATCTTGGGTCAGTTTTCTTTTATCACGACCTTCGCAACGCTGGTGATCTTGGCGCGATTGCAAAAGTTCGACCTCAGCCTCGAAGAAGCCGCGCTGAACCTTGGGGCGACCAAGTGGGGCGCAATCCGTCAGGTCACATTGCCGTTCTTGATGCCCGCGATTGTCGGGGCCGGCGTCGTGGCTGTGTTGATGAGTTTTGAAAACTTCAACACCACCCTGATGCTCGTAGGGTCGGACTCGCCTTTGACAATCACCATGTTTGACAAGCTCAAGCAGGGCTCGACACCAGTTCTAAACGCCGTATCGCTCCTGCTGATTGTTATATCTGCCGCGCTTGGATTGCTGTCGTTGATGTTCCAAAAGTCAAAATAGCAAGTGTTGCGTCGACCCGACCGATGCCAGATCGGGCGTTGGCATCATCCTTTGAGGAACGTCTGGGTAAGCCGAACCGATACACGTTGGTGATACATCAGAGGCGTCAAAACCTCGTCAGACGTCATCAATTCACAATGGACTGTCCACGCTTGGACGCCCGAATGCATTCCGAATATCTGCGAAAACTGATCCTGAACAACGATTTGGCCGAAGGGCATTATCATGCCGGTGACACAGCGATCGCTGTGTCCGACATCCGCGCGCCAATCTTTGCTGTCGGCACCGAAGACGACCACGTCGCCCCGTGGCACATACGTGATGTAACGATGAGAGCGCTGGATGGCAAAGTCGCGCTGGTGGTTGGTGTCGCCAACGCGCACTCCATCGCCGCTGGATGCGCACAGGCCTTCGCGGATGCAGGCGCCAAAGTCGCCCTGACTTATGTGAACGAAACGCCAAACCCTATGTGCAGCCCGTCGCCGATGCTGTGGGCGCCGAGCTGTTGCTCCCGCTCGACGTCGAAGCAGAGGATGAGATGGAGGCCGTTTTCGCGGCCCTCAAAGACAAATGGGGGCGGATCGATATTCTGGTCCACTCGATCGCGTTCTGTCCGGCAGATGACCTACACGGGCGCGTCACCGATAGTTCGCGCGCCGGATTTACGCGCGCCATGGACATCTCGGTCCATTCGTTGATCCGGATGGCGCGTTTGGCATAGCCGCTGATGACACAGGGCGGAACGATCCTGACCATGACATATTACGGCGGCGAAAAGGTCATCGATCACTACAACATCATGGGACACGTCAAAGCAGCATTGGAAGGCACGATGCGGTCTTTGGCGGTTGAACTTGGGGCCCAAAAAATTCGCGTCAATGCGATCTCTCCGGGGCCGCTGAAAACACGCGCTGGATCAGGTATCGCGCATTTCGACGAACTGATCGACGCCGCACGCCTTCGCGCGCCCGAACACAGCCTTGTCACGATCGAGGACGTCGGATCAGTCGCCGTGATGCAAGCAAGCGATGGTGTGCACAGAGTTTCATGCGACATTGCATATGTCGACGGTGGTCTGCTTGTCCGCGCTTGAACAGGCCGTTGCCAAAGCCAACACGCAATACATCGAGAACCGGATTTACGACGAAATCGAAGTGGGCAATCACGCCAAACTGACTCGAACGTTAAAGCCGCAGGATATCGAATTGTTTGCGGTCATGTCCGGCGACGTGAACCCCGCACACGTCGATGCGGATTACGCCAAGAACAACATGTTCCACGACATCATCGCCCACGGCATGTGGGGCGGCGCGCTGATCTCGGCGGTATTGAACACGCAACTGCCCCTTAAGTTCATGGCCCCCATAAGCTTGGGCGATACGATCACAGTGCGGGTCAAAGTCATAGAAAAGTAGGAAAAAGGACGCCTGCTTTTGGCCTGCATCTGCCTCAACCAAGACGGCAAGACGGTTATCGACGGTGAGGCGCGCGTCATAGCCCCGCGCGAAAAGGTCCACCGCCCCCGCGTCATCTTGCCTGACGTCCATCTGCACGTGCAGGGTGCGAAATACGCGCGGCTAATCGCAGCAACCAAAGACCTCAAACCAGTTCGTGCAGCTGTTGTGCATGCCTGCGACGCGCTGTCCTCAATTGGTGCACTCGACGCCGCGCAGCACGGCATGATCCCCCCAGTTCTGGTCGGCCCAAAAGTGAAAATCGAAGCTGCTGCACTTAAGGCTCGGCGCAGCCTTGATACCTATGAAATCATCGGCACGCCCCACAGCCACGCTGCGGCCGCGACCGCCGTGGCGCTTGTGCGGGCGGGCAAGGTGGAGGCTCTCATGAAGGGGTCGCTACATACGGATGAGCTGATGGAGGCCGTCGTGGACACCGCACTTGGTCTGCAAACTGAACGTCGAATGAGCCATGTTTACGTGCTGGACGTTCCAACCTATCCCAAACCGCTGCTGATCACCGACGCCGCGATCAACATCTATCCAGACCTCGCGATCAAGCGCGACATCGTCCAGAATGCCATCGATCTGGCGCTTTCATTGGGCATCCAGCAGCCCAAGGTCGCCATCCTGTCAGCACTTGAAACAGTGTGCCCGCGGATCGCGTCCACGCTGGACGCGGTGGCGCTGTGCAAAATGGCGGACCGGGGCCAGATCACCGGCGGGTTGCTGGACGGCCCATTGGCCTTCGACAATGCCATCTCTGAGACATCTGTCGCGTCCAAGGGTATCGTGTCGGATGTGGCGGGGATCGCCGATATCCTTGTGGCACCGGATCTCTAAGCCGCAAACATGCTGGCCAAACAACTGATTTATCTGGCCGAAGCGGACGCCGCTGGCATTGTTCTGGGCGCGCGCGTCCCTATTATTTTGACCAGCCGGGCCGACACTCCGGTGTCGCGGCTTGCGTCACGCGCATTGGCGCAGCTTTTCATCAGCCACCAGACTAAGGCCCCTTCATGACCGACGCGATCCTTGTTTTGAACCCAGGTTCGTCCAGCCTAAAATTCGCGGTGTTTGAAGGGGTTGAGGACTCCGCCGTCGCACTCCTGCGCGGAAAGATCGCGGGGATTGGCACCAAGCCGGTCTTTTCGGCTAAGGATGGTGTGGGCCTCGTGTTGCCGCAGGGCAGCTTTCCGACGATGGATGCCGCGATAGGACTGGATGACCTCATCCCGATGCTGCTTCACTGACTCAAAGACCACCGCAACGGCGTCACAATCAAGGGCGTCGGGCACCGCGTGGTCCATGGCGGGCTGCATCACGTCGGACCGGCACGTGTCACCGGCGCGCTGATGACGGACCTGAAAACGCTCGTACCGCTAACGCCGATGCACCAACCGCACAATTTGGCAGCAATCCGACACGTCGCCGCCTCGTATCCCGACCTGCCGCAGGTCGCCTGTATCGATACCAGCTTTCATCGAACACAAGACAGGCTCGCACAGCTTTTTGCCCTACCTCGTCAGCTGACGGACGACGGTATCATCCGCCACGGTTTCCACGGATTGTCCTACGAATATATCGCCAGCACCCTACCCCGCCATCTTGGTCCAAAAGCCGATGTGCGCGTGATCGTCGCCCACTTGGGCGGCGGCGCCAGCATGTGCGCCCTGAAGAAACGACGCAGCGTTGCGACCAGCATGGGGTTTACCGCACTGGACGGGCTGATGATGGGACGAAGGTGCGGCGCGCTCGACCCGGGCGTTGTGCTGTATCTGATGCAAGCAAAGGGCCTGAGCAGCCAGAAAATCACAGAAATGCTTTATGAACAGTCCGGCCTTTTGGGTGTGTCAGGCATCAGCAACGACATGGGCACGCTGCAGGCGAGCAATGCCCCCGAAGCGCGACAAGCGATTGACCTATTCTGTTTTCGCGCCGCACGGGAACTTGCCGCCCTCGCCACGACCATCGGCGGGCTCGACGCGGTCATCTTCACGGCGGGTATCGGTGAAAACTCCGCACTTGTTCGAAAATGCATTTGCAATCGGCTGAACTGGATGGGCGTGGCGCTTGACCCCGCCGCGAATGACGCCAATGCCACCCGCATCACTGCGAACGGTTCCGATATCGACGTGCTGGTCATCGCAACCGACGAAGAAGCCGTCATTGCACGCGCGACGCACGACATGATTTTGCGCACGCGACGCATGACATAATGTCCGCTGGGTCGCGCGCGGCGAAGACTGCGGCATTGCTGGCGCGGTATGAGGACGTGCCGATTTTTGTTCGCGAAAAAGGTTAGAGTCCTTCGGCCCCGTTGATTGCCGATGGCGTGCCAGTTTAATGGATCAACGTCGACTCCTCGCTCTGCTAGATTTTGGCCTGATGGCTTCAACAGGTCGATCCGCCTCTTTTTCAAAACGGGCCTTGCGAAGCTTGGCGGACTTTTCATAGCGTTTATGAGCGTCTTCTTCGTTAATCTGCCTTACAACGCGTGTGGTCTTGTCGAGCATCGTTTCCTTTTGCGGTCGTGCCGCCGGAACCTCGATCGTCTTTTCTGGATTTGCCATCAACTTGTCTCCTCAATCTATTCCGCGCGAGGGCGCAGCGGCGCAAACGTGCAGTGTAACGTCCGCTTTCATGTCTGGTGATTTTGGCCCTTTGGTCCAACTGCAAACAGCCAACGGGCTACGCCGCCTCAGGGACGACCAAAACAGGACAGGGTGCGGATTTAGTGACCCTGCGCGCGATGGAAGGATCGAACAAAGTTTCGAGCCAAGACCGGTTGGGAGACCCGACCACAATGACATCAGCGTCGCAGTCATCGGCGTAATCGACGATCACTTTCTCGACGTCGCCGCCGCGCACCTCAATTTCAGTCTCGACGTTCGAACCGCTTTCAACCTGCAACTCCGCAAGTTGCTGACCACGATCTTCGATGATTTGCGCATTATCAGCCACGACGATAGGAATGGTGGTTCCTATTCGCCCTGCAGCGACCAATCCAGCCCCTTCAAATTGCGACGGGACGACATTCAACAAGAACACCTTACCGCCCGTGACCTCCGCCATATCGTAGGCAAAATCCGCAATCTCACGGTTCAAATCCTGATCAACGGTTGTCACAACCATGATCCGTTGGAAGCGGGCCGTTTGAAGATCTATGCTCTCAACTGTCTCGGCCTCTTTGATTTTTTCTAGCTGAATCAACGCAGATTGAAGGTCCTTTGAACTATACGACAGATTGCCGATAGCCATACCTTCGGCCGTGGCTTCAATCGACAAATCCGCGTCTAGTACCATGGACCGCAAGACCTTTTCTTTATCGTCCGAGCTCAGCTTTTCGTCGCACAGCACTTGATCTGGCGTTTCGAAATAGGGTGAAGGGTTCGATATTCTCATTTTTGAATAAATGGTCATGGGTCTCCTTTTGGGTCGCGACCGGATATTAGGCGGCAACTTTCGTGGGTAGCTGGTTTTTTTCGACCGCCAAGTTTGGTTGAGCCGACTTGGAACCTGCGGGCGATTTGAA
>JAGGNB010000042.1 GCA_017886375.1 Octadecabacter sp.
CAAGGCGGATGGCGCATGGGTGGATGCGCGGCCGCCTATGTTTAGATGACGCGCTTTTTAGATGACCCGATGTTCAGATAAACGTATCCGAAGCGACCTTATCTTCGGATAATATTTTTGTTTATT
This sequence comes from Octadecabacter sp., assembly GCA_017886375.1. Lineage (GTDB taxonomy): Bacteria > Pseudomonadota > Alphaproteobacteria > Rhodobacterales > Rhodobacteraceae > Octadecabacter. The sequence continues at coordinate 127 of JAGGNB010000042.1, forward strand.
AACAATGTTTTAAGGTTTTGGAGCGGGGCGCAGGGTGCCCCGTTCGACCATTTTGCAGGGGAACAGGCGGACCTCGGGGTAGCGGTTGGGATCATCCAGCATCGCAACGATCAGTTCGACGGACGAATGGATGATCTGTTCGATTGGCTGACCGATTGTGGTCAGGTTGATGTTTTCCCAGCGCGCCATTTCCATGTCGTTGAACCCGATAATGCCGATGTCGCGCGGCACGTTCAGGCCTGCGTCAGCCAATGCGGAAAGTGCGCCGATGGACAGCACGTCGTCGCCGCAAAAATACGCTTCTGCGAGGGGGCCGTCTGCGATGAGGCGCTGCATTTCAGCGCGACCTGCATCAAAAGAATAATCGCTGGCAAACGAATGGCGTCGCGCGACGTCGGGGTGTTTGGCGAGTTCTTGCGAGAAGCCGCGAAAGCGGTCTTGCGTCGACGTGGCGGTTTCCGGCCCGCCCATAAAACCAACAGAGGCATAGCCGCGCGCCACCAGTTCGCGCGCCGCCATGCGACCACATTCGGAGTTGTCGACGCCGACAACATGGACGTCCGGTGTGGTTGAAAAGCGCCCGAAACTGTTGACCACGGGCACGCCCGCGTCGCGAAATGCCTTGGAGAATTCTGGCGGCAAGGTTGAGGACGCGACGATAACGCCGTCGACGGAATATTGTTTTAGGCGGCGCACGGCGGTCAGCGCGTCTTGTTCATCGCTCAGGTTCATCAGCAGCGGACGCAGGCCCTTGTCCTGAAGTTTGCGGGTGAACAGATCGAAGACTTGCAAAAAGATTGGGTTGTGAAAGTTGTTGGACACCAGCCCGATCAATTTGGTGCGCCCCGTGGTCAGGGACGAGGCCAAGGCGTTGGGCGAGTATCCCAAGTCCGACGCGGCCTTTTCAACCTTGCGGCGCATTTTGTCAGACACGGACGCGCCATCGGTAAAGGCGCGCGACACAGCGGAGGTTGAAACGCCCGCGCGGTTCGCGACATCTTTCAGTGTGACGGGTCTTGTCATCATTGGCATTGGTTTATTGGTCCATTTTCGCAATCGGTCCCGCAAGCGGGTCCACCGCGTTTATCCAGCTTTCACGAGGATTACAGCCTGAACTTTGTAACTTCTTTTTGCAACCGGTTGCAAAAAGAAACGACTCATGCTTCAATCTGTGCAGAAGGGGGTGTGTGATCCCCCTTTACAGTTCAGAATTGAAATTCCTTGGGAGGAAAACATGAAATTTTCGAAAGCCACGCTCTTTGCGACGGCTGCGATCTTTGCAGCGCCATTTATGGCGAGCACTGCGATTGCGGACGGCCACGGCGATGATTTGACCTATATTCTGGTCAGCCACGCACCTGATTCGGACAGCTGGTGGAACACCGTCAAGAACGGCATCGCCCTCGCGGGTGAGCAGATGGATGTAAACGTTGAATACCGCAACCCGCCGACAGGTGACTTGGCCGATATGGCCCGCATCATCGAGCAAGCGGCAGCATCCCAGCCAGACGGTATCATTACGACACTGGCCGATTATGACGTTCTACGTGGTCCAATCATGGCTGCTGTTGATAGCGGTGTTGACGTGATCATCATGAACTCCGGCTCGCCAGAGCAAGCACGTGAAGTTGGTGCGCTGATGTATGTTGGTCAGCCTGAATACGATGCTGGCTTTGCGGCTGGTCTGCGTGCATCCGGTGACGGCGTTGGGTCGTTCTTGTGTGTTAACCACTACATCTCAAGCCCGTCGTCCACCGAGCGTTGCCAAGGTTTCGCCGATGGTTTGGGCATTGAGCTGGGCAACCAGATGATCGATTCCGGTCAAGACCCGTCCGAGGTTAAGAACCGTGTTATGGCCTATCTTTCGGCCAATCCGGAAACCGATGCAATCCTGACGCTTGGGCCAACCTCGGCTGATCCGACGCTTTTGGCGCTGGATGAAAACGGCATGGCTGGTGCGATCTACTTTGGTACGTTCGACCTCGGTGAAAACATCGTGGAGGGCATCAAGGCGGGCACCATTGAATGGGGCATCGACCAGCAGCCGTTCTTGCAGGCCTACCTGCCGGTTGTCGTGATGGCCAACTACCACCGCTACGGCGTTCTGCCCGGCAACAACATCAACTCTGGTCCGGGCTTTGTGACAGCTGATGGCCTTGAGTTGGTCGAAAAGTTCGCTGGCGAATACCGCTAGACTTAACGTCTGAACAAAAAATGGGCGGCCGTGGCAAGCGCTGTGGCCGCCTTTTTTATCTAATTTTTCTCAATCTGACTAAAGGAAATCCCGATGTCTGACGTCTCAAATGGTGACGAAAGAATCAAAGCAACGTCGAAATTTCGACAAGCCCTGATGCGCCCTGAATTGGGTGGCATGGTCGGTACGGTCGCGGTTTTTGTGTTCTTTGGTTTGTTTGCTTTCGATAGCGGCATGTTCAATTCACAAGGCGTGATGAACTGGTCCGTGGTGTCTGCGCAATTCATGATTATCGCAGTGGGTGCGTGTCTTTTGATGATCGCGGGCGAGTTTGATTTGTCCGTCGGGTCGATGATCGGTTTTGCGGGGATGATGATCGCCATTTTCGGGGTGACGTTGGGGTGGCCGATGTGGATCGCGATTCTGGTCACCTTTGTGATCTGCGTCGCGTTCGGGGCGTTGAATGGCTACATCGTGGTGAAGACCGGATTGCCGAGTTTTATTGTGACGCTGGCGACGTTGTTCATCCTGCGCGGCTTTACGATTTTCATTCCGCAGACGCTGGAACGCAAAACCATCATCGGTGGCATTCGTGAGGCGGCTGAAGGCGACTGGCTGGCACCGATTTTCGGCGCCGAGATCGGCAAGCCAATTTTTGTCTGGTTGGGCGATATGGGCATCATCAATGTTTTTGAACGCGGCAATCGCGCAGGCGAACCTGTGGTAAACGGCATCCCGATGCTGATTGTCTGGGCGCTTGGTCTGGTGATCGTCGGGCATTTTATTTTGACACGCACGCGGTTCGGCAATTGGATTTACGCCGCTGGTGGGGACGCCGACGCGGCGCGCAATGCGGGCGTTCCGGTAAGCAGTGTGAAGATCAGGATGTTCATGTTCACAGCCTTTTGCGCCACGGTTTTTGCGGTCTGTCAGGTGATGGAATTCGGGTCCGCTGGTGCGGATCGCGGCATCCTGAAAGAGTTTGAGGCGATCATCGCAGTCGTCATTGGCGGCGCGTTGTTGACGGGTGGGTATGGGTCTGTGATCGGGGCGGCCTTGGGCGCGTTGATCTTTGGTGTCGTGCAGCAGGGGTTGTTCTTTGCCAACGTCGAATCAAGCCTGTTTCGCGTGTTCCTGGGTGTGATCCTTTTGGCGGCGGTGATCCTGAACACCTATATTCGCCGCACCATCACGGGGGAGCGTTGATATGTCTGATCCTATTATCCAGATGAAGAATATCGAAAAACATTTCGGCAGTGTGATTGCGCTGGCGGGGGTGTCTGTCGATATCCAAGCGGGCGAATGTCATTGCCTTTTGGGTGACAATGGCGCCGGAAAATCGACGTTCATCAAGACCATGTCGGGGGTGCATAAACCCACAAAAGGCGAGATCGTGTTTGAGGGCAAGGCGATGAATTTCGCCAATCCGCGCGATGCGATTACAGCGGGGATTGCGACCGTGCACCAGCACCTCGGGATGATCCCGTTGATGAGCGTGAGCCGGAATTTCTTTATGGGCAACGAGCCTATCAAGAAATTTGGACCGATCAAGATGTTTGATCATGACTACGCCAATGACGTTGCCATGGCCGAGATGCGCAAGATGGGCATCAACCTGCGCGGCCCCGATCAGGCGGTTGGCACATTGTCGGGCGGTGAACGTCAGACTGTTGCGATTGCCCGCGCGGTGCATTTTGGCGCCAAGGTGCTGATTTTGGATGAGCCGACATCCGCGCTGGGTGTGCGCCAGACGGCCAATGTTTTGGCGACCATCGACAAGGTGCGCAAGCAGGGCATCGCGGTTGTGTTCATCACCCACAACGTGCGCCATGCGATGGCGGTGGGGGATCGGTTCACCGTTCTGAACCGTGGCAAAACGCTGGGCACTGCGTTGAAAGGCGAAATCACGCCGGAAGAATTGCAGGATATGATGGCGGGCGGCCAAGAGATGGCGACGCTTGAAGGGTCACTGGGTGGGACTGTCTAGGCGATACTCCCGACGTTAATCTGGTGATTGCATCGCGCTGCTGTTGCGCCCATCAAAGGGGGCGGGCAGCGCGAGGGGATTAACTATGACGACTACGCAAATATGTGCAGTTCTAAGTCTGATCGCGTTGTCATTGGCAGGATCGGTGGCAGCGCAGGTGTTGCCGGACGCGGCGGTGGACGCCGATTATGATGTCACAGACCCTGCCGAGGTTCAGTTGGGTCAATTGTTGTTTTACGACGCAATCCTGTCGGGCAACCAGAACATCGCCTGCGCGACGTGCCACCATCCGACGCTGGGCACAGCGGACGGGGTGTCTTTGGCCATTGGCGACGGCGGCATCGGGTTGGGGAAGGACCGTGTCGTTGATCCCGATAACCCGCCAGAAGAACGCATCCCGCGCAACGCGCCGGCGCTGTTTAACCTTGGGGCGCGCGAATTCACGGTGATGTTTCACGACGGGCGGCTTGAGGCCGATCCGGACCATCCCAGTGGCTTAAGATCACCGATGGACGCGGATATGGCGGCCGGGTTTGCGTCCGTTCTGGCGGCGCAGACAATGTTTCCGGTGTTAAGCCGCGATGAGATGGCAGGGTCTTACAACGAAAATGATGTCGCCATGGCGGTCCGGCAAGGTCGCATTGGCGGGAGTGGTGGTGCGTGGGATATGCTGGCGCGCCGTGTCGGGGATGTGCCTGCATATGCGGGGCAGTTTTCACAAGTTTACCCGCACATTTCGTCCGGCGATGACATCGCATTTACCGATATTTCAAACGCATTGGCTGCGTTCATGGCGTTTGAATGGCGCTCAGACACGTCGCCGTTTGATGCGCACCTTCGCGGGGGGGGCGTGTTGAACGGCGCTGCTTTGGCGGGCATGGATTTGTTTTACGGGGAGGCTGGATGTTCTGCCTGTCACAGTGGCGCGTTCCAGACCGATCATGATTTTCACGCCATGGGCGCGCCGCAAATCGGGCCGGGAAAATCTGCGACGTTTGAGGATCATCATCGTGATGAGGGGCGGTTTCGGGTCACGGGTAACACTGATGATCTGTATGCGTTCCGCACGCCGTCCTTGCGCAATGTCGCTTTGACGGGGCCGTATGGTCACGCGGGCGGGCATGGCGATTTAGCGGCATTCGTGGCCGATCACGCGGATCCGGTTGCGGGTTTGGCGCGGTTTGATCGCAGCCAAGTTGTGCTGCCCGCGTTTGAAGCGGAAGATTTTACCGTCATGGATGACCCCGCACAGGTCGCGGCCATTGCCGCTGCGGTGCGGGGTGATCCGGTGTCATTGTCCGCAGGTGACATTGCGGAAATCATCGCGTTTTTAGGGTCGCTGAGCGATCCGGTCGCCGTGACAGGACGCCTCGGAATTCCGGCCAGTGTGCCGAGCGGGTTGGCGTTGCCTTAGGGTTTGTTGAGAGTAACGGTCTGATTGGCGTCCCCAGTATGCTGGCTTTGCGTGCCGTCGGGCCAGTCAATTGTGATGGTCGCAGTGTCTGCCGTGCCAAGCCCGAAGTGACGCGGCAAAAGCTGGCCGCCCGCGTGACCACCCCCAATCACATTCTGGATGGATTGCCTGCCTTGCAGCGTTTCGATGTTGATCGTCGCGCCAATGGCGTCGCGGTTGCCGCCCGATTGCTGCAACGACACACGCAGCCAATTGCCAGTGTTTTCGGTCGTGTTTTGATAAAGTTCAAGCGGCGCGCGACGGTTGACCACGATCAGATCAAGCCGACCGTCTTGGTCAAAATCTGCCAGTGCCGCGCCGCGCGATCGATCTGTCGTTGCGACGCCCGCGGTGGCTGCGAATTCAGAAAACGTGCCGTCCGCGGTTTGCATCAACAGGTTGTTGGGGTCGCGCGTGGCCATTCCGGGCATCTGGTCGACGTTGCCTTTGGCGATGAACAGGTCGGACTGCCCGTCGTTATCTATGTCGCCAAATTCCGCGTGCCATCCGGTTGATGGCCGCCCGTCGTCGCCCACGTGCGGGCGCTGGGCGTAGGTTCCGATGTCATAGGGCGCGGCAGTATAATGTCCGTTGGCCCCCGCGATTTGCAGCAATTGATCGCCCATGGACGTCAGCATGACCTCATCCAGCCCATCGCCCGTCAGGTCGCGGCTGGCGATGCCCATGCCCCAAAGCGACACGGTTTCCCAACCGTCATCAGCGCCGAGAAAACGGCGGTCCGTGATGTCCCACATTTGTTCGTACCCGCCTTTGACGTAGTAATGGCGGTCGTTGGACAGCCGCAAAGTCCGTACGCCGCGCGCGTCATTTGCCGCGAGGATCGAGAGCGGGCAGAAGCCGGGGGAGAGGGTTTGCGCGGTGTAGCCGGACTCCGTTGGCCAAAGAATTACATTGTCATCGCAGGCCTCAAACGGGCCATCGGGGTTCGTGCGATCCACATAATTACCGAGTGCGAGCGTCGGGCGCGCGTCATCGTCCCACCACGCGGTGAACGCGGTGGTCCATGCGTCATCAGTCGGGATGCCCCAATCGGCGGTGGCATCGCTGAAAGTGCAATCGCCATGACCTTGCAGCACGACATTCGCACTGGCCCGCATCACGAACAGGTCGGTGTGGCCGTCTGCGTTGATGTCGATGGGGTAGGCACCAGTGACGGCAGTCAGCGGTGACAGCGGCGCGTCAGAAAACTGAAAATAGCCACCATTGATGATCAGTTTAGCAGGGTTGGCACCACCCGCCACGAAGATGTCTGGCAGGGTGTCACCGTTGCAATCAAACACCGCGACACCGCCGCCGACGAAGTGGGTCCAGTCGCCGTCATAGACGTGATCGGGCAGCGCACTGGAGCGGTTTTCGAATGTCGGGTCGCCAAGGGCGGCTTGCCCGCAACAGGTCAGCGCCAACCAAAGGTATCTCATGTGGTGCGCGCCTCTCCACCGATCAGGGTGTCGGTGACATTGGACAATGCCAGCGCGGCAGCACCACGGGCCCAAACCAAATCGCCCCATGCATGGATCGCGACCTCACAAGGTTTACGGCCCTCGTTGAGGGTCATTTTCTGCATCTCATCCAGCACGGTCTGTGCATAAAGATAGTCGTATTGCATGCGTTCGCCAGACAGGATGATCAGCGCGGGATCAAATAACTGCACAACATTAGACAAACCGAGGGACAAATAGCGCCCCGCACGGCGAAATATCGTCTCAGCGGCTTTGTGGCCTGATTTTGCCTGTTGATAGAGCGTTTCGAGCGTGGCTTGGGAGTTACTCGCCATCGTCGGGTCATGATCCAGCGCGGTCGCCGCTTCGCGTGCGAGGGCGTAGTCGGCCAAATATGCCTCAAGGCAGCCCCGCTGCCCGCATCGGCAAAGGGCACCGTCGAGCTGGACCTTGGTGTGACCCAATTCCAGCCCCATGCCGTGGCCGCCACGATAGAGTTCGTTGTTGAGAACGAGGCCCATACCGACGCCGCTTTCGATGGTCACAACCGCGAAATCTGCCATGGCGCGCCCTTGTCCGAACCACAGTTCGGCCAGCGTCAGCATGTTGGCATCATTGTCGAGCACCATCGGTATATCAAAGCGCTGTGCGAAGACTGCCCTAAGGTCCTCATCGCGGGTTTGCAGCATAGAAGACCAGACGACGACGCCAGAATTGTGATCGATGATACCGGGCAATCCAATGCCGACGGCCCGCACGTCCGATTGTGTTTTACCACCCTCTTTCAATAGTTTACGGATTAGGTGGTCGATCTCATCTATCAGTTGTTCGACGGGGCGACCCACATCCGAGGACGGCAAATCTGCATCTGCAATCAGGTTTCCGGCGAAATCGAGGAGCACTGCAATGTGGCGTTTGAAGGCGAGTTTGATACCGATGACAAAGCCAGCTTCCGGGACCACTTGCAGGGCAACGCGGGGTCGGCCACGGCTGCCTTCGCGGGTTGGATGTTCTACCTCGCGCAGGAAACCGGATGCAATCAGATCGGCGGTCAATGTCGTTGCGGAACCAGCGCTGATGTTGAGGGCTTGGGTCACATCAGTGCGGGCGGCCTGACCGCGGGCGCGGACGAATTCAAACGTTTCCTGGCGCAATGAACGACCCGCCGTTCGCGCATTTCTGAGCAAGGGACCACAGCCTTCTGCGACGTTGTTTTGTAGCGTGAGCAGGGCATTTGACATTATTTCGGTCCCTGAAATTATATGAATGGAAGTGGACGCTATTGCCGTGAATTTGACCAGACGGTAGGGGTAAATCGTCGACTTGGCGACAAAAAAGTGTGAAATAATTTATTTTTATTTTGACAGCTAAAATAAATTACGCGAGATATGGATATCCGGTCAAACGACTCGGCCCTGTGTCGCTAAGACGTGGGATAATCTGGGAGGATTCAAGATGAAGAAATTATTTATGGCAGCAGCATTGTCTGCCACAGCACTTGGCACGAGCGTTTATGCAGACGGCCACGGCATCACAGTCGGCGTGAGCTGGTCCAACTTTCAAGAAGAGCGCTGGAAGACTGACGAAGCTGCGATTGTTGCGGCCCTCGAAGCGGCTGGCGCGACTTATATCTCAACAGACGCGCAGTCTTCTTCGGCCAAGCAGTTGTCTGACGTTGAAAGCATGATCGCACAGGGCGTTGACGCGCTGATTATCCTTGCACAAGACAGCGCAGCCATCGGCCCAGCTGTTGACGCCGCCGCTGCCGAAGGCATTCCTGTCGTCGCTTATGACCGTCTGATCGAAGATGAGCGCGCGTTCTATCTGACATTCGACAACGTCGAAGTTGGCCGTATGCAGGCACGTGCGGTTCTGGCGGCACAGCCAACCGGCAACTACGTCATGATCAAAGGCTCCCCGACCGATCCGAACGCAGACTTTCTGCGCGGTGGTCAGCAGGAAATCCTGCAAGCTGCAATCGACGCCGGTGAGATCACCATCGTTGATGAAGCCTATACGGACGGTTGGTTGCCCGCGAATGCACAGCGCAACATGGAGCAGATCCTCACAGCCAACGACAACATGGTTGACGCGGTTGTGGCATCCAACGACGGCACCGCTGGTGGCGCAGTTGCAGCCCTGACAGCACAAGGCATGGAAGGCATCGCAGTGTCTGGTCAGGACGGCGATCACGCAGCCCTGAACCGTGTTGCATTGGGGACGCAGACTGTGTCCGTCTGGAAAGACGCACGTGAACTTGGTCGTGAAGCTGCCGAGATCGCAGTCGAGATTGCGATGAACAATGCCAAAGGCGAAGGCACTGCCATTGAAGGCGGCATGGAATGGACCTCCCCTGGGGGCACCACGATGAACGCAATGTTCCTCGCACCCGTTCCGATCACAGCTGACAACCTGTCTGTTGTGACAGACGCTGGCTGGATCACGGTTGAGTCCCTGTGCCAAGGCGTGACTGACGGCCCAGCACCTTGTAACTAAGGTCTAACGATTTCCAGCCCGCCGATCGATTGGCGGGCTGGACCGCCCTCGTATTTCTTGAAATTTTCGTTATCGTTGACCGCAGTTTCCCAATCGGGCGACGCAGCGGCAGGAGACCCTTTATGTCCGATCAAACGGCACAAGCCCCCGAAGCGTCGCCAGCTTCGCAACCCAAACGCAGCATGTTTCAATCCCTTGAACTGGACATCCGTTTGTTGGGAATGATTGGCGCGTTTTTCGTGATCGCCGCTGGTTTTCATCTTTATACTGGGTTCAGCAGGGCCGGTTTTTCGTTGGGGATGTTCACCGAAGGAACATTTCTGACGCCGCGCAACCTGTTTAACCTGTCGATCCAGACTGCGTCGGTCGCGATCATGGCGACGGGCATGGTTTTCATAATTGTCATGCGCCACATTGATTTGTCGGTTGGCGCGCTGTTGTGTACCACGTCGGCCGTTATGGCGATGACGCAGACGTCGGTTCTGCCGGATATGTTCAATCTGCCGCTTGGTCATCCGATGATCCCTTGGATTGCGATTGTCGCGGGCCTTCTTGCTGGCGTAATCGTCGGGTCGCTTCAGGGCTGGCTGATTGGCTATCAATTGATCCCCGCGTTCATCGTGACGTTGGGCGGGTTTTTGATTTGGCGCAACGTCGGCTGGTTTATGACGGATGGGGCAACGATTGGCCCGCTAGATCCGACGTTCCAGCTGTTTGGCGGGATCAGTGGCACCCTTGGCGAGGGCTGGAGCTGGATCATTGGCGGTCTTGCATCAATCGCTGCAGTTTTCCTGCTGTTTAGTGCGCGACGCACGCGGGTGAGCCACGATTTCCCTGTTAAACCTATTGGCGCAGAAGTTGCGATTGGCGCGATTGTGGTCGCCGCCATTCTAGGCTTTATCGCTGTGCTGAACGCCTATGAGGTGCCAGAACGGGTGATCGAGCGTGACTTTGCCGACTACGGCTGTGCGACAGCCGAAAACTGCACCGCCAGCTACGGTTTGCCGATTTCGGTTATTGTTCTGCTTGTGGTGGCGATTGTTATGACGGTCATTGCCCAGCGCACGCGGTTGGGCCGCTATATCTTTGCGACAGGGGGCAACCCTGACGCGACCAAGCTGACGGGCGTGAACACGCGCCTTTTGACGGTTAAGATTTTTGCGATCATGGGTGTCCTTTGCGCCATTGCCGCGATCGTCGCGTCAGCGCGACAGACCTATCATACCAACGACATCGGCACGCTTGACGAACTGCGGGTGATTGCGGCGGCGGTGATTGGTGGCACTGCTCTCGCAGGTGGGATCGGGACGATTTATGGCGCGATCATCGGCGCACTTATCATGCAATCATTGCAATCGGGTATGGCGATGGTTGGCGTTGATGCGCCGTATCAGAATATCGTCGTCGGTGCGGTTCTTGTCCTCGCCGTTTGGGTCGACATTCAGTATCGCAAACACACGGGAGCGAAATAATGAGGTGTCAGGCTATGCGATACGCATCATTTTATAGCGCGCCTCTGGCGCGACACCGCAAACACACGGGAGCGAAATAATCATGGCACCTTTGGTAGAAATGAAGAATGTCTCGATCGCCTTTGGCGGTGTGCAGGCTGTGGACAAGTGTTCGATCACGCTGGAAGCGGGCGAAGTTGTCGGGCTGTTGGGACACAACGGTGCGGGCAAATCGACGCTGATCAAGATGCTGTCGGGTGCCTACAAGATGGACAGCGGCGAGATTTTCATCGAGGGCGAAAAGGCGGTGATCAATTCGCCGCGTGACAGTCGCGATTATAACATCGAGACGATTTATCAGACCTTGGCGCTAGCAGACAACCTTGACGCTGCGAGCAATCTGTTTTTGGGGCGTGAGTTGACGACCCGTCTGGGCTTTGTGGATGACGACCGGATGGAAGCGGAAACGCGCAAAATCATGGCACGGTTGAACCCGAACTTTAAGAAGCTGAAAGAGCCTGTTGCGGCCTTGTCAGGTGGCCAACGCCAGTCTGTGGCGATTGCGCGGGCGGTCTATTTCAACGCGAAGATTTTGATCATGGATGAACCGACAGCCGCCCTTGGTGTGCATGAAACCGAAATGGTTGCTGATCTGATCAAAGAGCTAAAGGCGCAGGGGCTTGGCATCTTCCTGATTTCGCACGACACCCGTGAGATGATGGAACTGTGTGACCGCGTGGCCGTGATGAAAAACGGCAAGATGATTGGCATGGAACGGGTCGAGGACGTGACCGAGGATGACATCTTGTCGATGATCATTCTGGGTAAGAACCCGAAAGCAGTGGCGGCCTGATGTTCATCGGTCTCGATCTCGGGACGTCGTCGCTGAAGGCCATTTTGATTGATGACGCACAGACTGTGCTGGCGGAACATTCCGTGGCCTTGACTGTTGAGCGCCCGAATGATGGCTGGTCGGAACAAGACCCAGCGTCGTGGTGCGCGGCTGCGGTATCGGCGCTGCGGGCATTGGCGACACAGACGGATTGTTCGGGGCTGAAAGGCATCGGGTTGGCTGGTCATATGCACGGCGCGACGTTGATCGGTGCCGATGACGCCGTACTGCGCCCGTGCATGTTGTGGAACGACACGCGCAGCCATGTTGAAGCTGCGGCGATGGACAACGATCCGCAGTTTCGCGCCATCACTGGCAATATTGTGTTTCCGGGGTTCACCGCGCCTAAGGTTGATTGGGTGCGCAAGAACGAACCGGATGTCTTTGCCAAGATTTCTAAAGTCCTGCTGCCGAAAGATTACCTGCGGCTATTTCTGACGGGTGAACATGTGTCCGAAATGTCGGACGCGGCGGGCACGGCTTGGCTGGATACAGGCGCGCGCGACTGGTCGGATGATCTGTTGGCCGTGTGCCATTTAACCCGCAATCAGATGCCGTCTTTGGTCGAAGGATCGGCCGTGTCGGGCACGTTGCGCGCGGATTTGGCCGCTGAATTGGGATTGCCGCAAGCCGCCGTTGCGGGTGGTGCAGGTGACAATGCCGCCGCTGGCATTGGCGCGGGTGTTGTAAAGGACGGCACGGGGTTTGTGTCGCTTGGAACGTCGGGCGTTTTGTTTGCCGCCAACGCAGGGTATCGGCCCGATCCAGCCACGGCTGTGCATACGTTTTGCCATGCCGTGCCGCAGACATGGCACCAGATGGGGGTTATTCTGGCGGCGACAGATGCGCTCAACTGGTTGGCGAATTTGACGGGGCAGTCGGCTGGCGATCTGACCAAAGATTTGGGTGATGTGGTTGCGCCAAGCAAGACATTGTTCCTGCCCTACTTGGGCGGAGAGCGCACACCGCACAACAATGCGCAGATGCGCGGGCAGTTCTTGCACCTCGATCATGCGACGGATGCGAAGGCGGCGGCGCGGGCGGTTTTGCAAGGTGTCAGCTTTGCGTTTGCCGATTGTAAGGATGCGCTGGGTGCCACGGGAACAACATTGACGCGGGCATTGGCAATGGGCGGTGGCGCGAAATCCGACCACTGGCTGTCGATGCTGGCGAGCACGATCAACATCCCGCTCGACGTGCCGAAGGCGGGCGATTTTGGGGCAGCACTGGGTGCGGCACGCCTTGGTATGATGGCGGGCGCGGGGGCAGGGATTGAGGTTGCAACGCAGCCGCCCCTTGCCAAAACCGTAGAACCTGACGCATCACTTATCGCGGCAATGGCAGATGGCCACGCGCGTTACAAACAGGCGTACCTTGTTTTGAGGGACCTATAGCAACACTGACGGATTCAAAATCGGGTACCAATTGATGCTGACTGACGAAATCGGTCTGAGTTTGCCCAATCACAACGTATGGGTCTGATTTCAGGCTAGGTTGCATCCACAGAGGTGCCCGATGAAACACAACCACATCGATGATCCAGATCTGCCGCTTGGCGCGCTGATGACCCAGTGGCCAGACACGATAACAGTGTTCATGCGCCATAAGATGCTGTGTGTTGGATGCTTGGTGAACCCGTTTCATACGGTCATCGATGCTTGCGCCGAATATGGGCTGGACGTCGATGCGTTCTACGCGGAACTGGCGGCGTCGATCAAACCTTCGCGCCGGACAGAATAACGATCTGGTGGGGGTCGCGAACGGTGATGCGTTTGCGCCCGCTTTCTACAAAGCCCTGTTTTTCCCACGCGCTCATCATGCGGCTGACGGTGTGCAGGGTCGTGCCTGTCATTTCGGAAATGTCCTGACGTGAGATCGGGAAATCAATCTCTATCCCGCCGTCCACCTTGCGGCCCGTCTGGTTGATCAGCCGCAGCAAGGCACAGGCGATGCGTTGTTCGACCTGTTGGGTGGCCATTTCGACGATCCGGGTGTTCATCTCACCGATGCGCGCACCAACGGTCTGGTAGGATTGCGTCGCGAAGCCGTCGTATTGCGCGACAAAACTATCCCACAGACGTGTCGGCCAAGACAATGTGATCGAGTCCGTGGCAGCAATGGCGGTTGCCGGATAGGTGTCGTGACCCAGCGCCTTGGCAATGCCGAACAACTGCCCGCTAGGGATGTGCAGGACGATGACCTGTTCCCCGTCTGCCGTGATCCGCACGACGCGGATATACCCATCGAGCAGCAGATAGAACCGATCCGCGTCATGACCTTCCTCAAAGACCGACGCGCCAGCTGCGTGACGGCGTGAACTGGCGAGGTCCAATATCGCGCGGATTTGTTTTGGGTCGAGCATGGAGAAGGGCGGAATGCCGTTCAAAAGGCTTTCATCCAAGGTGCTGTAGGTGCTGGGACGGTTTGCTTTTTGCATGACAATCATTTTGGCACATTCATGCTGCCACGGCCACGTAATTTGATTCAGATCAATAAAATACCGCCCCTTAGGTTGTTCCAGCGCAAGGACCTTGGCTGTCAGCGCGCGTATTCAGGAACCAACAGAAAATCGAAAGGACATGAAATGTTTCGTACTCTAGCCTCCACGCTTACCCTGACTGTTGCCTTGACAGGGGCCGCACATGCTGAAGATTTTGAAGTTCAGATGCTGAACCGCGGCGATGCAGGCACCATGATTTTTGAACCTGCATTCTTGCGCATTGCCGCTGGTGATACTGTCACTTTTCTTGCCACGGACCGCGGCCACAACGCTGAATCCATCCCTGAGATGACACCTGAGGGTGCAGAGGTTTTTGAAAGCAGCATCAACGAAGAAATTATGGTGACGTTCGACACCGAAGGCCTTTATGGCATTCGCTGCAAGCCACACTATGCCATGGGCATGGTGATGACGATTGCTGTGGGTGACGTGTCTGACGCGCCTGACGATTTTCTTGCAGGACGTATCCCGCGCGGTGCCAAAGCCCGTTTCGAAGAACAGCTGAGCAATCTTTGACCCCCCAACCTCCTCGAAAGGAGCACACCATGACCAAACAATTTAATCCGGGCCTTATGCAAACCAGCCGACGCAACGTTTTGCGTGGAACCGTTCTGGCAGGTGCCGCCGCGATGACAGGTGGCGCCGCAATGGCCACGCCGCGCCGCGCCGCTATACCAAACATGCAGCCGCCATCAGCGCGATTTATCGAAGCAGAGGCGCAGGCCCAGGTGCAGGCTGCCGCCGTCGATCTGTCCGGCTACACCCGTGTGAAACAAGAACTGGTCGCACCGCCGTTTGCGCCCGTGCATGAACAGGTCGCCACAGGTGGGCCGAAGCTGATCGAAATTTACATGGAGACCAACGAACGCTTGATCGTTGTCGATGAAGACACCGGCGCGAGCGTTTGGGCCCTGACCTATAACGGGTCCGTCCCCGGCCCGCTGATCATCTGCCATGAGGGCGATATGATCGAATTGACCCTGCGCAACCCTGTTGACAGCATGATGGAACACAACATCGACTTTCACGCATCAACCGGTGCGCTTGGTGGTGGTGGTTTGACCCATGTGTATCCGGGTGAAGAAACCGTGCTGCGCTGGAAGGCCACAAAACCGGGCTGCTTTACCTATCACTGTGCCCCCGGCGGCGCGATGATTCCGTATCACGTCACCCACGGCATGAACGGGGCCGTCATGGTGCTGCCCCGCGATGGTCTGAAAGACGGCGACGGCAATGCGTTGCCCTATGACAGCATCGCCTACATCGGTGAGCAGGATTTCTACCTGCCGATGGATGAAAACGGCGACTACAAGACCTATGCGGCCGCTGGTGATGATTACGCTGACAGTCTGGACGCCATGCGGACACTTCGCCCGACACATTGTGTGTTCAATGGTGCGGTTGGTGCCCTGACCGGTGAAAACGCCCTGACAGCCACCGTCGGTGAAACCGTTCTGATGATCCACAACCAGTCCAACCGCGATAGCCGTCCCCACCTGATCGGTGGCCATGGCAATTACGTCTGGGAAACATCGTTCAGCACGCCGCCCCTGACGGGTGTTGAAACGTGGTTCGTGCGTGGCGGCACCGCTGTGGCATCCATGTACACGTTTGAGCAACCGGGTGTGTACGCCTACGTGAACCACAACCTGATTGAGGCCGCCCTGCTTGGGGCGACTGCGCACTTTGTCGTTGAAGGTGAGTGGAACAATGCCTTGATGGAACAGGTCGTCGCACCTCGCACATTTGAGGCCTGATCGGAAACCATCATGACAATCGCCGTTCCCCTTAAAGCAATCCGTGATCACATGTCCCTCAGGTGGTCGTTGATTTTGCTGGGGGCGGCGGTTCTGGTCGGGGTCGCGCTTAATGCGCGCGGCCCCGATCTTTTTGTTGAACCGGTGATGGCGCAAAGCCCTGTGGTTTTGCCTGATGGCACGTCGATCTATGTGCAGAAATACGAAGTCACCGTTGCGCAGTGGAATGCCTGCCACGCCGCAGGGGCCTGCACGTTGGCCCTGCGTGCGGTCGGTGACAGCAGCGAAGCAGTCACGCCTGCAACGGGACTTTCGTTTGATGACGTTGCGCAATACGTAAATTGGATCAACACGGTGACGGGCCACACATACCGGTTGGCGACATTGCAGGAATGGGAGTTCATGGCGGCTGAGGTTTTGCCCGAAACACCTGATCCGATATTCACTGATCCTGACCTGACATGGGCATCCGCCTATTTGTTGGAACCCCAAACAAATCGCGCCCTGCGTCCGCAGGGGTCGTTTGACACAACATCCCAAGGCATCGTTGATCTGAACGGCAGCGTTTGGGAGTGGACGATGGATTGTTACGCGGGTGTGGCGGGCGTCCAGATGTCGCCGGACCGCTGCCCTGCGTTTTATGTTGGCGGCGAACATATCGCCGTTATGTCGTACCTCGTCCGTGATCCTGCCCGGGGCGGTTGCGCCGTTGGGACACCGCCTGCGCATCTTGGCATGCGGCTGGTCTCGGATCGCGCGCTTTAGGCTGACATCAGCCCCGTGATCCGGTGTCTGACGTCAAAGCGGGCGTTTGCGCCGCCCATTAGTAATCAGTAATCGGTTTTGGCAGCCCGAGAAAATACCCCTGCACGAAATTGGCCCCTGCCTGCTGCGCAAGTTCCAGATGTTGCGCGGTCTCGACGCCTTCAACGACGGTCTGCGCACCGAGTCGATGCGACAGGTCCACCATGCTGGCGAAAAGATCCATTCCGCGATTGCTGTGCGCGGCCCCGTGGACAAATTGCTTGTCGATCTTGACGAAATCCACATCTAGTCCCTGAAGCCGTTCTAAACTTGAATATCCAATACCAAAATCATCCAAGGCGACGCGAATTCCGCGATGACGCAATTTGGAAACGGCATGCGCGACATGTTTGGCGTTTTGATCAACCACCGTTTCAAGCAGTTCAAAAACGATCTGGTCGTTTGGAATATTTCCGACGAGTTCTTCGACCCAACCAAGACCGTCTTGCACGATGCGCATGATGAACGCTTCGGATATATTAAATGAGATATATTTCGATTTATTCAACACGGCCCATTCCGAGGTTCTGCGCGCTGCTGACAGGGGCGGGCGTGTGGCCGCATCGTAGGCTTTGGTCATGGTTTCCAGAAATTGGCTTGGGCCCAAAACCTCGCCGCTGGGCAAAGACCATCGAAGCAGTGCCTCGAAGCCTTCGATTTGGAGGTCACTGCCGCGCAAAATGGGCTGAACGTGATACCCGATCTCATTGTTTTGTAACGCATGGCGCACAGCGTCGACACTGGGGAGGCGGGGCGCGAGATGCGGGGACCGTTGCTGGACGGATTGTGACCGGTTCTTACCCGCGGCCTTTGCTTGCAGCAGTGCATTGTCTGCCAAAGCAACGGCTTCTCGCATCGACATGCCACGTTTCAGTTTTATAAAGCCGAGTGAGGCTGTGCGGCACACGTCGAGCATGCCAATCTTTAGCGTCGCTTTGCCGATTGCGCTGCGCAGGGACTTGTCGATGTCTGCAAAGGCGTCATCGGTCATCTTGTCCACTAGAATGACGAATTCGTCGCCCGCCAACCGCACCACAAACCCGTGCTCGCCAACGGTTTTCATCATGGCACCAGTGATCAATTTCAAAAGCTGGTCGCCCGCAGTATGGCCGTAGTGGTCATTGACGCTTTTGAAGTCGTCCAGATCCACGAAAATGAGGAAATGGCCCGCCAGATCCGACGTTGCGAACCTGTCGAAAAGGTATTGCCGTGTATAGGCGCCCGTCAAATCATCGTAGTTTAACCGTGCCTCAAGTTCGATGACTTTTGCTTCGAGTTCCGAAACACGCGCAGCCGTTATTGAGGCAATACTCATAGCAACTCCGTTACAAAACCCGCTTTGCGCAGGAACACCATTTAAACATTAGAACCCGCCGCAGCGGCTGGATCATCGACGAAACACCAACGGGTCTGTTTCAACCCAAGAGAGAGTAAATTTTAGCCAAGCGCAATAAAACATTAATTAATTTACCAGATTTTCCTTGGAATTGATTACACGAAGGGTACGTTCAGTGATGGTAAACTCCGCTGGCGGGTGTGGCCGATGACCTGGCGGCCAAGGGTGCAACGGTCTTTGCGACCACCGCATTGGTGAAACACGCGCGTGTGCTGGCAGTCGTTCGGACGGGCTATGCGTTGACGGACTCAATTACATTGATCGCCAGTTTCTACGCCATGGTGGAAAGAACGGCGGCTTCGCGCGGGATCAACCCTGACGCGGTGCACCGTCTGAACAAAGTGACCGAAACATTGTGATGGACGTTACCGTATTGTGTTTGATGATGATCATTTGGACGGCATTTTGGGTATATTTGCGGCTTCCACACCCGCTGCGCGACCAGTCAAGCGTCGCGGTCAGGGGTGCATTTTAGTGGGTTCAGGACCGCAGTCTGGCCTGCGACGACACCTGTTTGCTGCAAATATTTCAGGCGTCAGCTTAGCCTTAGCAGTGTTATATTGCCCAATAAATACAAAGTCTTGCTGATGTGAGAAGACTCCACAGATGGGGACGCAGAAGTTGGCGTCGAAGTGAAGTTGCACCGATCTGATTGGAGCGCAGACCGGCGGTGAGCACTGGCCCGCTGGGAAAAATAAACTGGACCAATGAAATTTGGTTAATTAGCGTTCGGTATCTACTCAGCCAGAATGACCGTTAAAGCGGCTACAATCAGAGGGACAAAAATATGAAATTAGTGATCGGCCTAGATGGCCAAAGTTCAGGGGAAAAGGCCCTTGAGTTTGCCAAAAGTATGGCGGCCCGCATGGACAGCTGCGAGTTAATCGTCGTGTACGTGATCGAATGGTCGCCGTTTTCTTTCCAAACGGCAGAAGAGAATGCCCAACGTCATAAACGGCGCGAAGAAGAGATTGAAATCGCGATGGAGCGGGTGGTGAACCCTGCCGTGAAATCATTGACCGACGCGGGCCTGACGGCACGCGCAATCGTGCGCCACGGTGATGTTGCGGACACGATTGACGACATTGCCCATAGTGAAGGCGCAAGCCAGATCATCGTTGCGCGTTCAAGTGCTGGTGGCTTTTCAACGCGCATCTTTGGCAGTTCAACCGCAAACCTTGTGATGAACGCCCGCGTTCCTGTCACTGTCGTCGCATAAGGATCAGCAACATGAATACGATTTACAAACTATTCTTCACGGTCGCCGCGTTTTTCGCGGTTGCTGTTCCGGCGTCAGCGCAAGAGGCGGTGATGACACTTGATGAACGGGTGAATTCGATATTTGCCAGTTCGACTGGCTGGTTCGTCAGCGCGATTTTTGCACCTATCCCCGGCACGTCTTTTCCTTGGATTGTGATGTGGCTGGTTATTGGCGCGTCGGTCTTTACGATCTATTTTGCCTTCGTTCAGTTTCGTTTCTTTGGCCACGCGATTTCGTTGGTCAAGGGCGATTATTCTGATCCCAACGATGCAGGCGAAGTCTCCCACTTTCAGGCCCTTGCGACCGCGCTTTCGGGCACGGTTGGCCTTGGTAACATCGCAGGCGTTGCGGTTGCTGTTGGCATCGGTGGTCCGGGTGCGACGTTCTGGATGATCCTTGCGGGTCTTTTGGGCATGGCGTCCAAGTTCACCGAATGTACGTTGGGTGTGAAATACCGCAACGAATACCCTGATGGCAGCGTTTCTGGTGGCCCGATGTATTACATCTCCAAAGGGTTCGACGAGCTTGGCCTTCCGGGTGGTAAGATCCTTGCGGTGCTGTTCTCTATCTTCTGTATCCTTGGTGCGCTGGGCGGCGGGAACATGTTCCAAGCCAACCAAGCACATGCGCAGATCACCCAGATCACGGGCGAGTTCCCCGGTTGGATTACTGGCCTGATCTTTGCGATCGTCGTGTTTGCGGTTATCGTTGGTGGCATCAAATCCATCGCTAAAGTTACAGAAAAGGTCGTTCCGTTCATGGGCGTGCTGTACGTTGGCGCGGCTTTGATCGTCCTTATCGTAAACTACGACCAAATCGGTTGGGCCTTTGGCCAGATCTTCGCCGGTGCCTTTACGGGTCTTGGTGTTGCGGGTGGTCTTGTTGGTGCCTTGATCCAAGGTTTCAAACGGGCTGCGTTTTCGAACGAGGCGGGCGTTGGTTCTGCGGCGATTGCACACTCTGCGGTGAAAACCAAAGAGCCGATCACCGAGGGCTTCGTATCCTTGCTTGAGCCGCTGATCGACACGGTTGTTATCTGTACGATGACAGCGCTTGTGATCACCATCTCTGGTCAGTTGTTGTGGGACGAAACCGCAGGCATGTACTTGCTGAACGATGCAGGCACAGCGATTGCAACTGTCGGCGATACGTCCGGTGTTGCACTGACGTCTGCGGCATTCGGGTCGGCCATCAGCTGGTTCCCGTTTGTCCTCGCGATTGCGGTGATCCTGTTCGCGTTTTCCACGATGATTTCATGGTCTTACTACGGCCTGAAAGCGTGGACGTACCTGTTCGGTGAAGGCAAAACGACGGAACTGGTCTTCAAGATCATCTTCTGTATCTTCATCGTCATCGGTGCCGCCGCGAGCCTTGGTCCTGTCATCGACTTCTCTGATGCGGCGATCTTTGCCATGGCTGTTGTGAACATCTTCTGCCTGTACTTCCTGATGAAAGTCGTACGTGCAGAATTGGTGTCCTACAGCGGCCGTCTTAAGTCTGGTGAAATCAAGAAGTACCAGCACTAAGACTGACCAATAGAACGGCAAAAGGCCGTCCCGGTTGGGGCGGCCTTTTTTCGTTGGGGCCCAGTCTTCACTTTCCGAACCAAGAGAGAAGATGGGAATGTGTCAGAGCCCAAATAGGCCAACATCGCTGGATCAGCTTTTATCGGGACGGATTGGTAGCCCAATGCGGCAACATCGACAGGCACAGCCCTGTCGCGCGGCGGGTCGGGGTCGTGCGCCCTAACAAAAGACAACACAGGGCGCGGCGCGTCTGGGTTAAGATCTACGGCTCGTTCTTGCATTGGCGGTGCCCCACGGTATTCCAATGGTCCAAAATAGTGGACGTCCCGTCCGCTTCTTTGTCACAGCGGGTCAGGTGAGCGATTATACTGGCGCAGCTGCCTTGAAGAACTGTCCGCCAGAGGCGGCTTGGTTGCTTGCCGACACGGGATATGACGCCGACTGGTTTCGAGAAGGCCTCATAGAAAAAGAACCTAGTCCCTGTATTCCTGGACGCAAATCACGAATAACAACCATTAAGTATTATAAGAGGCGCGACAAACGACGCAACCGTATCGAGCGGATGTTCGGTAGGATTAA